>CAMGBT010000017.1 GCA_946011725.1 uncultured Bacteroidales bacterium | reverse complement strand
CCACTCCGTGGTACCAACCCACGGCTAACGAAGATATAGCGCCTCCGGCGCATCATATGCCCTCCGGGCATATCCGTCATGGTCTGAAGCTGACAGTGTTATGCTGATTTTCGTTGGCGCGAGGCGGCATACAGGCACCTGTGAACTTCCCCCACCCGCATGGCATCGTAAAAAATAGTAGGGAATCGTCTTTACCTACCACTCGGATAAATTCTGCGTGAAAGACAAAATAACTACGTTTTACGTTGAAAAATTTCTTTATTTCGTCATTCGTTTCTACCCACCCGCATGGCAATCGTAAAAATCGTAAGAAATCGTCTTTACCAACCACCTATACCCGGATGGCATCGTAAAAAATCGTAGGGATTCGTCTTTACCAACTGCGGAAAATTTCTGAGTGAAAGAAAATAACTACGTTTACGTTTTACGTTGAAAAAATTCGTTATTTCGTACTTCGTTTCTTCGTTTATCCCCACGACTGCACCTTTAATGAAAGGGCCGTGGATAAATGGGCGATTTTTCTGCGGAAGGCTTGCACGGGTGGCGGAAAGTTTGTAACTTTGTGGTTCGGTTTACAAATTATGGCACAGAATTGTATAGTCATCAAGGGCGCGCGCGTCAATAACCTCAAGGGGGTGGATTTGCAGCTGCCGCGCGGCAAGTTTATCGTGGTCACGGGCCTGAGCGGCTCGGGCAAGTCGTCGTTGGCGTTCGACACGCTGTATGCGGAGGGTCGGCGGCGGTATGTGGAGAGTCTGTCGGCCTACGCGCGGCAGTTCCTCGGCAAGATGAGCAAGCCGGAGTGTGACTATATCAAGGGGTTGCCGCCGGCGGTGGCCATTGAGCAGAAGGTGTCGACGCGCAATCCGCGCTCGACCGTGGGCACCTCTACCGAGATTTACGACTACCTGCGACTGCTGTTCGGCCGCGTGGGTCGCACCTACTCGCCGGTGAGCGGCGCGGAGGTGTCGAAGCACACGGTGGACGACGTGACGGCCGCGGCGCTGGCCTGCGGCGTGGGCACGCGCGTGGCGGTTGTTGCGCCGATTGCGCTGCCCGAAGGCCGCTCGATGGCGCAGCAGTTGGACATCCTCGCGAAAGAGGGCTACACGCGCGTGGTGTCGGAGGGCGCCTTTGTCGACATCGATGAAGCCTTGACTGACAGCCACTTAGCCGCGGCAAAGGCGGTCGACTTGCTTATCGACCGCCTGGCCGTGGCCGAGGGCGACGAGCTTTCGCGCCTGTCGGAAAGCGTCGAGACAGCCTTCTTCGAAGGCAACGGCCGCTGCGCGTTGCTGGTGTTCGACGGCCCGACGCCGCGCCGGCTCGACTTCTCGCACCGCTTCGAGGCCGACGGCATGGAGTTCGTGGAGCCCTCCGACCAAATGTTTAACTTCAACAACCCCTACGGCGCGTGCCCCAACTGCGAAGGTTTCGGCACGGCGCTCGGCATCGACGAGGATTTGGTGGTGCCGCGGCAGGAGTTGAGCGTGTACGACGACGCGGTGGCCGCCTGGCGCGGCCCGACGATGAGCGAGTGGAAGCGGCTGTTCATCTCCCACGCGGCGGAGGTCGACTTCCCCATCCACCGCCCTTACTTCCAGCTTACCGAAGCGGAGCGGCGCCGGCTGTGGGACGGCTTCGGCCAATGGCCCGGCATCTACGGCTTCTTCAAGTGGATGGAGACGCAGCAACACAAGATTCAATACCGCGTGATGCTCTCGCGCTATCGCAGCAAGACCACCTGCCCGGTGTGCCACGGCTCGCGGTTGCGCGCCGATGCGCTCTATGTGCACGTGGGCGGCGCCACCATCGCCGAACTGGTGAAAATGCCGGTGGTGAAGCTGCAACAATGGTTTGATAATCTGCAACTTAGCGATACCGATGTCCACATTGCGCAACGGCTGCTCACCGAGATTCACAACCGCCTTCAGTACCTGGTGGAGGTGGGCCTGGGCTACCTCACCCTCGACCGCCTGAGCAACACGCTCTCCGGCGGCGAAAGTCAGCGCATCAACCTCGCCACCTCGCTGGGCAGCTCGTTAGTGGGGTCGCTGTACATTCTCGATGAGCCGTCGATTGGCCTGCATCCGCGTGATACTCAGCGGCTTATTGGCGTGTTGCGCCGCTTGCAACAGCTGGGCAACACCGTGTTAGTGGTGGAGCATGACGAGGAAATCATGCGCGCGGCCGACTTCTTGGTGGACGTAGGCCCGGCGGCCGGATGCCACGGCGGCGAGATAGTCTTCGCCGGCACGCCCGACAAGCTACCCTCTGCAACTAACTCATACACAGCCAAATACCTCACCGGTAAGTTATCCATCCCCACCCCGGCCACCCGCCGTCCGTGGCACGACTACGTGGAAATCACCCACGCCACCGCCCACAACCTCAAGGACATCACTGTGAAATTTCCGCTGGAGGTGATGACGGTGGTGACCGGCGTGAGCGGCTCGGGCAAGTCGACCTTGGTGGGCAACATACTCTACCGCGCCCTCGGTCGCCATTTCGACACCGAGACGGCCGTACCCGGCCGCTTCGGCGAGCTCCGCGGCGACCTCAACCGCCTGAGCGGTGTGGAGTTCGTGGACCAAAACCCCATCGGACGCTCCACCCGTTCCAATCCCGCCACCTACCTCAAAGCCTACGACGAAATCCGCGAGCTGTTTGCCTCGCAACAGTCGGCGCGCCAAATGGGCTTCACCCCGGCCTACTTCTCCTTCAACACCGAGGGCGGCCGCTGCGAAGAGTGCAAGGGCGACGGCTACATCACCATCCCCATGCAATTCCTTGCAGATGTGGTGATTAAGTGCGAGAGCTGCAACGGTCAGCGCTTCAAACGCGAGGTGCGGCAAGTGCGCTATCGCGACAAAAACATCAACGACATCCTCAACATGAGCGTGGAAGAAGCCATCGCCTTCTTCGGCGAAGCGGACGGCGCACAGGAGCGCCGCATCGTGCGCCGACTGCAACCGCTACTCGACGTGGGCTTGGGCTACGTGAAGCTCGGCCAGTCGTCGTCAACCCTCTCCGGCGGTGAAAATCAGCGCGTTAAGTTGGCCGCCTTCCTTGCCGACGAGCGGCCGCGCCCCACCATGTTCATCTTCGACGAGCCCACCACCGGCCTCCACTTCCACGACGTGAACGTGCTGCTGTCCTCCTTCAACCGCCTGCTCGCCCACGGCCACACCATCGTCATCATCGAACACAACCCCGAAGTAATCAAAAGCGCCGACTGGATAATCGACCTCGGCCCCGACGGCGGCGACGCCGGCGGCCAAGTAATAGCCACCGGCACCCCCGAGCAAGTGGCCACCAACCCCGCCAGCCTCACCGCCCCCTACCTCCGCCTGTAGCCGCGCCCCGCCCGCCCCTGCATCAAAAGCAACACGCCCCAAGTAGGGGCGCGACCTTTTGATACATATCCCGGTGGAGTACTTCGCCGGGGATACGGAGCAAAAAAAGCGGGCGGGCAGCCTGGGGCTGCGCCGCTCGCTTTTTTTGGGGACAAAGTGGGGTTAGGCGTTGCGGCCGTGGCAGTTTTTGTATTTTTTGCCGGAGCCGCAGGGGCAGGGGTCGTTGCGGCCGACGCGCGGGCCTACGGTGATGGGCATGGTGCGTTGCTGCTGACCTTGGGGGGCGGCTGCGGCGCGGCGTTGTGCTTGCTGCTGAGCGGATTCTTCGCCGGGGAGGGTTGCTTTGGAGGTTTGGTAGTTGTAGCGGCGGGGGAGTTCGGGGGCAGCTTGTTGCACTTGCGGTTGGGCGGCGGTGTCTTCTTCTTTGCGTTCGGGTTCGGGGATGAATGCGCGCATCAGGGAGCTGAGGGTCTTGATGTTGAGGCGTGAGAGCATGTCTTGGAAGAGATGGAATGCCTCGATTTTGTAGATTACCAAGGGGTCTTTTTGCTCGTAAGATGCGTTTTGCACGGATTGGCGGAGTTGGTCGACTTCGCGCAGGTGTTCCATCCAGTATTCGTCGATGCAGACCAGAGAGATGGCTTTTTGCCATTCTTTGATGATGCTTTGGCCGTTTGTAGCGACGGCTTGGTCGAGGTCGATGCGGAGGTGGTAAACGCGCTTGCCGTCGGAGATGGGGACGATGATTTTGCCGCGGTATTCGCTGTTGGCCATGAGGTTGTTGATCACGGGCATGGCTACTTCGACGATTTTGGCGTTGCGTCGTTCTTGTGCTTCGAACACTGCTTTTTGGAGGCGTTCTACGCGTTCGTCGGTGTCGAGGTTGACGTATTCTTCGGCGGTGTAAGGAGGTTCGATGGAGAATACGCGGTAGATTTCAGTGGTGAGCAGGGCGTAGTCGCTTTCGAAGCGTGCGATAACGTCGTTGACGGTGTCTTCGATTACGTTGGCGATGTCGTTGGCGAGGCGTTCGCCGTCGAGGGCGTGCTGTCGACGGGTGTAGATTACGTTGCGTTGGTTGTTCATCACGTCGTCGTATTCTACCAGGCGCTTACGGATGCCGTAGTTGTTTTCTTCGACGCGGCGCTGAGCTTTTTCGATGGCGTTGCTAACCATCTTGTGTTCAAGCACTTCGTCTTCTTTGAATCCGAGGCGGTCGAGCATTTTCATGACTGTGTCGGAGGCGAAGATACGCATGAGTTGGTCTTCGAATGATACAAAGAATATGGATGAGCCGGGGTCGCCTTGACGGCCGGAACGGCCGCGGAGCTGGCGGTCGACGCGGCGTGATTCGTGGCGTTCGGTGCCGATGATAGCCAGACCGCCCACGGCTTTGCCTTTGACGATTTCCATGTCTTGCATGTCCTTGACCTCCTGCGGGAGCTTGATGTCGGTACCGCGGCCGGCCATGTTGGTGGCGATGGTGACGGCGCCGGGCAGACCGGCGAGGCGCACTACTTCGGCTTCGCGTTGGTGCAGCTTGGCGTTGAGCACGTTGTGGGGAATCTTGGCGATGGTGAGCATGCGCGAGAGCAGCTCGGAGATTTCCACGGATGTGGTGCCCACGAGCACGGGGCGTCCGATGGCGTGGAGGCGTTCGATTTCGCTGATGATGGCTTTGTACTTTTCTTTCTTGGTGCGGTAAACGCGGTCGTTCATATCCACACGAGCCACGGGGCGGTTGGTGGGGATTTGTACGATTTCGAGCTTGTATACGTCCCAGAATTCGCCTGCTTCGGTGATGGCCGTACCGGTCATACCGGCGAGCTTGTAGTACATGCGGAAGTAGTTCTGCAGGGTGATGGTGGCGAATGTTTGTGTGGCAGCTTCTACCTTGACGCCTTCCTTGGCTTCGATGGCTTGGTGGAGACCGTCGCTGTAACGGCGACCTTCCATGATGCGGCCGGTTTGCTCGTCGACAATTTTGATTTTGTTGTCGTCGATGACGTATTCCACGTCTTTTTCGAAGAGGGTGTATGCTTTGAGGAGCTGGTTGACGGTGTGGACGCGTTCGCTCTTGATGGCGTATTCGGCCATGACTTTGTCCTTCTTCTCTTGGCGCTCTTCTTTATCGGGGATGAGTTCGAGTTCGCTGAGCTGGGCGGCGATGTCGGGGAGGACGAAGAATGTGGGGTCGTTGGCCTTGCCGGTGAGCTCGTCGAGGCCCTTGTCGGTGAGTTCCACCGAGCGGTTCTTTTCGTCGATGACGAAGTAGAGGGGGTCGGTGACGATGGGCATTTCGCGAGCGTTATCTTGGAGGTAGTGAGCTTCGGTTTCGAGCAGCAGGTTCTTCATGCCGTCTTGGCTGAGGAACTTGATGAGGGGCTGGTACTTGGGCAGGCCTTTGAAAGCGCGGAACAGCAGCAGGGCGCCTTCCTTGCGGACTTCCTTGTCGGTGGAAGCGATTTTTTCTTTGGCTTCGACGAGGATTTGGTTGACGAGGCGGCGCTGAGCTTGGACCACGTTGAACACGTTGCCTTTGTATTCGTCGAAGTATTGTTGTTCGCCTTTGGGCACGGGGCCGGAGATAATCAGCGGGGTGCGGGCGTCGTCGATGAGCACGGAGTCGACCTCGTCGACGATGGCGAAGTAGGGTTTGCGTTGCACCTTGTCGTCGGGCGACATGACCATGTTGTCGCGGAGGTAGTCGAAGCCGAACTCGTTGTTGGTGCCGTATGTGATGTCACAGGCGTAAGCGGCGCGGCGCTCGCGGGAGTTGGGTTGGTGCTTATCGATGCAGTCGACGGTTGAGCCGAGGAATTGATAGAGGGGACCCATCCACTCGGAGTCGCGCTTGGCGAGGTAGTCGTTGACGGTGACCACGTGCACACCGCGTCCGGCGAGGGAGCGGAGGAACACGGGCAGGGTTGCCACCAAGGTTTTACCTTCACCGGTGGCCATCTCGGCGATTTTGCCTTCGAACAGGGCTTTACCGCCGATGAGCTGTACGTCGTAGTGGACCATATCCCAGGTGACTTCGTTGCCGCCGGCCATCCAGTGGTTGTGCCAGATGGCTTTGTCGCCTTCGATTTCTAGGAAGTCCTTGCCCTTGCCGGCAAGGTCGCGGTCGAGGTCGGTGGCGGTGACCACGATGTTCTCATTGTTGGCGAATCGGCGAGCGGCTTCGCGCACGGCGGCGAACACTTCGGGGAGGAAGCGTTCGAGCTCTTGGTCGAGGATTTTCTTGATGTCGGCTTCGATATGGTCGATTTTGGTCCATAAGGGAGCGCGGAGTTCCATCTTGGTTTGCTCGATTTCCTCGCGGATGGATTTGATTTCGGCTTCCTTGTCGGCCACGGCTTCGTGGACGGCCTTGCGAATGTCGGCTACGCGAGCGCGGAGCTCATCGTCGGAAAGCGCTTTGAACTCGTCGGTGAGGACGTTGATTTTCGATTCCACGTAGCTGCGGTAAGCCTTGTTGTCGCGGTCAGCTTTGGAGCCGAAAATACTTTGAAAGAATGAAAGGATTGACATATATAATGGTTGTTTTTATTATCGGGATATAAAATAATGTGCAAAGGTAGTGAAAATTTTGCTGATTTTCACTATCTTAGGTCAAAAAAGCCGCGAAGGAGCAGGTGAAAGCGCTCAAAACAGCAACGCGGGCAGTGCAGCGGCGTTGGGCGAGCGGATGCGGAGGAGTCGCGCCACGGTGGGGGCGACGAAGCGGATGTCGACGGGGGTGTCGATGGTTCGAGCGTCGACATCGGGTGCAAGGATGAACACGGGCGCGGTGGCCGAAGCCAGACGCTTAACGTAATGGATGCGATTATCGGGCGCGGGGCGGTCGATGTCGTCAACCAATTCCCATCCGGGGTCGATCTCCACGTAGAGGTCGCCGGCGGTAGGGGCGTAAATATTGCGCCTCATACCTTCCAAGCGCTCTTCGCCGCGCCCGAGGATCACCTCTTCGAGGGTGTAAACGCGGTCAACGCCGCTCATACGGGTGAGGAACGAAGCGGCATCGGTGCGGATGGCGGCGGCATCGAGGTTGAGGTCGTTGATTAGCTTGAGGTTGAGGTAGAATTGGCCGTTATGGTAGGCGCTGACCCATTCGCCGTTGCCGTACTTGCCCATGAGGTAGAGGTTGAGCAGCGACTTGGCTTTCTTGGTGGAGAACTCGCCGTAGGGAATGTTCCACTGCTCGTCGTCGCGGCGCGAGCGGCCGGATGGCGGCGTGGCGGCCACGAAGAAGAGGGAGCGGTCGAGGCCGACGGATTGGTCGACCATTGAGAAGAGCCGCGCGAGGTTGGCATCGAGGCGTAGGTAAGCGTCGATGAGTTCGTAGCGGTTATCGTAGTTGCGAGTGTAGTCGTAGGGGTGGAGGGTGTAGACGATGTTGATCATGTCCACGCCGTCGGCCTTGCCCAAGTGCATGTCGGAGATGAGAGCGCCGGCGAAGTTGGTGACTTCGGTATTGAACATAGGCGAGGCCACGAACATGTCGTATCGCTCGGGCTTGCCGCCGGGGAATACGTAGCGGAAGGGGTAGTGGGTGAGGTGCTCGGGGAGGCCGGGATAGTGGTCAACCGGTTTGAAAGGCGTCCACTGCATGGTGTCGAGGCGGGAGGAGAGGTGGTCGCGACGGTTACGAGTGGAGAGCATGGCGGGCACATCGCGGTAGAAGGTGGATGTGGCCCAGTTGCCGTTTGTGCGATTGAGCCAGAAGGCGCAGTTGGCGCTGTGGCCGGCCATAAGGATGGCCTCGGGAGCATCGGGGGCGATGGCGTAGACGCGGGTGACACCGCCTCCGGCAATGCGGACTTCATCGGCTAATGTGCTGACTTCCAGAGCGCGAGGCGAGAAGGTTTCGGTGGTGTAGTTGCCGAGGACTTCTGGGTCGTAGAGCGCTTGGACGGCGCGCATCTTGGTGCGGTCGTAGACTTCGCTGCAGGTGATTGAGGTGGTGGAGGGCGAAGCGCCGGTCATGAGCACGGCCGCGGCTGCGGTGGCGTCGAGGTTGGTGCCATAGTCGGCATTGGCTATCACCACACCCTGATTGAGCAGGCGGTTGAAGCCGTCGGGGCCGAACTGCTCGCGGAGCAGGTCAAGGTATTGGGTATCGAGGCCGTCGATCATGATGCCCACCACCAGCTGAGGGCGCACCGCCGGGTTGGCGGCCGACACAGCCATGGCGGCCACCGAGGTAATCAGGGCCACCACCAAGCGGGGCATACGTGAACGACGTTCGTTATTTTTCATTTCGTTTTTGTTTGATATACAGGTAGATACCGGCGCCGGAACGCATCAAATCAACGGCGATCAGCGGCCAGAAAGCCGCGTTTGCCACCTGATTTTGGAAGGGCCAAAAGGCGCACATTGCAAATACGAGTGCAAAGTTACAAAAAAGATAGCAAATAACCGCCTTTTTTCCGGTTTTTAGCCAAATAAAAATGCAGGGGATGATGGCTAAGGGGTTGAGCCACATGAGCAAAAGGTTAGGCGAGGTGGCTTCGTGCACGGAAATGAAGATGAGGAAAGTGACCAAGATTCCGGCCAAGAATTTCACTCCAAAGTAAAATGTATCGAACACTCGCGGCTGACGGCCGGTGCGTAACTGCTTGATAGTGAGCCACAACGCCACCGCGAGGAACAGCCAGCAAATGCACATCGGGGTGAGATACCACGGGGTGGGCGCACCGGCGGCGGGGTGCTCGGGCACGTACTCGCGCGCCTCGGCCACGATGCTGTCGGCCTGCGGGGTAAGCATCGAGGTGAGCACCACGGGGGCGAAGGCCATCTCGCGGCGGGTGAGCGGGTAGTCGATGCCGCTGCCGAGGCAGATGTCGATGCCGAATTGGTACCACGGATAGTTGCGGTGGTAATAGCGCATCACATCGCGGTAAGTGGTTTTACCTTCTTCAAACGGCTGTGGCACAGGGCCCAAGGCGATTTCGCGGCCGATGGTGCGCACAATCATCTGCAGGGGGCGGGTGGCGCAGTTGTCTTTTACGTAATTATAACGGTATACGCGGTTTTCCGGGCGGAGGTTTTCCTCCAACAGGGCGGCGAGGCGGAGCACCTCATCGCCGGAGAGGTGGATTGGATGCTCCACCACGGTGCGCGGCTCGGCGGAGTATTGATATTGGTAAATGAAAGTGGACCAAGGGAATACGGCCACGTGGTAGTCGGTTTGGCCGCTGACGAAGCGGTAGACGAAGTTGGGCGAATTGAAGTCGAACTGGCCGTAGCTGACGGCGAAGTCGCGGTCGGCATCAAATCGCAGGTGAATGACGGCGTGGCCTTCGAGTTCGTAGATTTCCGTGCCGGGGGATGTGCAGACAATCGACACCAAGGTGTCGCTCTGGGCGCGGGCGGCGAAGACGCTCAAAATGAGTGCAAATATGATGGCTAAACGCTTCATTTTATGTCGATTAGTTTATGGGTTTGCAGCGAGAGGCTCCAGTGGGGATACTCCAACACATAGGCCACGGTTTCGTCGATGTTTTCGCAGGAGCATGGCTGGAGGAAGTGATGGTCGGCGGGGATGATGTCGAACAGGTCCTCCATGTTGCGGCCTTGGAACACGTACTTAAGTTCATCGGCGCGCGCGATGCCAAGGCGCGAGGTTTTGGGCGAGCAAGTCACCCAGTCGATGCCTTCGGGCAGGGGGAGGGTGCCGTTGGTTTCGATGTGGATGTAGAGGCCGGCACGGTGGAGGGCGTCGACCAATGCGTCATCGAGCTGCATGGCCGGCTCGCCGCCGGTGATGATGACGTGCGTGGCGGGGAATTCCTTCACGGCGTCGACGATTTCGTCGGCCGAAAGGTGGCGGCCGGCGAAGTGGTCGGTGTCGCAAAATGGGCACTGCAAATTGCAGCCGCTGAGGCGCACGAACACTGCGGGGGTGCCGGTCCAGAAGCCCTCGCCCTGCAGGGAGTAGAATATGTCGTTGACTTTATAGGTCTTTTTCATAGGATGCTACGTTGCCTTCGCTTTCTTGCACGTCAACGCGGTAACAATTTTCCACGTTGTCACAAATCCAGCGGGCGATATTTTCGGCAGTGGGGTTGAATGGCAGCACGTCGTTGAGGCAAGCGTGGTCAAGGCGGTCGTTGATTAGGGCCTTGATGTGGGTGAAGTCGGTGACCATGCCGTTGTGGTTAAGCTCGGCGGCACGGCAGTGCACGGTCACAATCCAATTGTGGCCGTGAAGGTTGGTGCACTTGCTTGGGTAGTCGAGCTGCAAGCGGTGCGCTGCCGATATTTCTAATCGTTTGGAGATGTAGTACATTGGTCGGAATCTAAGGGATACAGGGGTGGATTGACCGGTTGGATGCCGGCTTTTTCGCCCAAGATATATAGGTATTTGATTGATGCTTCGCGAGTTGGCTCGATTTCGCAGTCCTTGATGGCTTGCTTGAGGTTCTTGGCGAAATAGCCCACCAAGGGCGACTGGTGCAAGCCGAAGATGTGCATGATTTCGTTGCCGTCGACGGGGTTGCGGTAGGCCAATTCAGCGTCCTTGTGGCGTATGTCGACAAACTTTTCTTCCACCAAGTCGAAGTTGTCGAGGAAGCGTTGCTTCTTGGCTTCGTTCTTGCTGGTGATGTCGGCGCGCGCCAAGAGCATGAGGTCTTCGAGGTCTTCTTCGGCATAGTTCATCAGGCGGCGAACGGCGCTGTCGGTCACTTCTTCTTCCACCAGGGCGATGGGGCGCATGTGGAGCTCCACTAACTTGCTAACGTAGCGCATTTCAGCGCCCAAGGGCAGGTGGAGGCGGCGGAAGATGCGCGGAATCATCTTGGAGCCGATGAAGTTGTGGTTATGGAATGTCCAGCCGATGGCGGGGTCGAAGCGCTTGGTGAGGGGCTTGCCGATGTCGTGGAACAGGGCGCTCCAGCGCAGCCACTCCTTATCGGAGCGTTCGGCCACAGTGTCGAGCACCTGCATGGTATGGGCAAAGTTGTCCTTATGGCCGCGGCCGTTGACCACTTCCACCCCGCGCAGGGCGTCCAACTCGGGCAGGATGATGGCCAGCAGGCCGGTTTGCTGCAGCAGCTCCCAGCCGATGGAGGGCTTGGGCGAACGCATGATTTTCACCAACTCGTCCTTGATTCGCTCGCCGGTGATGATTTTGATTCGCTCGGCGTTGCGGGCGATGGAGGCGAGGGTTTCGGGGTAGATGGTGAACTGCAGCTGGGTGGCAAAGCGGATGGCGCGCATCATGCGCAGGGGGTCGTCGCTAAAGGTGATGTCGGGGTCGAGCGGGGTGCGGATGATGCGGCGGGCAATGTCGCCCAGGCCGTCGTAGCGGTCGACCAACTCGCCGAAGGAATCGCCGTTGACGCTGATGGCCATGGCGTTGATGGTGAAGTCGCGGCGAGCGATGTCGTCGTCGAGGGTGCCGTCTTCTACGATGGGGTTGCGCGAGTTGCGGTTATACGATTCGCGACGCGCGCCCACGAACTCCAATTCGAGGTTGCCGGCATGAAGCTGGGCGGTGCCGTAATTGCGGTATACGGCAATATTGCATTTCGGACCGATTTTGGCGGCCACGGCTTCGGCCAATTCGATGCCGGAGCCCACGGTCACAAAGTCGATGTCCTTGGAGTGGCGGCCGATGATGAGATCGCGCACGAAGCCGCCCACCACGTAGCAGGGGCGGTGGATGGAATCGGCCACGGTGCCTACCATGGCAAATACCGGGGATTTGAGTCGGTCGCTATAATTCATTGATTTACTTCAGGTTAACAATTTCCTCGGGGGCGAGGGTTAAACATTTGGCCGGGCCGGAGGGTTGCACCACGTAGGTGTTCTCCACGCCCACAGCGCCGATGCCGGGGATGACGAATTTGGGCTCGACGGCGATGACGTTGCCGGCTTCGAGCACATCGCGCGAGCGGGGCGCCAACACGGGTGCTTCATTGATGGTGATACCTAAGCCGTGGCCGATGAATCCGGCTTGATAATGGTGGCCCATGAAGAACTTGGCCATGCCGGCTTCTTCAGCCATGGTCACCGCCATTTTATAGAGGTCGGCAGCGGCTGCGCCAACCACGGCGGCGTTGGCCACGGCGTGGCAGATGCTGATTGACAGGTCGTTAGCTTTCACGGCTTCGGCCGAGGGCTCGCCGGCGGAGTAGCAGCGGGTCATGTCGGTCATGTAGCCGTTGAAGTTGCCGTTGACATCGACCATTACCACGGCATTGGGGCGGATGATGGAGCCGTCGGCGCCCACCGGCAGCGAGGGGCTTGCGCCGGCGCCGCCCATGGCGAAGTCGTAGGGCGAGGGCGAATCGGCATTGTCGCCGGTGAGCACGTTGCCCATGTAGATTTCCATATCGTCGCCGCTGACGCGGAACTGTCCCAAGCAACCGCCCAAACGCAGTTCGCGCTCGATTTCGATTTGGAATTCAATGTCGGTCATACCCTCTTGGTAGAGGCGCGGAATGCGGCGGTAGGCTTCGGTTTGCTTCACGCCGGACTCGGTTATCAGGCTGATTTCCAGCGGAGTTTTCACGGCGCGAGCGCGACGGAGCACCGGCGAAGCGTTGCCGATTTCGCTGTTGGGAAAGACCTTGCGCAGGCGTTCCACCATGGAGTACGGCATCGAATCCAACTCCAGGCCGATGTGGCGGGCAGCGGAGTCGCCGAGGATGGCGGTGATGTCCTCCGGCTTGCGAATTTGGTGGATGTTATCGCCGAGCAGCCCGGCTGGACGGCGCACGAAGAAGAGCGTGCGGCCTGCGGCTTCGATATAAATGTAGCCGCGGATAACGCGGCCGGTGATGTAGAATGCGTTAGTGTTGTCGCTCAGAAGCACGGCATCGAGGCCGGCTTCGCTCATCAGTCGGCGCACGCGTTCCAAGCGGAGGGAGAGGTCGGCGGCCGGCCAAAGTACTAATTGCTGTTCAAATTTGCTTTCCATATTATATGAATAGGTTTGCTAAGTCGCTGAAATGGTCGATGCGGTATTCGTATTGGTCCACCCGGCCGAAACCGTATGCGGCCCACACGAATTCGATGCCGGCGGCATGAGTGCTGTCGGCGTCGCGGCGGATGTCGCCCACATAAACCGGACGTTGCAAATTATAACGCTTTTTGAGGGTAAGAATGTTCACGTCTTTGTCAACTCCTGTTTCGCCAAAGGTGAGTGTATCTTCGAAGAAATGAGCTAACCCGGTGAACCGCAGAAAGTTATTGAGGCCATCTGAAGAGCAGTTGCTCACCATATACAGGCGCAGGCCGGCATCGTGCAGACGTTGCAAGGTGGCCTCCACCTCGGGGTAGAGCTTGCCGCCGAGGCGGGGCATCAACTCGTCTTCGTTGGCGAAAAGGCGGCGGAGGAATTCGGTGCGCAACGCCTCTTCGGTGGGGCCGATCAGGGCGTCGAAGATTTCGGCCAATGGCTTGCCCATGAGCGCCACCAACTCGGCATACTGCACCGGGCCGCGGGCCAAGTGCATCTGCTCGATGGTCATGTTCCACACGGCGCAATACGACGGCACGGCATCCCACAGGGTGCCGTCCATGTCGAATATGATGCTATCAACCGCCGAGGTTGGTATTTGTAAGTTATTCATTTATAAATACTAATCCAATTTGTTCAATATCGCCGAGGGTGTCGCAGCGCATGATGTGGCGCACGTACACGGGCCGCTGCCGCAGCAAGGTGTAGCTGCCGGGGAGGGTGTCGATGGTGGCGAAGCTCACGCCTACGCCGCGGCCATACCAGCGGCCGAAATCGTCGGCCAAGGGCATGTTGATGGTGTCGCGACGCACCGAATCGCCCTGCGGGGTGGTCAGTTCGAGCCAGAGGTTGCTGTAGAGATATGCGTTAGTATGGCGCACACTCACCGCTAATCGGCCTGTGGCCACACTGTCGGCGCAGAGCGAGTCAAAGGCCACGGTGTCGCCGTAGGCCCAGCCTTCGGCGGGCAAAGCCACGAATCGGCCTTGCTCGTCGGGAGTGACCACGCAGGCGGTGAGCAGCAGAGCCGCCACCAATGCTGTCAGCCACCTCATTCGCTGTCGGGCTTAGGTGCTCGGGGCGTATCTCCTTCGCCGTTGTTAGGTTGCGGGCGGTCCGATTTGGGGCGCTTGTTGCGCTTCTTACCGCCGTTGCGGCCGCCTTGCTGACCGTCTTGCGGCTGGCCTTGGTCTTGTGGCTGAACGCCTTGCTGACGGCCTTCGCCACGCGGCTGGCGGTCGCCTTGCTGCTGACCGCCTTGGCCTTGCTGTTGGCGGTCGCCTTGGCCTTGCTGTCCCCCACCCTGCCGGTCTTTCGACTTGCCTTGCTTGGGTTTGGACGGCTTGCCTTCGCCTTGGCTCTTGCCCTCCTTGGGCTCGCCTTGCGGCTTGTCGGTGCCGGACTGGGCGGCTTGAGCGGCGCGGGCATCGGCTTGTGCGGCTTGACGCGCGTCCACTTCGGCGGTCTTGCCTTTGTTCTTATTGCGACGCTTCTTTTTCTTCTTGTCGAAGCGGGTGAGGTCGTGTTCGTCCTCGGTGAGGATGTCGCCGAAGTCTTTACGCGGCTTCTCGGGCTTTTCGCCGGCCTCGGGCAGGAGGGTGAGCGGCTTTTCGCCGGCACGGTTGAGGGCAATCACCTCGAAGGCGCGTTCGGCGGTGATAGTCACCAAGTTAGCGGCCACCGACTTGTCGGTGGAGTATGTAATTTCGCGCTTGAAGATGTCGGTTTTGAAGTGGTAGTAGATGGCATCGGCGGTCTCTAAGCGAGTGTCCTTCGATGGCAAGTGTTTGCTACTTTCCACGTAGGTGTCAATCTCGAAGTTGAGGCAACATTTGAGTTTGGCACACTGCCCGGCAAGCTTTTGCGGGTTGAGGGAAATGTCTTGATAGCGGGCGGCGCTGGTGGCCACGGACACGAAGTTGGTCATCCATCCGGAGCAGCAGAGCGGACGGCCGCAGGGACCGATGCCACCGATGCGACCGGCCTCTTGGCGGGCGCCGATTTGCTTCATTTCGATGCGCACTTTGAAGGTGTCGGCCAGCACTTTGATGAGCTGGCGGAAGTCCACGCGTTCGTCGGCGATGTAGTAGAAGATGGCCTTGTTGCCATCGCCTTGATACTCCACGTCGCCGATTTTCATAGCCAAGCCGAGCGAGGCGGCAATTTTGCGCGCCTTGATCATGGTGTCATTCTCCTTGGCGCGGGCTTCTTCGTAGCGTTCGAGGTCGTTGGGACGGGCGATGCGGAACACGCGCTTGGGTTCTTCGTCCTTGACGCGGGAGCGGGCACTGTGGCGCGGCATGCGGCGTTCGGCCAGCAGGCCGAGCAGGGTCACCTTGCCGATGTCGTGGCCTGGTGAGGCTTCCACCGCCACCATGTCGCCGATTTTCAGCGGCAGGTGGGTGGTATTCTTGTAATAGCCCTTGCGGGTGTTTTTGAAGGTAACTTCCACGATTTCGCTGTCGGCGTATCCGCCGGGGATGTCGGCCAACCAGTTGTAACTGTGGAGCTTACACCGGGGCATGCCGAGCGAGCTGCAACACCCGTGGTGGGGCGCACCGTCGGGCACTTCGTCCAACGCGTCGTCCGGTTTGAGATCATCTATGTCGGCCATGGCTTACTTGGCAAATGCCACCGAGCGGGTTTCGCGGATGACGGTGATTTTAACCTGACCGGGATAGGTCATTTCGTCTTGGATGCGCTTGGCGATTTCTGCCGAGAGCTTTTCGGTTTCCACGTCGTCGATCTTGTCGGCGCCCACGATTACGCGCAGCTCGCGACCGGCTTGAATGGCGTAGGTTTTGGTCACGCCGGGATAGGACAGAGCCAACTGTTCGAGGTCGTTAAGACGCTTGATGTATGCTTCGACGATTTCGCGGCGGGCGCCGGGACGTGCGCCGGAGATGGCGTCGCACACTTGCACGATGGGAGCGAGCAGCGAGGTTTGCTCCACTTCGTCGTGGTGCGCACCGATGGCGTTGCAAATTTCGGGCTTTTCTTTGTACTTTTCGGCGAGCTTCATACCTAAGAGTGCGTGCGGCAGTTCGGGCTCTTCATCAGGCACTTTGCCGATGTCGTGGAGCAAGCCGGCGCGACGTGCTTTCTTGGGGTTGAGACCGAGTTCGGCAGCCATGATGGCGCAGAGGTTGGCCGTTTCGCGCGAGTGCTGGAGCAGGTTTTGGCCGTAGCTGGAGCGGTATTTCATCTTGCCCACCAAGCGGATGAGGTCGGGATGCAAGCCGTGGATACCGAGGTCGATGGCGGTGCGCTTGCCGGTTTCGATGATTTCTTCTTCGATTTGGCGACGCACTTTGGCCACAACTTCTTCGATGCGGGCGGGGTGGATGCGGCCGTCGGCCACCAACTGGTGCAGGGCCAAACGGGCGATTTCGCGGCGCACGGGGTCGAAGCCCGAGAGCACGATGGCTTCGGGGGTGTCGTCCACGATGATTTCAATGCCGGTGGCGGCTTCGAGGGCGCGGATATTGCGACCTTCGCGGCCGATGATGCGGCCCTTGATTTCGTCGCTGTCGATGTGGAACACGGTCACGGAGTTTTCGATGGCGGTTTCAGTGGCCACGCGTTGAATGGTCTGAACCACAATGCGTTTGGCCTCCTTATTGGCGGTCATCTTGGCTTCGTCCATGATGTCGTTGACGTAGGAAGCGGCAGCGGTTTTGGCCTCGTCTTTGAGCGATTCCACCAGCTTTTCCTTGGCCTCTTGCGAGGACAGGCCGGAGATGTGTTCGAGCTGTTCAACAGCCTGACGGTGAAGCTTATCCAACTCGGCGGTGCGGGCTTCGAGGGCTTGCGCCTGGGCTTCGAGAGCTTGGCGAGCAGCTTCCACCTCGTTGCGAGCGCGAGCGTTTTCACCTTGGAGCTGGTTGAGCTGGAGCTCACGCTGCTTTTGGCGCGCTTCGGCTTGTTGCACCTTGGCCATGCGCTGGTTAGCTTGCTTTTCGGCGTCGGTGGTGATTTGAAGGGCCTCTTCGCGGCCTTCGAGCACCTTATCACGTTTGAGATCATCGGCTTCGCGCTCGGCATCGGAGATAATTTGCTTGGCGCGAGTTGTAGCCATGCGGCGTTGAGCGGCTAATGTGGCATAAGTGGCTATTGCAGCTGCCACAATGGCTATGGTTATATAAATTAAAATATCTACAATCATTTATTTTGATTTAAGGGTGGATGTATAGGGTTCTTAAAAAGTTATTAATCAATAAAATAAAATGTTAGGGCGAGCAGACTCTTCCGCTCACCGATCCGATGACAGTTAAGAACCGAGATTACACCCATCCTATTGCGGGCAGCGCTGAGCCTTTTGGCTCATTGATCCACGCTGAGCAATATTCGGTCGAGATCTTGCTCGAAATCTTCGAGCAACTTCGATTGGGCCGACAGCTGCTCCGACTTGCGGTAATACAGCTCCGCGAACGCTAACGCGGTTTTGGCCAATATGTATTGCAACGGCTTGCCCGGCTGCTGTTTGCGCATACTTTTGCACAACTCGTTGACGTGGTAAGCTGCGCGGCGGAAAATTTCTTCTTCGCTTGCATTGATTGAGAACACGAACGGTTCCAAATCGGCTATCGTTGCTGTAAATCTATGTTTCTTTTCTTCGTTCATCGGTGTGGTACTTAGTCAGCCGGGCACCAAGGCGGTCATTCGTGAAGGTCCTTGATGCAGGCATCGATTTCCCGGATTAAATCCGCGATAGTGGCACGAGTGGCTGCCAAGTCGCCTTCGGAGTGACGCACCGTGGAGGCGACGGTGAGGTATTCAACCTGCAAACGCAGTTTCTCCAACTCGGCATCGCGCACCATGATTTGAGCTTGGAGGTCCGTATTCTCTTGGCGCAACTGCTTGAAAGAGAGCTGAAGCGCCTGATATTTATCGCGTAAAACCAAGCTTTTGGCGCGGATGCGCTCGATTTGTTGTTGGAGGTCAGCGGCCATTTTTCGCAAATTTTCACAAAATTAGTAATAATTTTTGACATAGCCACCATTTTTTTCAAAAAAAATTCATTTTCCCCCAAAAAAATCAAAAACCACCCCCAAAACCCTCCCAAACCCACCCCACCACACGGTTCTTTCATTTAAGCTTCGGAAATCGCAAATCGCGGCTAAACGAATAAAACGAATTAACGAAAAATATTAAAAATTCGTTATTTCGTTAATTCGTTTCTTCGTTTAACCCCACCACTGCGCCTTAAATGAAAGAGCCGTGACCCCACCAAAAACCACAATACCGCCCCACCGAAAAAAAGGAGGGCGGCACAGCGGGGCGGCAGGATGCCGGGTGATGGGGGGTTAGCGGATGCGGTCGGCGGAGGAGAGGAGGTTGCGGTCGGAGATTATGGCGCGGCGGGCGCGGATGGTGAGGATGAGGGCGGCAACGGGGAGGGCGAGCCAGGCGTAGTAGAGGGTGGCGTTGAGGGATGTGAGGGCGCAGATGGCGGCGGTGGCCATGGTGGCTATGACCAGGATGGAGTTGATGGCTGCTACGCGGATTTGTTTGCGGAGGTCTTTGTACATGAAGATGTTGAGCAGGAGCATCACGATGGTGAGGATGGAGACGATGAGCAGGGGGAGTGCGTCGCAGGCGGTGAAGTTGGTTTCGCCGGCGTGGGCGAAGGGCATGAATGAGTATACGCCGATGCAGGCTGCGGCGAGGAGGAGGAATACTGATTGGATGCGTTGGATTACCATAATTGTCGGTGGATTAGATTGTTAGTTGTTGTGATTTAGTAGGGTTGCTTCGATGAAGAGGCGGTCGGCGGCGGTGTCGATACCGGCGTCGATGAGCCAGCGGCGGTCGGTGCTTAGGGCGTTGGCGAGTGCGTCGGGGTCGTCGGGGTTGGCCTTGGCGAATGCGGCATAGTTGGCGATGGCGCGTTTGGTTTGGTTCAGGGCGCGGGCCACGTGTCCGGCGTTGAGGTGGTCTTCGGCGGAGGGCTCTTGCTCGAGGAGGGCCGAGTAGGAGCGGTCGGCGTCGTCGAATTTGTGGTTGAGGAATTGAGCCCATGCGAGGCCGCGGCGTGCTTCGAGGTTGTGTTCGTCGAGGTACACGGCTTTGTGGAAGAGTGATTCGGCTTCGACGGGTTGGTTGGCTTCGAGGGCGGCGCCGGCCACTTCGATGATGGTGGTGACGTTGTCGGGCTCGGATTCGAGCAGGCGGCGGTAGCAGTCGAGGGCGCGGGCCACTTTGCCGGCGCGGCGCAGTGCGCGAGCCATGCGGCGGAGGAGCCAGGGGCCGGCGCCGCCGAGCATTTCGGCTTCTTCGTAGTGGGACACGGCTTCGAGGTATCGGCCTTGGCAGTCGATGCAGTAGCCGAGTTTTTGGGCGCGGCGGTCGGAGGGTTCGCTGAGGCGGTCGATGCGTTTGAGCAGGTGTTCGCCTTCGTTCCAGAAGCCGTGTTTGATGCAGAATTCGGCGATGACGTTGAGGGTTTCGAGGTCGTCGAAGTCGTCGGCTACGGCGCTGATTTGCAGCAGATTGACGTTGTGCTCGAAGGGGTTGAAGAATTCGGCTTTGCGACGGAAGAGGTTGCAGAAGCGGTAGAGATCGCGCACGAAGTTGTTGGCGATTGAGCGACGATCGTTTTTGGTGTCGGCTTTTTCGAGCTCGGAGAGCATTTGGTTGAATTGCTCGTTCTCGCCGTCCATGGCGTTTTGGGCGGCTTGGCGAGCGGACGATGGCATGGAGGAGAGTGAAAGTATGATGGAGTATTTGTCGCTGTCGCAAAGCAATGGCATGCGCTGGATGGTGCGGGCCATTCCGCCGGCGGGTGTGTCGATTTGGGCCACGTCGGAGAGGTCGGGGTCGAATGGCAGGAACCAATTGGCCACTTCGTTGAAGAAGGGGTAGTGCTTGAGTTTGGCGAAGGATGACATGTAGATGTCGCCGCCTTCGGCTTGGATTTCCGACATTTGGCGGAGCTTGTCGCCGAGGCCGTCGCGGCTGAGCATTTCTTCCCATTCAGGGTTGCCGCCTTCCATGAGTGATTCCATTTGGAATTCCCCTTGGTCGATTTTGTCGTTTATTTCGGGGGCGAGGCGCGAGAGCGCGGGGAACACTTCGGTACGCATTTGCTCGGAGATTTTGGCGGTGTCGCGTGTGCGCATGAGCTCTATTGTGATGGCTTTGAGGTCGGATTTCCACGTGGGGACTTCTTTGGCGGCGGAGAGCACGATGGCGAGCGAGCGGGGTAGAGGGCGGCGACGGAAGCGGAATGCTGCGAGCAGGAAAGCGGTGAGAGCACGAACGGCCACGTTGTGGTCGGTGGTGTTCATATATATATGTAGGAGGGTGGCCAGTCGGGTTGGGTCGAAGAATTCGAGTGCGCCGAGGAGCAGACCGCCCACGGCTGAGCAGGCGGGTATGCTACGGGCTTCGGAGCAGAAGCGTTCTACGGCGGCAGCGTCGGCGCCGGAGAGCGGATGGGTGGTCCAGATGCGGTTGAACAGATCGCGCAAGAGGCCTTCGGCCGCGCGCGAGCGGTTGGCATCGGTTATGGAGTCGAAGTCGGCTGCGAGGCGACGTGTTTCGGCCAAGTATTGTTCGGCCACGGAAGCGATTGACTCGGAAGTGCGGCGAGTCAAGGCGCGGGCGGTGATATAGTAGAGTGTGGAGGGCTCGACCATGAGTGCGCGGCGGGCGAGGCGGTCGGCCACGGCGCGAGCGCGGTAGGCGATGTCGGCGATGATTTGTTCGCGGCCGGGGTCGTCGATGCCGTTGATGAAGTATTGGAGCATCATGGAGTAGTCGGCGTCGAGGCGGTCGAGCGCGGCATCTTCGGTGTGGTCGTTGTTAGCGAGAGCGAACGAGCGGATGTCGGAGAGGGCGCGATGGATGCAGCCGTCGTTGATGAGGCGGGCTATGGTTTGGCGCAGAGAGTTGATTTCAGTTACGTTCATAGCCGGAAGAGTTCTGATGATAAACGCTTAGGGCAAAAATCGTGCCGTGGACTATTTTTTGATCAAAATGTCAGTAACGACAAATTCCACGAACGCGTCGAAGGCTTTGTCGCGCACGATTACATTGTATTCGGTGCGCAGGGGCGGGATGACAAGCGATGAGATGCATTGGTTGACGAACCCGGAGAGGATGGAGCAGCGTTCTTGGTCGAAAACACCTTCGAGACAGCCTTGCTCGAGGATGTTGCGCAGCATGCGATTCTCTTTTTGCTGCACCAATCGGTTGATGCGTTCGAGGCGACGGCCATCGAGTTTGAACCAGGATTTGATGGACGACGAAGCCTGTAACGTGTTGTTTTCCAGGCGAAAACGCAGAAATTTGCGCAACTTGGCTTCGACATCGAGGTTGCTTTCGGCAATTTGGCGCAGGGAGTTGACCAGGCGGTCGCTCTCGCTTTCGAGCACGGCGTTGTAGATTTCGGCTTTGTTACGGAAATAGGTGTAAATGGTACGACGCCCCTTGTCGGAGGCGCTTGCAATATCGTTCATAGTGGTGTTGGCCACGCCCTTGTGGGCGAAAAGCTGGCGTGCCACCTCAATCAATCGCTCGCGAGTTTTCAGTACCATATTATAACCTTTTGGACTGCAAAGGTACAAAATAAATTTTAAATATCGAAATGTGGAACGATTTTATATGTCGTTGAAGATTTTTTTGGCGAAAAAAAGCGAAAAGTTGCGGAAATTTTGTAAATTTGCAACTTCTTTCTATGAATATGTTTAGCAATAGTCAGTATAAGCAGTTGTACGGCCTGATAGGCTATCCGTTGGGCCACTCGTTTTCGCAAGATTACTTCAATGAGAAGTTTGCTGCGGAGCGCATCGATGCGCGTTATATAAATTTTGAGATACCCACAATCGAGCAGGTGCGCACGATAGTTACGGAGAACCGCAATTTGGCGGGCTTCAACGTTACCATCCCCTATAAGGAGCAGATATTCAGCTACTTGGATGAGGTGGATGATGAAGCGCGCGCTATCGGTGCGGTGAACGTGGTGAAGGTGGAGCGCGGTGCCAACGGCGCAGTGCGCTTGGTTGGCTACAACAGCGACTACTCGGCATTCGGCGACAGCATCGCGCCCATGATTAAGAGCAACGTGCACCAAGCGGCCTTAGTGCTGGGCACCGGCGGCGCGTCGAAAGCGGTGGCGCACGCTCTGCGCCGCATGGGCATCGAGGTGGTGAAGGTGTCGCGCACCAAAAGCGGCGACGGCATCATCACTTACGACGACCTTACCCCGGAGGTGATGGTCGAGCACAAGATAGTGGTGAATGCCACCCCGGTGGGCATGTATCCCCGCGTAGATGCCTGTCCGCCAATTCCTTACGAAACGCTCACACGCCAACATATCTGCTACGATTTGCTTTACAATCCCGACGAAACGCTGTTTATGCGCCGTGCCGCCGCCCAAGGCGCCACGGTCAAGAATGGCTTGGAAATGCTTCTGCTACAGGCGTTTATGTCGTGGAAAATTTGGCGAACATACTAAAATTACAACTATAATATGCTATCAAAAATTATCTACATTTTGGTGATTGTGCTGATTTTGGCACCGCTGAGCAAGTTAGGTTTGCCCTTCGATATCACCGCCCCCATAGCATTGGCTATCGGCTTGGTTTATGCTATCGTGTTCGAGAATCCGTTCCCGAAATTCAATAAGAAATGCTCGAAGTACCTGCTGCAAGTGGCGGTGGTGTGCTTGGGCTTCAATATGAACCTAACGGAGGCGCTGAAATCCGGTAGCCAAGGTATGACCTTCACCATCGTGTCGGTGGTGGGTGTGATGCTGCTGGGTGTCGGGCTGGGCTATCTGCTGCACGTCAACCGCAAAACCGGCTATCTAATCTCCTCAGGTACTGCCATTTGCGGCGGTAGCGCCATCGCCGCCGTAGGCCCGGTGCTGAAGGCTGATAGCGACAATATGGCCGTGTCGTTGGGCGTGATTTTCATCCTCAACTCCATAGCGCTGTTCATCTTCCCGCCGCTGGGCCACATGCTGGATATGACTGAAACTCAGTTTGGTACGTGGGCCGCCATCGCCATCCACGACACTTCGTCGGTGGTTGGTGCCGGCGATGCTTACGGCGCATTGGCGTGCGAAACCGCCACCATCATCAAGCTGACCCGTGCGCTGTGGATTATCCCGCTGGCCTTCTTCACCATGTTCATCTTCCGCGACAAATCGGGCAAGATTTCCATTCCATGGTTCATCTTCATCTTCGTATTGGCCATGGTGGTTAACACCTACGTGCCCTGCATCCACGGCGCCTTCACCGACACTATGGTGTGGATAGCCAAGCGCGGCATGGTCATCACCCTGTTCATGATCGGTGCATCGCTCACTATCAAGATGATACGCAGCGTGGGCTTCAAACCGCTGCTGCTGGCCATCATCCTGTGGATTGTCATCAGCGTGTCGTCGGCATTCGTTGTGCTCACCACCGTGAAATAACGCCGAATGCGCCCTTCGCTCGCACATATTCCCGCACTTCAGCCCTTGGTGGGCTGGATTGCGGGAATATTGCTATGGTGGTGGGGCGCGATGGCCGTTGTGGCCATAGTATCGGCATTGGCGGGTGTGGCGTTGCTGATCGCCAAACGCCACGCTATTGGCTTCATATTCAGCGCGATAGCCTGCGGATGGCTGGTGGCGGAGATTGCTTCGCCGGCGCCCGCTCCGGCGGGCTGTTGCGCCGGATATGAGCTGAATTACTCCGGCCGGGTGACGCGCATGCGCACCGCCGCCGAAACTTACACATATATTATATATGTAGATTCGGTGCAAGGTCAGCCTTGCACACCGTTTGCCACACAGGTGTTCTCCTCTGCCGGCGGCCGGACGCATCACTCGGGCGAACGGCTGCAATTCGCCGCGCTGCTTCAGGCGGCGGTGCAGCCGCGCGACTTCGATGTGCAGCCGTCGATGGCGGCATATTGCTACGAGCATTCCATTGTGGCTCAGGCGTTTGTGGATGGTGAAGGCTTGCATTGTGTCGGTTTCGAGCCATCGTGGCGCACCCGCTTGGACGGCTATCGCGAGGCGGTGCTGCACCGCTTGGCGCACTGCGGACTGTCGGACGACTCCTTTGGCGTGGTGGCGGCCATGGTGGTGGCCTATACCGACGAACTGCCCGGCGATGTGCGCGAGGTGTTTCAGGCAGCCGGCATAGCTCACGTGTTGGCGCTCAGCGGCTTTCACGTGGGTGTGATTGTGCTGATTGTCAACTTGTTACTGTGGCCGTTGCGCCTGTGGCCGCGGTTGCGCCGGCTGCGGTTGCTGCTGATGATTGCGGCGATGTGGGCGTTTGCAGTGTTTGTGGGCTTGCCGTGGTCAGTGGTGCGTTCGGCCATCATGCTGTCGGTGTTCGTGGTCGGTCTGCTCATCGGCCGGCCGGCCAATGGCGGCAACTCGCTGTGCGTGGCGTTACTGGTCATTCTGGCTGTCAACCCGTTCGCGCTGTTCTCAGCCGGGCTGCAGCTGTCGGCCTGCGCCGTGGCCGGTATCTTGCTGTTTTACAAGGTGTTGAATCCGGTAAATCCGCGTCGACGTCGACTGTATCGCGCCATGGGAATTGTGGCGGTGAGCGTAGCCGCGGTGGTGGGCACACTGGCGCCCACGGTGGCGCACTTCCACTCTCTCCCGTTGCTGTTTCTGCCGGCTAACGTATTGATAGCCATACTGATGCCTGTGCTGATGAGCCTCGGCTTGCTGCTGGCCGTGCTGCCGGCCGGATGCGGTGCCGCAATGCAGGTGGGCAGCGTGGAGAATTGGTTGGTGGAAGTGTGCGACGGCTTTGCGCGGTGGATGGGGCAGTGGCCGTGCGCTTCGGTCGATGGCATATATCTCGGCACGGTGGGCGTTATAGCGCTGATTGCCATTGTGTTAGCTATTGCCTGGGCGGTGAATTGGCCCGGCAAGCGAGCGTTCATCGTGGCCGCAAGCGTGGTGGCGGTGGCCGTAACTATGGCCTTGCTTTTCCGCCCGCAATACCCTCGGGATGAGGTGGTTACGCTGCGCCACCATCCCTGCGTCACTCTGCTGATGCGCCACAACGATTCGCTGGTGGTGGCGCCCGCTTGTCGACCCGACCAACTGCAATTCGTGGCGGCACGCTTGGAGCGCGACCTCGACGCCTACACCGGCTCGCGGCGCGTGGCCGTGACCACCATCACCATAGGCGACTTCGACCTCGGGCCCTATCATCGCCACGGCGAAATGTTCACCATCGGCGGCGCCACCGTGGCCATGCCCGCGCGCACTGACACCGTCCAAGTTCGCTGCAACTACCTGCTACTCACCCCGTTGACCCGCGAACGCCCCGACCGCATGGCCGAGCGCTTCCACTGCGACACCGTGCTGCTTGCCCCCACGCTCACCCTCCGCCGCGCCAACGCCCTCCGCCACGCCTTCGCCGCCACGCCCACCCTCCCCCTCTAAACCATCTGAATCGCGATTTTTGGACAAAAAAATTGCTAATTAAAAGAATAATGATTAACTTTGCGATTGAAAAGTTAGCTTCTGAAATATGTCCATCGAAGTCAATTACCCCATCGGGCTGCAGTCGTTCAGCGAAATTCGCACCGGCGGATATGTATATGTGGATATAACCAAGTACATTTTCCATATTAGGCTCAAGGGCAAGTACAAATTTCTGAGCCGCCCGCGTCGGTTTGGCAAGAGTCTGTTGATTTCGATGTTAGAGTCGTTCTTCCGAGGCGACCGCGAACTATTTCGAGGGTTAGCCATCGATAGCTTGATGCCCACCGATTGGGAGCGCCATCCTGTGGTGCATTTTGACTTCTCCGGCGAAGATTACAGCAGCGAGGAGGTGTTGGCGCGCAAAATCAGTTCCAATTTGGAATGCTACGAGCGGCCATTGGGGCTGAAAGATACCGAGCGGTATACGTTCTCCGAACGCTTCCGCAACGTGGTGACCACTCTGCACCGCACCACAGGCAGCAAGGTGGCGGTGCTAATCGACGAGTATGACAACCCCATAACCTTGGCAATAGACTCGGAACAATTGCAGGACCGGTTTCGCAACGTCCTGTACGGCTTCTACTCGTCGCTCAAATCGCTTGACGACCATGTGCATTTCTGCTTGCTAACCGGCGTCACCAAGTATGGCCATCTGTCGGTGTTCAGCGGTCTGAACAACTTGATGGACATATCTTTTATGAAAGAGTTCGCCGGAATATGCGGCATCACCGTTGAGGAGATGCAAACAACGCTGCGCCCCGGCGTGGAGCGATTCGCCGAAGAAACCGGCACCGACACCGAGCAAGCCTACGCTTTGCTAAACGAATGGTACGACGGCTACCATTTCTCAAAAAATATGGTTGACGTGTTCAATCCCTACAGCGTGATGAACGCGCTTGCGCGTACCGAGGTGATGGATTACTGGTATCAAACCGGCGCCCCCGCCGTGCTGGTCAAGACGTTTATTCGCAATGAGTTTGACATCTCCGAGCTTAATGGTAAATTAGCATCGGAGGATATGCTCAACAACATCTCCGCCATGAGCGTTGACCCCGTAGCCCTCTTTTATCAGACCGGCTACCTCACGTTGAAGTCCTACGACCCTCAATACCGCATCTTCACCCTCGGCTACCCCAACAAGGAGGTGGAATCCGGCTTGATGGGTAGTTTTCTCAATGTGTTAACCTCAAAAGGTGATTCAACCTCCCTCATTTCAGAGTTAAAGCACCAAATTGAGGCCGGCAAAGCTGAATCATTCATCAGCACCCTCACAACATTCTTCGCCAAAATCCCATATGATTTGCGGCGGAATGTCGAACGCTACGAAAACTACTATCACTCAATACTTTACGTATTGCTTCGGCTCATTGGCATGGATGTTGAAGCTGAATTTCACACTTCGGAAGGCTCCATAGATGTGGTGATGAAAACAGCAGCATACATCTACATTATTGAACTGAAAATTAACGGCACAGCAGCCGATGCCATGCGCCAAATCAATGAGCGCAACTACTCGCAACCATTCCTCTCTGACCGCCGAAGTATCATCAAACTCGGCATCGGTTTCGCCGAATCCACCCACACAATCGACACTTACCTCATCGAACGCTAACCATAAGGAATTATCCACCGACCTTCGCGCTGATTGCCGTTGCCGCCGTGGAGGTAGTAAATCACCGGATAACGAGCGTCCGATTCATCATAACCCTTGGGCAGATAAATCATAAAGCTACCCTCAGTGTCAGCGCCGCGTTGAGTGGTGGGGTATAACACATACCGGCAACCGTCGGCCACGGCCGTCACCGGGTCGACCCACGTCTGCTTGTCGACCCATTGCGATAGTTGCGATTCCAAATCGGAATCCGTTTGCGAGCCTTGAGCGAGCGCCAAAAGCCCCGTACAAAGCATCGCCACAAATAAGCAAATCTTTTTCATAAAAAATAGGTTAAGCGATTCAATACGATGCGCAAAGATAGCAAAAGATTCCCTTATTTCCAAAATTTTTCGACAAACGCCTTCGGGTGTGCTATCCTCATATCGGATTTTTTTTGGGGGTGGGTGTAAGTTTTTTAGGAGTTGGTGCGTCTAATGGGTAAAAACTTATTGATATGAAGAAAGATACAATTTTGATTGTGGCGGCCGTGGTGCTGCTTGTGGCCTGCGTGGTGTTTCTGACCTTGTCAATGACCGGTGGCGAATCGCGGGCTCATCTGCCGCTTTCGCTGGCCTGCGTGGCCACAGCCAATGCCCTAATTTACGTGCGCAACCGCCGCCGTAAAAAGTAGCCTCAACTTTAGAAAAGTGTAACATGATACGCTTTTCTAAAGTCAAAATAGCTAACCATCACAACTCCAGCGAGTTGTCATTGAGCAGAAAATCATAGATGCTCATGGTGGTGATGCCGTGCTCATTGCAGTAAACAGGCGTTGGCTCACCTAATACCACGATTTTCTTAAAGGAGTCGCCAACGCTGCGAAGCGAGTTTTCCTCTTGCTCCACTTTGGCTTCATTCTCCATACGCCATGCGGATTGGATATAGTAGCGCTTGCTACCAAGGTTGCACACGAAGTCGATTTCATATTGTTTGCGCAGCTGTCGACCGGCCTCGTCGCGCACTGTCACCGGCACCACACCCACATCCACATTATAACCGCGCACACGCAATTCATTGTAGATTACATTCTCCATCACATGGCTGTAATCAGGCTGACGGAAGTTAAGTCGTGCATTTCTCAATCCCGGGTCAACGAAATAATACTTCTGTGGTGTATCGATATATTGTTTGCCCTTTACATCATACCTTACGGCTTTTTCTATAAGGAACGACTCGCAAATGATATCAAGGTAACGCTTGATGGTCGCCATGGATAAGTCGCTGATTTTCAGACTTTCAAAAGTGTTGGCCAACCGTTGGGGATTAGTCAAACTACCCACAGTCGACGACACGATATCCAAAAGCATATCCAACTCCGCATCGCGATTGATTTGGTATCGTTCCTTGATATCGCTCAGGTACGTTTGCTCGAAAACGCTTTTGAGAAAAGCAGTTTTCTCCTGCGCATCGCTCATTTCCACAACTTCCGGGAGCCCACCGTAGTGCAGAAATTCCAACAGATTCTCTTCTTTGGTACGATTGAACGCGCTGCAGAACTCGCTGAATCTCAGTGGCCAAACTCTCACCTCATCGCCGCGACCGCGGAAAGTGGTGACCACATCCCTCGACAAGAATCGGGCATTACTTCCGGTGACGTACACATCAACATTCGGCATCTGTAGATAACTATTGAGCACATCTTCAAACTCCGCCACATGTTGAATTTCATCGATTAGCACATAATGCATCTGATCGCCCTGTATTTTCGAATCGATGTACTGCAACAACCGGTCGGGGTCGCGCAATTGAATGTTGCGTCGATCTTCGAGGTTGATTTTGATAATCTTTTCCGGCGGCACCCCATTATTGACCAGCCATTCACTGAAAAGAGTGAACAGCAAATACGTTTTACCACCGCGGCGCACGCCACTCACAATCTTGATTCGTCGATTATGACGGCGAGCAATCAATCGGTTCAGATATATGTCGCGTTTTATCTGCATACTTTAGATTTTTGTAACATGTTACACTTTTCTAAAGGCAAAGGTAAACATTTTTCTCCATTCCACCAAACTTTTCTCGACGAAATTTGCAATTAGACTTTAGAAAAGTGTAACATGTTGCACTTTTCTAAAGTTGAGCCTGCTGCGCGTGGCTTTTTTTTCGCCTTTTTTTCGCAGGTTGGGGCGGCGGAATTTGGCTATCCGCGGAAAATGTTGTAACTTTGCACTCTAATTACATCCAATAGCGTATGCAGAACATTAGAAACATCGCCATCATCGCTCACGTCGACCATGGCAAAACAACCCTGGTTGATAAGATGCTGCTCGCGGGACACCTCTTCCGCGACAATCAAAACGCAGGCGAACTGATTCTCGACAACAACGACCTCGAACGCGAACGCGGTATAACGATCCTCTCTAAAAACGTGTCGATCAACTACAAAGGCACGAAAATCAACATCATTGACACTCCGGGCCACGCCGACTTTGGCGGCGAGGTGGAGCGTGTGTTGAACATGGCCGACGGCTGCTTGCTGCTGGTCGACGCCTTCGAAGGCCCGATGCCTCAAACTCGTTTCGTGCTTCAAAAGGCCATACAAATCGGCTTAAAACCCATTGTGGTAATTAATAAGGTGGACAAGCCCAACTGCCGCCCTTCCGAGGTGCAGGACATGGTGTTCGACCTCATGTTCAGCCTCGATGCCTCCGAAGATCAGCTTGATTTCCCCACCATTTTCGGCTCGGCCAAGAATGGTTGGATGAGCACCGATTGGGAGCAACCCACCACTGACATCACTCCTCTGCTTGATGCCATCATCAAATACATCCCCGCCCCCACCACCTTGGAAGGCGATGCCCAAATGCTCATCACTTCGTTGGACTTCTCCAACTATGTGGGCCGTATCGCCGTGGGCCGCGTGCACCGCGGCGTCCTGCGTGAGGGCATGGACATTGCGCTGTGCCGCGCCGACGGCTCCACCGTGAAGCAGCGCATCAAGGAGCTGCACACCTTCGAAGGCATGGGCCGCAAGCGCGTGAGCGAAGTGGCCAGCGGCGACATCTGCGCCATCATCGGCTTGGAAGGCTTCGAAATCGGCGACACCGTGGCCGATGCCAACAATCCCGAGCCCCTACCCCGCATCGCCATCGACGAGCCCACCATGTCGATGACTTTCACCATCAACGACAGCCCCTTCTTCGGCCGCGACGGCAAGTACGTGACCTCGCGCCACATCGGCGACCGCCTCACCCGCGAGCTTGACCGCAACCTCGCCCTGCGTGTGTACAAAGATCCCCACCGCGACGTCTGGACCGTCTATGGCCGCGGTGTGCTCCACCTGTCGGTACTCATCGAGACCATGCGCCGCGAAGGTTACGAGCTGCAAGTGGGTCAGCCGCAGGTTATTATCAAAGAAATCGACGGCCAAAAGTGCGAGCCGGTGGAATTGCTCACCATCAACGTCACCGAGGAGTACTGCTCGAAAATGATCGACATGGTCACCCGCCGCAAGGGCGAAATGGTGTCGATGGAAGCCCAAGGCGACCGCATGCACCTCGAGTTCCAAATCCCCTCGCGCGGCATCATCGGCCTGCGCAACAATGTGCTCACCGCCTCCGCCGGCGAAGCCATCATGGCGCACCGATTCTTGGAATACCAGCCGTGGAAGGGCGACATCGAGCGCCGCACCAACGGTTCGCTCATCGCTCTGGAGGCCGGCACTGCCTACGCTTACGCCATCGACAAGCTGCAAGACCGTGGCCGATTCTTCATCTTCCCCCAAGAGGAAGTCTACGCCGGCCAAGTGGTGGGCGAGAATGCCAAGGACAACGACATCGTGGTCAACGTGACCAAGTCGAAGAAACTCACCAACATGCGCGCTTCCGGCGCCGACGAAAAGGCACGCATCGTGCCGCCGGTGGTCTTCTCCTTGGAAGAAGCGTTGGAATACATCAAGGAGGATGAATACGTAGAAGTTACACCTCACCACCTCCGCCTGCGCAAAATCATTCTTGACGAACTCGAGCGCAAACGCGCCAACCGATAATTCTCTATCATGCAACTATTTAGCCTAAATATCGGCGGCCAACTCCGCGAATTTACCCGTCCGACGGTGATGGGTATTCTCAACGTGACGCCCGACTCGTTTTTCAGCGGGTCGCGCGCTCAAAGCGAGGCCGAGATAGCCGCTCGCGCCGCCAAGTTGGTGGCCGAAGGCGCCGACTTCATCGACGTTGGCGCTTACTCCACCCGCCCCGGCGCGCCCGAGGTGCCAGCCGACGAGGAGATAGCCCGCCTGCGCCGTGCCCTACCCATCGTGAAAGCGGTGGCTCCCGGCGCGCTCATCTCCGTGGACACGTTCCGCGCCAACGTGGCGCGCGTGGCCGTGGAAGAGCTTGGCGCTCACATCATTAACGACGTGGCCGGCGGCAACCTCGATGCCGACATGTTCGACACTGTGGCCGCCCTCCAAGTGCCATACATCCTAATGCACATGCGCGGCACACCCGCTGATATGCAGGAGTTTACCACATACGAACACGTCACCCGCGACGTGCTCAGCGAGCTTGGCGACCGCCTCCAGCAGCTGGCCATGCTCGGGGTGAACGACATCATCATCGACCCCGGCTTCGGCTTCAGCAAGACCTTGGACCAAAACTATCAGTTGCTGGCTCAGATGCGCATGTTCGAGCTGTTCCACCGCCCGGTGCTCGCCGGCTTGTCGCGCAAGTCGATGGCTTTCAAGCTGTTAAACATCACCCCCGACCAAGCGCTCAACGCCACCACCGTGCTCAATACCATCGCCTTGCAGCAAGGCGCCGCCATCCTGCGCGTGCACGACGTGGCCGAAGCGCGCCAAGCCGTGGAGCTCTATTGCAAAACCGCCCAATACCAAAAATAGCGTCCCATGCCACCGTTCGGAATAAAAGACATCATTGATATAATAATAGTGGCGTTGCTGCTATTCTATATCTACCGCCTGATGAAAGAATCCGGCACCATCAACATTTTCTATGGTGTGATGGCCTTCATCATCGTGTGGGTGATTGCTTCCGAAATCTTCGAGATGCGCCTCATCGGCACCATCCTCAATAAGTTTATGAGCATCGGTTTGCTGATTTTGGTCATCCTCTTCCAAGAGCAAATCAAACGCTTCTTGGTGGAGCTCGGCTCCCATCGACGATGGCGATTCTTGGCCAAACTCCTGCACCATCGCACCGACGATGCCGAGAAAGCCGTGGCCTGGGTGCTGCCGGTGGTGTATGCCTGCATCAACATGGCTCGCTCCAAAACCGGTGCGCTCATCGTCATCGAGCAGAGCATTCCGCTTGACAACTACGCCAAGTCGGGCGACATCATCGATTCAGCGCCCAATTCGCGCTTAATCGAGAACATTTTCTTCAAAAATTCGCCGCTCCACGACGGAGCGCTCATCATAGCTCACGGCCGGCTCAACTCGGCCGGATGCATCCTCCCGGTCAGCCACGATAGCGACCTGCCGCGATACATGGGCTTGCGCCACCGTTCGGCCTTGGGCATCGCCCAAGCCACCGACGCAGTGGCCGTGGTGGTGTCGGAAGAAACCGGCAACATCTCCATCGCCCACCGCGGCAAGCTCACCACGCGCCTGAGCTCCACCGAATTGGAGCACCGCCTCAACGCTATCGCCACTGCCGACCACAACTAATTGTTTATCACCGATTTACCACGTAGACTGAATGAAAAATATCCGCAACTTCTGCATCATAGCCCACATCGACCACGGTAAATCCACCTTGGCCGACCGCCTGTTGGAGTACACCAATACCATCGCCGCCAAAGACATGGAGGCGCAAGTGCTCGACAATATGGACCTCGAGCGCGAGCGCGGCATCACCATCAAAAGCCACGCCATCCAGATGGACTACCAACTCAACGGGCAGGCCTACGTGCTCAATCTGATCGACACCCCGGGACACGTGGACTTCTCCTACGAGGTGTCGCGCTCCATCGCCGCCTGCGAGGGCGCTCTGCTCATAGTCGATGCCACCCAAGGCGTTCAGGCTCAGACCATTTCGAACCTCTACATGGCCATCGACAACAACCTCGAAATCATCCCCATCCTCAATAAGTGCGACCTCGATTCGGCCAACCCCGACGAAGTCGGCGACCAAATCGTGGACCTGCTCGGCTGCGACCACGACGACATCATCCGCGCCAGCGGCAAAACAGGCATGGGCATTCCCGAAATCCTCGAAGCCATCGTCAACCGCATCCCCGCACCCGAAGGCGACCCCGACGCGCCCCTGCAAGCGCTCATCTTCGACTCGGTGTTCAACCCCTTCCGCGGCATCATCGCTTACTTCAAAATCCAAAACGGCACAATCTCCACCGACGACTTCGTGAAATTCGTGGCCACCGGCAAGGAATACCACGCCGACGAAGTGGGCGTGCTCAAACTCGACCTCGCCCCGCGCAAAACCCTCTCCGCCGGCAACGTTGGCTACATCATCTCCGGCATCAAGACCTCGCGCGAAGTGAAGGTGGGCGACACCATCACCCACGTTGAGCACCCCTGCTCCGAAGCCATCCACGGCTTCCAAGAAGTGAAGCCCATGGTGTTTGCCGGCGTGTATCCCATTGAAACAGAGGACTTTGAAAACCTGCGTGCTTCGCTCGAAAAGCTCCAGCTCAACGACGCCTCGCTCACCTTTACCCCCGAATCCTCCGCCGCCCTCGGCTTCGGCTTCCGCTGCGGTTTCCTCGGCCTGCTTCACATGGAAATCATCCAAGAGCGCCTCGGCCGCGAGTTCGACATGGACGTAATCACCACCGTGCCCAACGTGTCCTACCGCGTGTTCGATAAGAAAGGCAACATGACCGAGGTCCACAACCCCTCCGGACTACCCGACCTCACCCTCATCGAGCACATCGAAGAGCCATACATCCGCGCCTCAGTCATCACCACCCCCGAATTCATCGGCCCGATCATGACCCTCTGTCTGAGCAAGCGCGGCGAGTTGGTGCGCCAAGAGTACATCTCCGGCGGCCACCGCATGGAACTCACCTTCGACATGCCTCTGGGCGAAATCGTCATCGACTTCTACGATAAACTCAAAAGTATCTCCAAGGGTTACGCCTCGTTCGACTACCACCTCAACGGCTTCCGCGAATCAAAACTCGTCAAACTCGACATCCTGCTCAACGGCGAAAGCGTCGACGCTCTCTCCACCCTAACCCACGCCGACAACGCCGTCACCTTCGGCCGCCGCATGTGCGAGAAGCTCAAAGAACTCATTCCCCGCCAGCAATTCGACATCGCCGTCCAGGCCGCCATCGGCGCCAAAATCATCGCCCGCGAAACCATCAAAGCCGTGCGCAAGGACGTTACCGCCAAGTGCTACGGCGGCGACATCTCGCGTAAACGCAAGCTCCTCGAAAAGCAGAAGAAGGGCAAGAAGCGCATGAAGCAAATCGGCTCGGTGGAGGTGCCGCAGAAGGCATTCCTCGCCGTGCTCAAGCTCGATTAACGGCGCACAACACCTTACGTTCCAAGCGCCGCGAACTCTCGGGCGCTTGCTCTTTTTTCCACAAATCTTCCAAGCAACTATGGCCTCAAACTATAATCCAACTAACGACCAACTGCAACGCGGCTTCCGCGTGTTCTACGCCGCTCGCCGCACCATCCAACGCTACGCCCAAGGTGGTAACCTGCTCATTATCATCACCGTACTTGCTATGGTGGTGGCCAACATCCCGGCCATCAACCCTTACTACTTCGACTTCTGGACCAAGGAAGTGCACCTGCAAATCGGCGATTTCAACCTTTTTAGCCACAACGGCGAGCCCATAAACCTGCTGCAGTTTATCAACGACGCCCTCATGGCCATATTCTTCTTCACCATCGGCTTGGAAATCAAGCGCGAAGTGTTGGTGGGCGAGCTATCATCCTTCCGCCAAGCGCTGCTGCCCATCATTGCGGCCTGCGGCGGCATGATTGTGCCCGTGATCGTATACTCCTTCCTCAGCCAAGGCACCGACTACACCCACGGCTCCGCCATCCCCATGGCCACCGACATAGCCTTCTCCCTGGGCGTGCTGTCGATGTTAGGCAAGCGCGTGCCAATTTCGCTGAAGATATTCCTCACCACCTTGGCCGTGGTCGACGACCTTGGTGGCATCATCGTCATCGCCGTGTTCTACACCTCGCACATCAACCTCACGCTGCTGCTCATTGCCTTAGGCATCGTTGTGGTCTTAGCCCTCGGCGGAACGATGCAAATCCAGAGCAAAGCCTTCTACTTCGGCCTCGGCGGCATTGTGTGGTATCTCTTCCTCAACTCAGGCATTCACCCCACCATCGCCGGCGTAATCGTAGCATTCTGCGTGCCCGCCAAACCCGTGTTCGCCCCCGATAAGTACATCCAAATGATGCGCAACGCCATGAAACACCTGCGCACCGCCGACGACGACTGCTCATCCCGTACCATCCTCAACAAAGAACGCCTCAACTGGCTCAAGCAAATCGAATCAGCCTCGGACAAGGTGATTTCGCCCCTCCAAGACCTCGAAGATACCCTCCACCCGATGGTCAACTACTTCATCATCCCGCTGTTCGCCTTCGCCAACGCCGGCATCTTCCTGCTCGACCTCGACCCCCTCACCGCGGTGCAAGGCGTATCATTAGCCGTCATTGCCGGCTTGGTGATCGGTAAGTTCGTGGGCATCTTCCTATTCTCCTGGCTCACCATCATACTCCGCATAGCGCCCAAACCGGCGCAAAGCAACTGGAACATGATGGGCGCCATCTCCATGTTGGGCGGCATCGGCTTCACAGTGTCGCTATTCATCGCCACCCTTTCCTTCAACAACGCCGACCTTCTCAACCAAGCCAAGTTAGGCATCGTCATCGGCTCCGTAGTCGCCGGCCTCATAGCCTTCCTGTGGCTCACCCTCGCCCTCCCCAAAGCCCCCGCCGAAGACGATCCCGACGAATAACCCCACCAATTTCCCTCAATGGAAATTTGATTCTATGGACCTGCGGTTGGTCAACAGCGAAGCTGTTGACCATACCCCTCAACCCCACATAGGCTTCGCCAATGTGGGGATAAAGTGCTATATAT
>CAMGBT010000016.1 GCA_946011725.1 uncultured Bacteroidales bacterium | reverse complement strand
ACACCACGTTGGCACGCAGCGGAGTGCCTGCGTGGTGCCGTAAGAAATCACCCACCTTATTATATATGCGATATAACCTCTTCATTTTCTGCTTTTTTGCAGCTATAGCTGCCGCCGCGCAGCCCGATTCCCTCCTGCGGCCCGTCGTCTCCGCTTGGGCCGCCGAATTAGGCTCGTCGCACTTGCGCGACACCTACCTCACCCCGGTGCAGTACTCCGGATGGCACGCCGCCATCGACTACGAGCGCCTGCAGGTGGCCCCCTTCGGCCGCGCCCGCTGGACCATGCAGCTCCGCGCAACGGTCAACCTCGGTTCCACCGAAAACCCCTGGCAAACCGCCACCATGTGGCACTTCAACTTCCGCCCGGAATGGGCGCTCTTGCGCCGCTTCGACTTCCCCGCCCTCGCGCCGGTCAAATTCGCCGCCGGCGGCATCGCCTCGGCCAACGTCGGCGCCCTGTACCTCTTGCGCAACTCCAACAACCCGGTGTCACTCCAAGCTTCGGCCACCGTCGGCCTCCCCGCCATGGCCATCTGGCCCACCCGCCTCGCCGGACGCCCCCTCTCGCTCCGCTATCAGATTGATATGCCCATTGTTGGCGCTTTCTTCGCCCCGGATTACGACCAACTCTACTACGAAATCTACCTCGGCAACCACAGCGGCCTCTGCCACGCCGCTTGGCCCGGCAACTTCTTCCGCCTCAACAACTTACTCTCCGCCGACTGGCGCCTCGGCTCGAACTACCTCCGCCTCGGCTACCGCCTCGAACTCTTCTCCTCCAAGGCCGCCGGCATCGTCAGCCGTCGCGTGGAACATTCTTTCGTAATCGGATTCACCACCGAATGGCTCGCCGTCGGCTCGCACCACAAACCCGACGCCACCATCCTCTCACCACTCTATTGATATGAATAAACTTCTCACTATCTGCATATTAGCACTCTCGCTCTCGGCCTGCCACTCGGTCGAGGACTACCCCGACGACCCCGTGGGCAACTTCGACGCCCTGTGGAACACTATCGACCAACATTACTGCTTCCTCGACCAAAAACACGTGGACTGGGACTCGGTCTACGCCGTTTACCGCCCGCAGGTCAGCGACAAAACCAACATCATAGAGCTCTTTTACATCTGCTCGGACATGCTCAACGAATTGCGCGACGGCCACGTCAACCTAACTTCCTATTTCTCAACTTCTTACTACAAGAAATGGTGGAGCGACTACCCGCAGAATTTCGACCAACGCCTGGTGGATGAACACTACTTCCATTTTAAGGAATTTTCGCGCAACGGGTTGTATTACTGCATGTTACCGGACTCGGTGGGCTACATCCGCTACCCGGAATTCACCCTCGCCACCGGCGAGGGCACCCTCGACTGGGCCTTGGCCCTGCTGCGCAACGCCAAAGGCCTCATCATCGACATCCGCGACAACGGCGGCGGCGCACTCACCGTCTCGGAGATGTTCGCCCGCCGATTCATCCGCCAACGCACCCTCGCCGGATACATCTGCCACAAATCCGGCCCCGGCCACTCTGACTTCTCCGAACCTTACGCCTTCTACTACGACCCGGCCGAGCCGGGTCGCATCTCCTGGCTCGACAAACCGGTGGCCATCTTGGTCAACCGCAGCACTTACAGCGCTGCCAATCAGTTCGTTAGCGTCATGCGCCACCTACCCCACGTCACCATCGTCGGCGACCGCACCGGCGGCGGCTCCGGTATGCCCTTCTCCAGCGAACTGCCCAACGGTTGGGCCGTCCGCTTCTCCGCCTCCCCCATCTTCGACTGCCAAATGCAATCCACCGAAGACGGCATCGACCCCGACATCCGCGTCGACCTCGACCCCACCGCCGCCGCCAACGGCCACGACACCATCATCGACACCGCCCTCGCCGCCCTCCTCAGCCACTAACCGCCCTATCCCTCACTCTCGCAGATTTCGCAGATGTAGCCGAGGTTTAAACGTAAAACGTAAACGTAGAACGTATTTTTTTATTTTTTTGTTTTTTCGTTTACTTCGTTAGTTATAAACCGCCCACCTCCGAATATATCTGCTAATTCTGCGTGAGACCACCCCACCGCGCTTCAGCCTTCGCGCGGAGCGCGTTCCCACCCGCCTTCTCCCCACCGCCCCCACCCGCATGGCATCGTAAAAAAATCGTAGGAGATCGTCTAACCCACCGCGAAAATAATTCGTTCCTTCGTCATTCGTAACTTCGTTTAGCCCCGCCTCGCGGCACTTCACAAAAGTTTTATGATTTTTTAACATTGTACTTCCGTTTTTTTGTTGTAATTTTGCAGCGTGAATGTGTGCAGAAACTAATAGCATCTTACTTATCTACCATTCACGATCTTACTTCATCTATGCGGTGGTGGCTTTGGCCATCGCCCCCAAAACATCCACGCCGACGCTTTGCGTCACACCATAAACACCCACACCGGCATCATCCGATGCCAAAAACATGCACATTATTAATAATCAATTAATAAAAACAAAACTTTAAACACCCACAAGAAAAAAAGACAAAACAAACCAAACCTCAAACACCCACAATAGACGTCCTCACCCGACATCTATTTCCTTACCTTTGTAATAAACTAAAAACTAATCTAAACCAACAAACAAACTTACTATGAAAAAATTCCTACTTCTCTTAGTGGGGGTCCTGTTCGCCTTGTCTGCCGATGCGTGGACATTGTATGTTGACATTAAAGATACAGGGTGGACAAGTGCTCCATACATCTACTGCGGTAAATTATCAGATACCAATGATTATAATAGTAACGCGACCTTTTTCAATAAGTATCAACTTTCTTTGGTCTACGGCACTATCTACAAATGGGAGGGTTCTTGGGATAACTTGTCCATAATCTTTTTCTCCAAAGAAGACCTTGGAAATCCAAGTCCTAAAAACGACAACGACTATAACAAAAGCACTTATTCTACAAAATGGAATGGTACTGACGCATACGGAGCTATAACAACAAATTCCGGTGGCAATTGGACGCTTGTAGATAAACGTCTATACGTTCTTTATAAGGGTGGCACAAACGGCATCGCATCCGTCAAAGACAACTACACTTACACTCCACCTACCACCCAATACAGCTTACGTGGCGACTTTACCTCCTACACAGGTGGCAAATATACATGGGATAATAATGATTACACCTTCACACCCCAAGAGGATGGTAAAACATACATCTACGACCTTTCATCGATTGGTGAATTAAAGGATGGTCAAACATTCAAAATATACGACTTTACCAATAAGTTTTGGTACGGCCAAGACGCTGCAACCATCTCAAAAGACACCCCCTACACTCTTGGCACAGGCGGTGATATTAAAGTAAGCGGTGCTATCTCCAATCCGGTATTTACGCTCGTTGTGAACGGCAGCACCCGCACTCTCACCATCACCGAGAAGCCTTCCACCCCCGATCCCGAACCCACCCCCATTGACCAAGTTATCTACTTCGATGCTGTGCGTTCGGGTTGGGGAACCGTCACTGTCAGCGGCGTTACTGCCACTGTTGAAGATGACGGTACTAAAGCTTTGAAAAAAATCTCTTACAACGCTGCCGAAGGCGCTAAAGTTACCTTCTCCAACGGCACAGCGACCTACTCCGTCAACGCCACCAACGGCAACGTTTATTACGTAGAATCTTCGTCCATCAAAGATGGCAGCGCATACACTAACTACACCCCCACCACCTACTACTACCGCCTCCATGGTAACATCTTTACAACAGGTATTGGTGAAGGCGACTGGAAAACTCAAGATACGATGACTCATGCCGATGGCACTTACTCATTTACCGCAACCATCAAAGCCGGTAGCTTCGGCATCAAGCGTCTTGAATCTGACCAAGAAACCGCTATCAACGGTGGAAACACTTGGATTAACTCGCCCACCGAAAACGTTTCAATCGAGAAAGACATCGAATACGCTGCCCAAATTAAGAACAATAACGGCTATGACTTCTCAACCAATCTCAACGGCGAATACACCATCGTGTTCAACCCCACCACTATGAAGGTGAAGATTGTGAGCCCCACTGTCACACCCAAGAACTATGTTTGGCGCTTGCACACCAACATCATCACCGGTAGCTGGCCTGCCGCTGACAACACTCTGGCTGACTACGCTATGACCAAACAGGCAGATGGTGTGACCTGGGTATGGGAAGGCCGCGTGTCCAACTCCGGCTTCTTCGGCTTCAAACGTCTCAACGAAGGAGACAAGCCCAGCAACTACACTCCCTGGTTCTATTGCAACAACAATACTAACTACACCGTTGCAGTCAACACTCCCACCACCGGTAAGCTCAAAAACGGTAACAGCGACACCTCCGGCCACGACTGGCAATGGGACCTCACCCCCGGTCGCTACCGCATCTCTCTGAATGCCACCAACCCTGACGCTCCCGTAATCACCATCACCGCACTTGATTCTGACTACAGCCACTTGGTGTACGTAATCTCCGGTACTTTCAACGGTTGGACTGCTCCCGGCACCTACCTCGGTAAAGAATCCCAGCCCTTCACCTTCGTATACAACAGCACAAGCAAGGTGTATGAATGGAGCTACACCGGCACCATGAAGAACGTGTCGTTCAAAATCTCCAACATGACCGACAGAGACACCGACAACGACCCGCACTGGGGCAAGGCCTTCGGCTACTCCTACAAAAACGACGGTACTGTTGCCGACCTCACCCCCGGCACCGAATACCAAATGCGCCGCACCAACGTGCCCGGTGAAGACGTGTTCATCAAGTTCCAAGACAACGACAACAACCCGCTGACTTTGGTGAACCCCACCTTCACCCTCGATCCCTCCAACATGACATTGGTAGTTGAAAACCACCCCGATCCCGAACCCACCGGCACTTACTACTTCCTCCGCGGCTACTGGAGCGGCACTGATGAAACCTCCAAAGCCCTCACTTTCGTAGGCGATGGCACTTACGTATGGGAAGGCTCCTTCGGCACCACCAGCAACCGCTTTTACATCAGCAAATCTACCTCTGCCGAAAGCGATACCGAAACTGACATGCTCACTCCGAAAAAAGGCGTATACAATGAATTTGTAGAAACCGGAACAGGAACTTTTACAGCCGCTCAAACCGGTATTAAATACGAATGTCTCTGGAATACCGATGCAGGCGACAAGACCGCTAAATGGACTTTCGGCGTTGAAGGATCTAACCTAAACATCACCACCACCTACCGCTTGGTATTCGACCCCGAAGCTAAGACCGTAGTCATCTACTCGCTGGCTCCCGTTACTGCTCACTACGAAGCTCTTGAAAGCTCATCCGATGCCGGCAAAGCTCTCGGCCAAGCTGTCAACAACCTCTTCGTTGAGCTCAAACCGAGCGAATACCTCCCCGTAGAAGCAACCGACTCCTACTCGCTGCAAATCGGCGGCAAAGTGATTGCCAACGGCTACCCAGACGAAACAACTGAAGGCCTCTACCGCTTCGACTTCTTGCCTTACTTCGTCAACGACCAAGAACTCACCTTGGTTGCTTCCGAAAGCAAGTCCGCCGACATCGTGGTTAAATCTGCCGGCAAGATTGACATCAAAGCTGATGCAGGTAAAGTATGGTTCGAAGGTTCTAAATATGAAAACGCTTGGTACGCAACAATCAAAGTGCCTTTCACCACCACCGACGCAGATGTAGTCTACAACTACCCGCACGTTACCTACACTCGCACTGACCAAGAAGGTTCGTTCGAAGCTAATGTAATTTGGACTGAAGGCGGCTTCACCATCGAAGTGCCCGACGCTATCGAAGTTAACAGTGATGGTAAGTACACTGGCAAAGACATCACCTTCAACTTCAAATTCACTCCGGTGATTCCGTTCGCAGTGTACACCGCTCCCGTAGCAAGCAGCACAAGCCTCAAAGCACCCGCAGCAGATGCCACCAACCTCACCCTGCAAATGTTCGGCGGTACACCAAGAACTTATGAATTGAAAATTAACGGAACCACCAACATCGATGTTTCCGGCGTGGAAGGTGTGGCAGTAGAGAATGAGGATGCTCCCGTTGAGTACTACAACCTCCAAGGCCAACGCGTTAACGGCGAGCTCGCCCCCGGCATCTACATCCGCCGCCAAGGCAACACCGTCACCAAAGTCCGCATCTAAGAGCCTCACCCCAGCCCCTCCAGACCCCGAGGCAAGCCTCGAGCCTACAAGGGAAGGGGTAGTGCCCCCGATATCAAAGCTCCCACCCCCAAAGGTGGGAGCTTTTTTTGTCCCCGCCCCGAGGTCGAAACGAACACGAATCACACGAATCTTTTTTATTCAACAACGAACACGAATCGCACGAATCCACACGAATCTTTTTTTGATTCGTGAGATTCGTGTTATGTTATGCGGAGGTGGGTTTCTAATCCGGAGGCAATACCGCGGAGCGGTTCGAATGCGCCGGAGGCGCTATATTTTCGTTAGCCGTGGGTTGGTACCGCGGAGCGGTTCCTACCCACGGTCGAGGCGGCCACATTGCCGTTCCCCGGAGGGGATCTCTGCGCATCTCAACCCATTTGCGAATGAATAAAATGGACGTTACCCTTGCGCACGTTGATAATAATTGCTATATTTGCGCATTAAAACTATAATTATCATGAGTAGAGTTTTATCTTTATATCACATCATTATCAGCACTCATTATCGACGACCTACAATCTCGCCCGAACATGAGGCAGACTTATTCCGAGTGATTGCAAATTATTTTTCAAAAAAGAAATGTTTCTTTCACGCAATCAATGGGATGCCTGAACACATACATTTCCTTTTCGATTTGAATCCGACCATAGCTCTCTCAACTATAATTGGCGAATTAAAACGAGAAACAAGCTTATGGATGAAACAATCCGGCTATTTCCCAAAATTCGAGGGATGGTGCTCCGGTTTTTGTTCATTGTCGGTGTCACTTAGTGTAAAACCGGCTGTGATTAAGTACATCCAATCGCAGAAAACTCACCATCAAGAGGTATCATTTGATGAAGAAGTCACTGAAATATACGAACGTAACGGTTTTGAATACCATCCTGATGAGCTAATGTAACGTCTGCCGCAGAGATCCCCTCCGGGGAACAGGAGGTGGGCCGCCCGCACCGTGGGTAGGAACCGCTCCGCGGTACCAACCCACGGCTAACGAAAATATAGCGCCTCCGGCGCAGCAAAGCCGCTCCGCGGCTAACCTCGTGTTCACACCGCTCCACCACGCAAAATAACGAACACGAATCACACGAATCCCCACGAATTTTTTTTGATTCAATGACGAACACGAATCACACGAATCCCCACGAATTTTTTTGATTCGTTAGATTCGAGAGATTCGTGCTCGCCTTCCCCCCGCCCGGATGGTATCGTAAAAAATCGTTAGAAATCGTCTAACCCACCACACGCTCCAAATAAATTCGTAGCTTCGTTTAACCCCACCGCCGCCCTGCGGCAACACTAACCACAAAATTATTTTGATACCTCGAATTTTTTTGCTAACTTTGCAGTCGCAATGGTTGCTCGCCTTGGCGAGCATCAAAAGGGAACGAGGTGTGATTCCTCGACAGTACCCGCTGCTGTAATTCCTCGCGCGCTTGGCGCGCAAGCCCCCCAACAACCTGCCACTGGTCTCGCGGCCGGGAAGGCGTTGGCCGGCCGGGATAAGTCAGAAGACCTGCCATTGTGCCATCTCCGCACGCCTACGGGTCTATGGGCAGACACAGAGCAGCGACCGCCGCAGTGAGGTCGTCCACCATGTTTCAGCAGTATAGCCCCCGAAGCCACGCCGATGGTTCGGGGATTTTTAATTTACTGACTATCAACAAATTAAAACTATACTGTATGAAAAAACTCTTTACTTCAATTGCTGTGATGGCCGTGGCGCTGAGCGCCGCCGCCCAAGACGAGTTGTACGTGTCGATTGCACCGGTGGAAGGTGTCGATGCCGGCAGCGAAGTCACCCTGACCATTGGCGAGTTGACCGGCACCGAGCCGTTCAGCTACCGCTGGGAAAACCTCGCCGGCGAAGCGCTGTCGACCGAAGCATCCCTCACCCTGAAGGTGGACGCACCCACCTCGGTGCGCCTGACCGTGACTGACGCCACCGAAGCCTCCGTAAGCACCTACGCCGACATCGACGTGTACGGCGGCTCGGCCGACGCCACCTTCGACGACCTCGGCTTAGCCGAAAACTCCTACCGCAACGGTTATGCCGACAATGTGGCCGGCCAAACTTCGAAAATCTACAGCGGCGGTTTCGCTTTCGACAACTACTACTACCCCGACTGGATGTACTACAGCGGTTTCGCCGCCTCCACCCTCAATACCAACGACTTCGTGGACTACACCGAAGGCCAGTTTAAGAGCGTGACCGCCGCCGGCCACGAATCCGCCGGCTTCGGCGTGCTGTATGCCAACCTTTGGACCGGCCAATTCTACATCACCACCCTGCAAAGCAAGGAAGGTTCGACCGTGGGCGGCGTGTACCTGTGCAACGATGCCTACACATACACCGCCATCACCAAGGGCGACAGCCACTGCCAACCCTTCGCCGAAGGCGACTACCACCGCGTAGTGTTCCGCGGCGATGACCCCGACGGCCAAGAGGTGGTGTTCTACCTGGCCGACTTCCGCGACGGCAAGCAAGACATCGTGACCGACTGGACCTACTGCGACCTCACCCCGCTGGGCAAGGTGAAGAAAATCGAGGTAACCACCGAAAGCAGCAACGACGGCGTGCCCTCCTACGCCTGCCTCGACGACCTGAGCTACACCTCGGCCTCGGTGAGCGACATCCGCGTGGACAACACTAATGCCCCGGTGGAATACTTCAACCTGCAAGGCCAACGCGTGGCCACCCCCGCCCCCGGCCAAGTATACATCCGCCGCCAAGGCACCGAAGCCACCAAAATCCGCTTCTAAAGCCTTAGCGGAGAGCGGAGAGGCCATAGCCGGCGATAGCTAAGATAGCTATAATAGCTGCCGGCCCGGAGTTCTCTCCCCTCTCCGCTCTCCACCCCCTGCCAAAAAAATTTTGCCATATCAAAATTTTTTGCTAACTTTGCGGCGCAAATGCGCGTGTGGCGTAATTGGTAGCCGCGTTAGACTTAGGATCTAATGTCTCCGGACGTAAGGGTTCGAGTCCCTTCATGCGCACAACGGCCGCTGCCCTCCCCGGGCAGCGGCCGTATTTTTCCAATGCCATCCGGGTGGGGTTAAACGAAGGGACGAATTTTATTGGAGCGGTTGGGAAAGACGATTTCCTACGTTTTTTTTGATTCGTTAGATTCGTGCAATTCGTGTTCGCCTTCCACCCGCCGCCCCGCCCGGATGGTATCAAAAAAATTCGTTATTTCGTTATTCGTTATTTCGTTTAAACAGGCGGATGCAAATTTTTTTTGGTAATTGGAGAATTTTTTGTAACTTTGGCCAAAATTGTGCGCTATGGAACAAAATCAAGAACAACATCAATATCTCCACCAACATCAACACCAACATCAACACCAAACTCAGGCTGCTACGGATGACGGGGCACATTGCGGTAACTGCGGGGCGCCGTTGGCTCCCGGAGCGCGTTTTTGCGAGGAATGTGGCGCGCCGGTAGGCGGCAATCGGTGCGTGTCGTGCGGAGCGCAGATCAAAGAAGGGATGGCGATTTGCCCGGTGTGCGGGTGTCCGGCCACCTCCAATTGCACCTTCTGCGGCAGCGAGATGACGATGGGCGAGATGTTCTGCCCCGAGTGCGGCAATCCGCGGGGCGGCATCACCTGTCCGGAGTGCGGCACGCTGAACTTCCGCTCCTTCTGCCGCAAGTGCAACCATCCGCTCAACCCCATGGCGCTGTACGCCGTGGAGCAAGCCAAGGCCGACCCGCGCTACCAACGGGCGCTGAAAATCGCCCAAGAGATGCAGGAATTGGAGGACCAAATCCAGCTGTTGGAGCAGCAATTGGCGCAGCAGAAGTTGCAGCAATCGGCCGCGCCACAGAAGACGTTGGACATGGAAGTGGCCATAGATGCCGCCACGCAGAAATTGCTTGACGAGTTCGCCCAATTGGAGCGTGCACGAGGCAATGCGCCCAAGCCCACGGCCGCGCCCAATCCCGTAGCCGCGCCGGCCAAGCCGCAGCAACAGCAGCAAACGGCCAAGCCGCAGCAACTGAGCCTCAGCGGCGGCAGTGGCGGCGGCGACATCAGCCTCGGCGGCGGTGGCGGCTCCTTTGCCGACACCTCGGCCAAGTTGGCCCAACTCAAAGCGCAGTATGCGGCCAAAGTGAAAGAGTTCCAAGCCGAAATCGATCAAATGGTGCCGAATCCGGCCGACCCGCCCGAAGTGCAGCGCAATTTCGCCTGCGCGCACATGATTAGCACCACCAGCAAGGTGACCACCGTGACCAAGCAGCAGCAACGCATCGCGTGGGTGTGCAACCGCTGCCACATTTGGCACAACAAGCCGTCGGAATGCGGTGTGCAGGAATTTGGCGGCAAGTGGGTCACCAAAGAAGTGCTGGTAAGCACCACTCGCGACGTAACATCTTCCTCAGAAATCAAACTCTAACTAATATATTATGAGTAACAACAACCGCAATACAGGCACCGCTATCCCGAGCGGCACAGGTACAGCCATCCCGAGCGGCACAGGTACCGCTATCCCGAGCGGAACAGGTACAGCCATCCCGAGCGGCACAGGTACAGCCATCCCGAGCGGTACCGGTACAGCTATCCCGAGCGGCACAGGCACAGCCATCCCGAGCGGCACCGGCACCGCTGTTCCTCCCGGCACAGGCACCGGCACCGCCGATGCGCCCGCCGGTCGCGGCCGTCGTCCTTCCGGCCTCGTGGACCAAATCCCTGTAAATCAGCAATATATCATCAACGGCATCATATATAACACCATCCAAGCGTTTCCCGCCACCTCCGGCGAAGCGCGGGTGCTCATCGTGGAAAACGGTGGCAACAAATTCTGTCTGAAGCTCTACATCGTGGGGCACACCCCCGATGCGGCGCTGCTCAACGTGGTGAAACAAGCGCAAGGCGGCTTCCTGATCAACCTGCGCGACCACGGCGTGTGGAGCGACCCCGACACCGGCAATCAGCACTACTGCGAAGTGATGGACTACGCCCCCAACGGCGCTCTCGACGCCGTGCGCATCACCTCCGAGGAGCAGTTTGTGGAGACAGCCATGCGCATGGCCATGTGCATCCGGCAGTGCCACCAGCTCAACATCGTGCACCGCGACGTGAAACCCGAGAACTTCCTGTGTATCAGCCCCGACCATAGCAAATTCGTGCTGTCGGACTTCGGCATCGCCCGCATGATGAAGCCAGGCAAAACCGAGGCCAGCTTCGACATAGCCAAGTCGGGCTACTTCGTGTCGCCCGAAGGCGCCATGACCGCCGACAACCGCACCTCCGTGGTGGGCTATGCCACCGACTTCTACTCGATGGGCATGACCCTGCTGGCCATGATTTTCGGCGTGAAAAACTTCTATAACGCGGTGGAATACAACGACTTACTCCGCCTGAAGAGTAAGAACGCCGTGGTGGACCAATTGCAACGCTATCTGAAAATCGGCGGCAAGCCCATGAGCGACTACTGCATATCGCTGCTGCGCGGTTTGCTGCAATTCGTGCCCGACGAACGCGCCACCTTCGACGACATCAAGCAATGGTACACCTCGCGCAAGCCGATGGCCAAGGGCAACCGGCAGGCCGCCGGCGCCCAAAGCGCCCAGTCGGCCGCACAGAGCGGCTTCCGCGTGGTGTTCGACGACACCCGCAACCTCATAGCCAACTCGCCCGAAGAATTGGCCAAGATGATGATGTCGAACCTGGAATACGCCAAGGACTTCCTCTACCGCGGTATGGCCAAGAGCGGCTTGGAGCGCACCGGCAAGGTGTCATTGGCCATGGAAATCGACAAGATTGTGGAACGCGTGTACCCCAACAAGGACGAGCGCCAAGCCGGCGTGTACTTGGCCGCACTCACCCTCGATGCCAACATGCCCTTCTTGGGTTTGAGCCGCACCGCCTGCTCCTCCATCGCCGAAATCAAGGCCGAAATTTGGAACAATCAAGCCGCCTACGCCAAGGATTTGGTCAACCACGGCGCCTGCCTGTGGGCTTACTTCGCCGCCCGCGGCAACGACGACATTAAGCGCCTCGAAGCCACCTTCCGCCCCATCATCAGCCGCTCGGGCGTATACGGCATCTACGCTTTGTGCCGCAAACTCGACCCGTCGATGCCCTTCTACTCGCTCAACGGCAAACCACTCACCGCGCAGAAGGACATCGCCGCCGAGCTGTGGAACAACCGTGCGAAATACCTCAAAGAATTGGGCAACGTTGACCACCCGCTGTGGGTTTACCTCGCCTCGTTAGGGGCCAACGGCGCCAAACTCGCCCAAAACTATCCCTCGCGCATCCGCACCTCGGGCGAATCGGAGCTGTACTCCCTGTGCAGCCTCTTAGACAAGGACACCCCATATATCGGCAAGAAGCAGCGCGCTTGCCGCACCGAGAAAGACTTGGCCGACGAACTGTGGGAATTCCTCTCCGACTATAAGAAAGAACTGGCCGACCCCAACCACCTGTTCTGGAAATACCTCGAGCAACGCGGCCCGTCGTGGGCCAAGATTGCCCGCGATTACCCGGCGCTCATAGCCAAGGATGCCAACGTGTGGGCCTTCGATTTGGTCTACCGCCTCGACGCTACCAAGCCCTACGTAATCCAATATGCCGATGACAACAAGTGGCACGACCAACATTCCATCGATGAAATCATCAAGAACGTGGCCGCCCACGGCATCACCGACTTCTCGCTGTCGATGCTCTCGCAAGCCGACTTCCAAACGTGGCTGACACTGTCCTCGCACGAGAGCGACCGCAAGTGCGGCGCCCTGCTGGCCCAGATGGTCAAAAACGCCGGCAGCACCGCCAAGAGCAAGGGCTGGTTTTTCCTGTACAACTTCGCCCCCACGGCCGACATCACCCTCGCCCCCAACGGCTCCATCGCAACAACCGCCCAACTCGGACAGGAAATCAACTTCCAATACAGTGCCGGCGCCCGCAAACACCTCGACCTGCTGCCGATGCTGCAAAAGAGCACCTTCGTCAACTCGCGCCTGTATCAATACATGGAAGCCCGCAAGATGCTCCAATACATCAAGGGCATCCAAACCATCATCGACATCGACCGCAACATCTCCGACCACCCGTCAGCTCCTTATAATCAGCGAATTGCAATGTGGAAAGTGATTCAGTACTTGGGCCATATGCCCACCTACACACTTTCGACCCGCAAAACCGTGAGCACCTTGGGCGAGATTCGTTCCATCTCATCGTCAGTGCTCAATAAGGACATCAACAGCGGCCTGGCCGACTTCCTCACCATCTTATTCCACGAGCGCAAGGGCATCGCCTTCTCGTTCGACGAGCTGGAGAAGTACTACGACTTCATCGACACTTACGCGCCCAACGCCTCCGGCTTTGCCTCCACCGCCGCCACCCGCCGCGATTTGGACGAAGCCATCAGCAACCGCAACAACGCTTGGCGCGGCCTCACATGGTGGCGCAACGCCGGCATCTGGCTGGGCTTGGCCCCGCTGGTGGGCGTACTGGCGTGGATGGTGTGGATGACCGTCACCGGCGACGCCACCGCCATCCAAGAAGTGGTGCAAAGCATCGGCGAGATAGCCGGCATCATCACCGCCATCGTGGGCGCCGTACTCTGCGCCGAAGGCGGCTGCTTGGCATTGGCCATCGGCGGCTTCATCGGCTACTGGGTGGGCTTCGGCATATTCTACCTGCTGAGCTTTGCCGCGGTGTACATACTCGCTCTGGCCATGCTCATCACCGCTATCTACTTGGCTGTCAAGCTATTCAAAGGCGCAAGCGACTCCATTATCACCGACAAATCCACCCACGATCGCTACCTCAATGCCGCCCGCACCTACAAAGTGTGCTTGGCGTTAGGCACCGCTAAACGCACCATCGGCTCGCGTAATATCAACCCGCAAACCACCTTCGAAAACTCCTACAAGCAAGCATGCTCCTACCGTAAGAACGTGATTCTCATATCCTTAGGCATGATTGCATTGGCTGCCACTGCCTTCGGCCTGGGCCTGCTGCTCCGTTCCGAAACCAACGACTACCAACCCTCTGCCGCCGAGTCAGTGGAAATGGTTTCCGCCGACGAATTGCCGGGCGAATACTCCGGCGCATTCCACGGCCGCAATGCCACTATGAGCATCACCTCGGTGGATGGCAACGAAGTCACCGCCGTTGTCACCATCCAATACTCTACCCCGATGACTCATCACCTCACCGGCACATTAAATAACAACAATCTGCGCTTCAACGTCGACAGCGACCACCGCAAAACCTACGATGGCCAAGTTGCCTCTAACGACACCACCATCATATACTCCGGCACCTACACCAACCCCGCTCAGGGTTCTATGCACGACTTCTACTTCACCAAAAAATAATCTCCTCTAATATATGAAATGTAGCTCCTGCAACAAAGAAAACCGCGACAAAGCCAAGTACTGCAAGCACTGTGGCACCCCGATTGTGGCCAAGCAAATGGGCGCCACCGGCATCGCCTCGCTTGTGGGCAAGGACAACTTGGTGAAGCAAATCACCGCCATGCTCGACGGCGCTCGCGCCATCGCCGCCCAAGGCAAGCAACGCGGTGTGTCGCAACGCGCTCGCCTGAGCTTCGTCATCACCGGCGCCCCGGGCGTGGGCAAAAACACCGTGGCCGAGGCCATCGCCGCCGAACTCTTTGCCGCCGGCATAGTGAAAACGCCCAACCCCACGGTGGTGAAATCCGTGGACTATGCCGAGTTCATCAAGGACATCAAAGCCTCGGCCAAAAAGGTGGGCAACAACGTGCTCATCATCGATGAGGCTCACAAGCACTGCCCCAAGGACCGTGCCGATTCCATCTGCGACCTCGACACTATTCTGCAGAACATCAACGAATGGTGCGACGACCCCGACCGCCCCGTGGTTATCATCCTCGGCGACGAAAACCTCCGCAGCTTCTTCGAGAACAACCCCGCCGAGGCCGCCAAGATCCAATACAGCTGGCAAGTGCCGCCACCCGACATCGCCGCCCTCACCGACATCGTCTGCTTCAAGTTGCAAAACCAATACAGCTGCACCGTGGAGGACGATGCCCGCGCCAAAATCGGCCGCGTGCTCACCGCCGCCAAGCGCGACAACCCCGACACATTCCCCTACGGCCACTTTGCCGCCAAATTGGCTTACGACGCTTACGTAATCACCGCCTCCGACCCCATCAAGCCCAACATCGTGTCGGCCGACGAGGTTCGGGGCAAGGAGTTCGTGCCCAAAACGTTCGACCAAGTCATGGCCGAGTTCGACCAATTCGTGGGCATCGACGAAATCAAGAACGAAATTCGCAAAATTGCGGTCACCGTGGAGCAGGCCCGCAAAGCCGGCCTCGACCCCTACGGCTCGGTCAAGAGCCACTACATCTTCGTGGGCAACCCCGGCACCGGCAAAACCACCATGGCACGCCTTTTTGCCGACGCGCTCAGCGCCATGGGCGCTCTGCCCAGCGGGCACTTAGTGGAGGTCGACCGCGAAAAACTCGTGTCGCAATACGTGGGCGAGTCGTCCAAACTTGTGCGCAAGGCCGTCAACGACGCCATGGGCGGCGTGCTCTTCATCGACGAAGCCTACTCCCTCTGCTCCGGCAATGACGACTCTTTCGGCAAGCAAGTGGTGGACACTCTGCTCAAAGACTGCGAAGACCTCAAAGGCAAATTCGTGTGCATCATGGCCGGATACCCCGTGGAAATGAAAGCATTCCTCGGCACCAACAGCGGCTTGCAGCGCCGTTTTGACACCACTATCAACTTCCGCGACTACACCGGCCCCGAGCTTACCCAAATCTTCCGCAATATGGCCAAAGGCGTCAAACCCGCCATCACCTTTGCCGATGATGTGGAGCAGCAAATCGGCCCGTACTTCGACAAGGTATACCTCACCCGCAGCAAGCGCTTCGGCAACGCCGGCGAAGTCAAAAACCGCCTCGAAGCCGCCGTCAAGCGCATGCGCGTGCGCGTGGACGCCGCCCGCCAAGACGGCTCTCTCCAACCCGGCACCGAGAACGTGCTCACCATGGCCGACATCGAAGCCGACTCCAAGAAATCCATCGACGACATCCTCGCCACCTTCGACGATATGATCGGCATGGGCCCCGTCAAGGAGCAAATCCAAGCCATCGCCAAGAGCGTGCAGATGCAGCAACGCATGATTGAGCGCGGCATCGGCAACGCTTCCGTCACCAACGTCCACATCATCCTCACCGGCAACCCCGGCACCGGCAAAACCACCGTGGCCAACCGCCTCGGCCAGGTGTTCAAAGCCATCGGCATCCTCCCCACCGACCAAGTCATCGTCAAAAAAGCCGAAGACATCTTCGACTCTTACGCCAAATCGGCCGGCAAGAACATGACCAAGGCCGTGGACGACGCCATGGGCGGCATCCTCTTCATCGATGAGGCTTACAACCTGCTGCCAGTCAGCACCCCCGGCACTCAGGACGCCTCGGGCGTGGAAGCCGTCAACGCGCTAATGACATGCATGAGCGAACGCGCCGGCCAGTTCATCTGCGTCATCGCCGGTTACAAAACCGAAATCGACGAGTTCATCCGCAATGCCAACGACGGCCTCGAGCGCCGATTCACTCACCGAATCCACATCCCCGACTATAACGAGGAAGACCTCACCCAAATCTTCCTCCAACAGGTCAAAAAAGGCAAGTTCAAAATCACCGACGAAGCCGTGGCTCTCCTCCGTCGCAAAATCGGCGAGATGGTCACCGCTAAGGACGAAAAATTCGGCAACGCCGGCACCATTATCAAGCTTTTCGACCAAACCAAGGAGCGTCACTTCGCCAATATTGACCTCGATGCCGACGACGATGCCCTAATCACCATCACCGACAAGGACATCCCCTATGACGCGCCTAAGAAGCTCAATATCGACGAGATTATGGCGCAGTTGGACCAGCTCACCGGTTTGAACGGCGTCAAGACCGCTATTCGCAACCTGGCCGACACCTTAGTGGCGCTCCAAGCCCGCGCCGAAGACATGGGCAAGAAAGGCGCTATCAACCTCGACCACTACCTTTTCTTAGGCAACCCCGGCACCGGCAAAACCACCGTGGCGCGCCTCATGGGCAACATATTCTACTCCCTCGGCCTGCTACCCTCCAACAAGGTCATCGAAATCTCCGCCAAGGACATGGTGGCTCCATACGTAGGCCAAACCGCTCCCAAAACTCACGCCGCCATGATGCGCGGCATGGGCGGCGTGGTCTTCGTTGACGAAGCATACTCGCTTTGCGGCTCCGGCGAATCAAACTTCGGCGCTGAAGCCGTGGCCGAAATGCTCCAGGTGATGGAGAACTACAAGAACAAATTCATCTGCATCGCTGCCGGTTACCACCGCGAAATGCAGCAATGGCTCCAAACCAACTCCGGCCTGACATCGCGTTTCCCCACCACCATCAACTTCGACGACTACAATGCCGAAGAACTCACCGAAATCGCCACCAATATCTTCGCCCGCGTGCACAACTTGCGCCTAAGCGATCCCGCCAAGGACGCCATGCTGCGCCACTTCACCTCGTTGGTCAACCACAAAACACGCAATTTTGCCAACGCCCGCGAAGCCCGCAACTATGTGGACAAAGTCATCATCAACCAAGGCCGTCGCCTGCGCGCCGAGATGAAGCTCCCCGGTTTCTCCAAAGATTCGTTCTACATCCTCGACCCCGCCGACATGGACGTGCGCGACTAACCTTCAATCCTCTCGACTATGGCTAAACTCATCCCTTGCCCCCACTGCGGGGCCGACATAGAAAACGATAGCCGCTACTGCGACCAATGCGGCGCCCAACTGCTCCAGTGCCCCAAGTGCGGCGAATTTCGCAAGGGCAAATTCTGCCCCACCTGCGGGGTGCCCACCTCCGCCCCGGGCGGCACTCCCGCCGGCCAGCCCGCGCCCGCCGCGCAACCGGCACAGCCGCAGCAACCGGCACAGCCCCGCCAGCCGCAGCAACCCGTGCAGCCGGTGCAGCCACAGCAACCCGCTCAACCCGCACGGCCCGCTCAGCCGGCACGCCCCGTGCAACCCGTGCAGCCGCCCCGCCCCCAACAATCCACCGGCACAGCCCTGCCACCTTCCGACAGCGGCCCCACTTGCCTGCGCGCCGACGCCCTCGGCATTTCATTGCAACTCAAACCCGGAGCCGTTATCGGTCGCGTCAACGGCGACTATGTGGCCCAAATTTGCACACTCCAATACATCTCCGGCACCCAAGCACGAATCGACTGCGGCCCCGGTCAGCAGTGGACTATCACCGACCTCGGCTCGCGCAACGGCACCACCGTCAACGGTATCCAATGCCAGCCGAACGTGCCCGTTCCCCTCAAAATCGGCGACCAAATCCGATTCTCCCGCACCTACGACTTCTACGTCCAATAGGCCCCTCTCTCCTTTAATAACCGGCGGTTTTCACCGCCTTACACTTCCCAAAAAATGAACATCTCAATATCCTACAACGCCGTTAGCAACGTGGGCCAAGTCCGCTCCAACAACGAAGACATGGCCTTGGTCCTGGGCACTTGCGTCCGCGATGATAGCCACCGCGGTCGCCTCAAACTCGACAAAGGCCGATTCTCCGCAATCGTGGCCGACGGCATGGGCGGATACGGCGGCGGCGAAATCGCCTCCGAAATCGCCATCAAATCGTTCGACCAATTCATCACAAACCTCCCCAACGGCCTCAACCCCCTTGAGGTATCCAAAAAAATCAGCGAATGGTTCGAAGGCGCTCAAAATCTAATCATCTCGCGCCAATCCGAACCCGGCCTCAAAAACATGGGCTGCACTTTCACCGGCATCTTCTCCTACGAAGGCCTTTTCTTCATGCTCAACGCCGGCGACAGCCGCGTTTACCGCCTCCGAGGCGAAATCCTCCGCCAACTCACCGTGGACCACTCCGAACGCGTGCGCCTAAATAACCCCAACGTGCCGTCAAACCTCATCTACAACGCCCTCGGCGTGCCCCAAGCATTCATCGACAAAACTTTACTCAACGATGAATTTCCCCTCCAAGACGGCGACATGTTCATCATCTGCTCCGACGGCCTCAACGACATGATCAGCGACCCCGAAATCGAAGCAATCGCCAATGAGTACGGCATCGACGCCACCCAACCGCTGGTGGATGCCGCCCTCCGCGCCGGCGGCCGCGACAACTGCACCGTGGTCCTCTTCGACTACCACATCCGCCCCGAGCAGGAACAATCCGAAGCCCCCGACCTCCAATCCGCCACCGTCCCCATGCAAGGTATGGCCGAACTTACCGACTCTGCCATGCAACAACTCTCGGAATTCGAACAAGACGAATGCACCGAAGCCGGTGAGCCCCTCTCTCTAATCGAGCCCGACAATCAATCGAATATCGCTTTCGAAATCGACGACTTCATACCCACCCCGACACACGGCCCCGAATCCCAACCCGATTGCGATGAACCCCAAGCACCGGCCTTCAACCCCAATTTGGTAATCGGCTCCGAGGACCAAACGCCCACCATCCCCGCCGGGCCTTCCGAAACGTCCGAGCCCGAGCAAACACCCACCGTCGGCGCCCAAGAGCCCGAAGGTGATGAGCCCGAACGCCGCACCATTTTGGACTCCATGCAAGAAATTTTCCCAAAAATATTTGGCCAATCCAAAAAAAAGTCGTAAATTTGCAAGCCATTACCCCCGAGGCGTCTTACCAACGCCCTATAATCAATTGATAATCAGAATATAACGTTATAACAATGAAAAAAGGTATCCATCCCGACAACTATCGCCCGGTTGCATTCAAAGACATGTCGAACGAAGAAGTGTTCATCACCCGCTCGACCATCGCCACTCGCGAAACCATCACCATCGATGGCGTTGAATACCCCCTGGTGAAGCTCGAAATCACCAGCTCTTCTCACCCCTTCTTCACCGGCAAACAAAAGCTCGTCGACACCGCCGGCCGCGTCGACAAGTTCATGAGCCGCTACGGCAACCGCGGTAAAAAATAACCCCACATTTTTTGCCCTAACAGCGCGCGAGCAGTCCCCTGCCCGCGCGCTGTCATTTCCCCCACCCCGCCAGCCGAGCTGCCGCGCGCGGAGCCTTTTTGCACCCGCCCCGAGCTCCTGCTCGGTCCGGCAGCCGCGGGTTCTGTGGCGAGGCGGAAGCCGAGCGGCGCGGAAGCGCCCAATTGCGCATTTGAAATTTTTTTGTGCAAAAGTGTTGATTCTTACAAAATATTCACTATATTTGCAGTCGGAAACTTTCGCACCCACTTTTGGGTGCATAACCAAAAGAAATTATTGACTAACCTAACAACCCTGAACGAATGGCAAAAGTTGCAGGAGCAGTGACAATCAACAGCGTCCAATGCAAAGGATGCGAGTTGTGCGTGGTAGCATGTCCCACCGATGTGCTCAAGCTCCAACCTGAAGAAGTTAACGACCGTGGATACCACTTCGCATTCACGGCCAATCCCGATGCCTGCATAGGCTGCGCTTCGTGCGCCACGGTTTGCCCCGATGCTTGCATCGAGGTTTATCGAGTTGTAAATAAATCCTAAAGCCCCTTACGACTATGGAAGAAGATGTAAAATTGATGAAGGGCAACGAAGCCCTCGCCCACGCCGCTATCCGTTACGGCGCTGATGGCTATTTCGGATATCCTATCACTCCCCAGTCGGAGGTGCTCGAAACCCTCGAAGAGCAAATGCCCTGGGAAACCACCGGCATGGTAGTGCTCCAAGCCGAAAGTGAAGTATCATCCATCAACATGGTTTACGGCGGCGCCGCATCCGGCAAAGCCGTCATGACCTCCTCCTCATCCCCCGGCATCTCCTTGATGCAAGAAGGCATCAGCTATCTGGCCGCTTCCGACGTGCCCGCGCTGATCGTCAACGTGATGCGCGGTGGCCCCGGCCTCGGCACCATCCAACCCTCGCAAGCCGACTACTTCCAAGCCACCAAAGGCGGCGGCCACGGCGACTACCACATGATCGTGCTCGCCCCCGCCACCGTGCAAGAAATGGCCGACTTCGTCACCCTCGGCTTCGACCTCGCATTCAAATACCGCTGCGTGTCGATGATCCTCGCCGACGGCATCGTGGGCCAGATGATGGAAAAAGTGGTGCTCCCGCCCCAACGTCCACGCCGCACCGACGATCAAATCCGCGAGCAATGCCCCTGGGCCGTCACCGGCAAACACGGTCGCAAGCACCGCAACATCTGCACATCCTTGGAAATGGAATCCCCCAAAATGGAAGAAAACAACCTCCGCTTCCAAGCCATCTACGACGAAATCGCTCGCAACGAAGTCCGCTTCCAAGAATACTACACCGAAGATGCCGACTACGTAATCGTAGCATTCGGCACCGTGGCACGCATCTGCCTCAAAGCCATCGAAGAAGCCCGCGAAGCCGGCCTCAAAATCGGCTTAGTGCGCCCAATCACCCTCTGGCCATTCCCCAAACAAGTACTCGCCGATTTGGCCAAACGCGTCAAAGGCATGTTAGTGGTAGAACTCAACGCCGGTCAAATGATCGAAGACGTGCAGCTCGCCGTCAACTGCTCTATACCCGTTTACCACTTCGGCCGAATGGGCGGCATGATCCCCAACCCCACCGAAGTACTCGATGCCCTCAAACTTCACTTCAACGACATTAAATGACTCAGGCCATGAAACCGGAAGAAATCATCAAAGACGAAAATAAAATCTACGCTCGTCCGCGCTTGCTCGACCTGCGCCATACTCACTACTGCCCCGGCTGCTCCCACGGTGTGGTTCACCGCATCATCGCCGAGCTGCTCGACGAAATGGGCCTCGAAGACAAATCCATGGGCGTTGCACCCGTAGGTTGCGCCGTATTCGCTTACAACTACATCGACGTCGATTGGGTTGAAGCCGCCCACGGCCGCGCTCCCGCCGTGGCCACAGCCCTCCACCGCCTCCACCCCGACCACCTGGTATTCACATACCAAGGCGACGGCGACATGGCTGCTATCGGCACCGCCGAATCTATCCACGCCGCCAACCGCGGCGAAAACATCGCCATGATCTTCATCAACAACGGCATCTACGGCATGACCGGCGGCCAAATGGCTCCCACCACCCTGCTCGGCATGAAGACCGCCACAACACCCTACGGCCGCCGCGCCGACCTCAACGGCTACCCCCTGCGCATCACCGAACTAATGGCACAACTCGACGGCACTTGCTACGTTACACGCCAAGCCGTACACACTCCCGCCGCCGTGCGCAAAGCCAAAGCTGCCATCAAAAAAGCATTCGAAAACGCCCTCGCCGGCAAAGGCACATCCATAGTCGAAGTAGTCTCAACCTGCAACTCCGGCTGGAAAATGTCCCCCGCAAAATCCAACGAATGGATGGTACAACACATGTTTGAACGTTACCCCTTAGGCGACCTTAAAAACGTATAACAAGCTATGAAAGAAGAAATTATTATAGCCGGTTTCGGCGGTCAAGGCGTCCTCTCCATGGGTAAAATCCTCGCCTACGCCGGCCTGATGAACAACCTCGAAGTTACCTGGATGCCCGCATACGGTCCCGAACAACGCGGCGGCACCGCCAACGTCACCGTTATCCTCTCCGACAAGGCCATCTCATCGCCCGTGCTCGACTCATACGACACCGCCGTTGTCCTCAACCAACAATCACTCGACAAATTCGAGTCAAAAGTAAAACCCGGCGGCACACTCCTCTATGACCCCAACGGCATCCACCACCTCCCCACCCGCACCGACATCACCGTCAAAGCCGTCGACGCAATGGGTGCCGCCATCGAGCTCAAAAACTCCAAGACCTACAACATGATCCTGCTCGGCGCCCTGCTGGCAATGCGCCCCGTCGTTGACACCGAAGCCGTGGTGAAAGCCCTCCGCAAAACCCTGCCCGAACGCCACCACCACCTCATCCCCCTCAACGAGCAAGCCATCGAAAAAGGCCGCACCCTCGTCCAATAACCCTCCCCCCACCCCATACCCAAGCCTGCCGCCCACCCGGCAGGCTTTTTTCACACCTACCCGCAGCGTCGAGCGGCGAAAGCGCCCCCGCCCCTGCCGGCAGCCGTGGGTCCTGTGGAGTAGCCTCGCGGCTTGCTGCGGGGCCTGCGGAAGCCGCGAGGCCGCGCGCCCGCCCGGCCGCCCACCTGCGCCGCGCAGCCTTTTTGCACCCGCTCCGAGCTCCTGCTCGGCCAGGAAGCCCCGCCGCCGCGCCCGCCAAAATGAAAAAAAATTGGCCGTTTTCTTGTTTTTCTCGCTGAAAATCACTAACTTTGCAGTCCGATTATGTCCATAATATAATCTTTGCCCGACGGGGCGAGGCGCTTTTGGCCGAGCGTCCCTCCTCTTACGGCGTTTTAACAACCTATTAATCAATTAAATAAAGTGGATACTTTAAGTTACAAAACCATCTCCCCCAACGCTCAAAGCGTTCAAAGCGAATGGGTGCTCATCGATGCCACCGACGTGCCCCTGGGCCGTCTGTGCTCCGTCGTTGCCAAAATCCTCCGCGGCAAGCACAAACCCACCTACTCGCCCCACGTACTTTGCGGCGACAACGTTGTGATTGTCAACGCTGAAAAAGTTGCCCTCACCGGCAAAAAGTTCACCGACCGCATCTACCTCAACTTCACCGGTTACCCCGGCGGTCAACGCGAACTCACTCCCGAAGTGCTCATGAAAAAATCCTTCAACAAGCACCTCAAACCCGGCATGCACCCCCTGTTCCTGCGCGTGCTCAAAGGCATGCTCCCCAAGAACCGCATCGGTCGTCGCCTCATCGAAAACGTGCACGTGTACAACGGTCCTGAGCACCCCCACCAAGCACAAGCTCCCAAAGCAATTGACATCAACAAACTGAAATAATCGAACGTATGGAAACAGTAAATGCAGTAGGCCGTCGTAAAGCCGCCGTGGCTCGCGTAATCCTCAAAGAGGGTAACGGCACCATCACCATCAACCACCGCCCCCTGGAAGTATACTTCCCCTCGTCGATTCTTCAGTTCATCGTGAAGCAACCCCTCGCCACTCTGGACGTTGTTGAAAAATACGACATCCAAGTGAACCTCGACGGCGGCGGCTTCAAAGGCCAAGCCGAAGCCCTCCGCCTCGGTATCGCTCGCGCTCTGGTAAAAATCAACCCCGAAGACAAGGCTGTGCTCCGTCGCGCCGGCTTCATGACCCGCGACCCCCGCGCCGTCGAACGCAAAAAGCCCGGTCAACCCAAAGCACGCAAGCGCTTCCAATTCAGCAAACGTTAATCCCCTACATTATTATATATACGTTTGCCGCTGCTTAGTAGCAGCATAATGAGTTTAGTATCTAAATCGCCGGGATGGACACATTCCCTACCCGTCGGTTGAAAACAAAAGAATGTAAACCCCAACAAAAAAAGACAATGTCAACTCCCACATTTGAACAGCTCCTCGAAGCCGGTTGCCACTTCGGCCACCTCAAACGCAAATGGAACCCCGCTATGGCTCCCTACATCTTCATGGAGCGCAATGGTATCCACATCATTGATTTATACAAAACTGCAGCCAAAATCGAAGAAGCTGCTGCCGCTCTGAAGAGCATCGCCAAAGCCGGCAAAAAAGTGCTCTTCGTTGCCACCAAAAAACAGGCCAAACAGGTGATCGCCGACCTCGCCACCAGCATCAACATGCCCTACGTAATCGAACGCTGGCCCGGCGGTATGCTCACCAACTTCCCCACCATCCGCAAGGCTTTGAAGAAGAAGACCGCCATCGACAAAATGACCAAAGACGGCACCTTCGACAACCTCTCCAAGCGCGAACGCCTCCAAATCACCCGCCAACGCGCCAAATTGGAAAAAACCCTCGGCTCAATCGCCGACCTCAACCGTCTGCCCTCAGCCCTCTTCGTGGTTGACGTGATGAAAGAACACATCGCCGTAGCCGAAGCCAACCGCCTCGGCATCCCCGTGTTCGCTATGGTTGACACCAACTCCAACCCCAACGACGTGGACTTCGTTATCCCCGCTAACGACGACGCTTCCAAGAGCATCGAACTCATCGTCGGCACACTCGTAGCCGCGATGAACGAAGGCCTCGAAGAACGCTAAGCCGATATAATAGACACCGTAGCCGCCGGCGAAGCCGAAGGTGAAGCCCCCGCTGCTCCCAAACGCGAACGCCGCCGCGTGCGCCGCGCCGATGCAACCCCCGAAGCTTCCTCCGAAGCTCCCGCCGCTGAAGAAGCTCCCGCCGCTGAATAATTAATTGTTAAACTTACAAAAAATTACAACAATATGGCAGTAACAATGGCAGAAATCACCAAGCTGCGCCACCTCACCTCGGCCGGCTTGATGGACTGCAAAAAAGCCCTGGCAGAAACCGACGGCGACATCGAAAAAGCCGTTGAAATCCTCCGCAAAAAAGGCCAAGCCGTAGCCGCCAAACGCGAAGACCGCACCGCCGCCGAAGGCTGCGTCCTCGCCAAAAACGAAGGCGACTTCGCCGCCGTTATCGCTCTCAACTGCGAAACCGACTTCGTGGCCAAAAACGAAGGCTTCGTTAACCTCACCCGCCAGCTCCTCGACCTCGCCGTAGCTCACCGCTGCAAATCCCTCGACGAGCTTAAAGCCCTCACCGTCGACGGCCGCACCGTTGCCGACCTCGTTACCGAAGAATCCGGCAAAACCGGCGAAAAAACCGAAATCTCCGCCTACGAATACGTCGAAGCTCCCTCCACAACCTCCTACAACCACCTCGGCAACAAGCTCGCCACCATCGCCGGCTTCAACCTCGAAGGTGTGGACTACCAAGTAGGTCGCGACGTAGCCATGCAAATCGCCTCGATGAACCCCGTGGCCGTGGACCGCGAAAGCGTACCCCAAGCCACCATCGACTCCGAACTCTCCGTGGCCATCGAAAAAACCAAAGAAGAACAAGTGAAGAAAGCCGTTGAAGCCGCTCAAAAGAAAGCCGGCCTCAACCCCAACCTGCTCGACAGCGAAGATCACATCGCCTCCAACATTGCCAAAGGCTGGCTCACCGAAGAACAAGCCGCTCAAGCCCGCGCAATCGCCGCCGAAGTTGGCGCCGCAAAAGCCGCCAACCTCCCCGAGCAAATGATCCAAAACATCGCTCAAGGTCGCCTCAACAAATTCTTCAAAGAAGGCTGCTTGATGGAACAAGAATTCATCAAAGACGGCAACCTCACCATCGGCAAATACCTCGAAGCCGCACAAAAAGGCCTCCGTTGCACCGTCTTCAAACGCGTCAACCTCAACGCCGACTAATCCACCCACACCCCATACCCAAAACAGCGCGCCCCCCGGCGCGCTGTTTTTTTTATAATCAACCGACAACGCCTAAAAAGGACGATTCCCCACGATTTTGGGACGATTGGCCAAGCGAGCGAGGAAACACCACAGAAGGACAGGAGATTTGGCAGGAGAACAGGATTTTTTATCTATATTCAATAAATTACCGATAGTGCCGCGGCTTGCTGCGGCAACACCCGCATGGCCAAGAATCTATATCAAATGCCAATGCAACACGTACATCAGTAGGGACGAGGCCTGCCGCGTCCGCGCCAACCCGCACATAATCAAACAGTTATGCATAGCGAACGCAGGCGCGGCAGGCCGCGTCCCTTCTGATTCTGACCTCGATGCCATGCCGCCAGGGTGTGCAGCCCGCGCCATTTCAGTATCTATGCTGCGGAGCGGTATGGCAGTACGCGCGGAGCGCGTTCTCCGGGCGTGTCCCCGCTAACGTTCCCCGGAGGGGATCTCTGCCGCCGCGGGGCCATCCGGGTGTTGCCGCAGCAAGCCGCGGCACTACCAGCTGTTTATCAGTGATTTATCCCGTCCTCCAGTACTCCCCCGGATGGTATCGTAAAAAATCGTAGGGGATCGTCTTCCTCAACCGCCGCGCCTCCCCCCGATGGTCGCGCTCGCTTTAGAGGCAGACTTGCGCTCGGCCATCAAGTCTCACTTCGTTCTGCTGCATATCTTGCGGAAATCCTTCCACTGGTCGGCGGCTTGATATGCCGAAATACTGTTCTCCGGTACATATAAAATACATTTCGACTTGTTGACATCTTTAAAAATTTCATCGCCGCAAGTGGGCGGCATTTCGGCATGCAGTATAGGCTTGTGAGGCCGCTGCAGCTGGAGAAGGCGTATTCGCCAATAAAAGTTACGTAGTTAAGGATAGTCACCGAGGTTAAGCCGGTGCAACCTTGGAAGGCGTAGCCTCCAATCGAAGTTAATCCTTACGATTTTTTCGATTGGCCATGCGGATGCCGGCGTGCAAAAAAACACAGGAGGACAGGATTTGTTTTTTCATAATCAATCGATTAGCGGTAGTGCCGTGGCTTACTGTGGCAACACAGGTAATCGATTGATAATGAATAAAATAGGAACTACTCTCTTGCTGCTTTTCCTGTCCTGCTGTGGCTTTTTTTTGCGCATTTTGGCCGGAGAGGTTAGAGCAGGTGGAGTTTGTAGGTGAGGCCGAGGTTGATGCGGAAGAGGTTGGAAAGGAAGTCGGCCGAGGGGTCGGCGTTGTGGCCGTGGGCGAAGTTGATGCACGCGTTGAGGCGCAGGTTGCGGCCGGCGGCATCGAATGGGAAGAACTCTACGCCGGCGCCGTAGGTGGTGATTTCGGTGCCGGGTAGCACGGTGAGGTCGGCCGGGGTGTGGGTGCGGTTGACGTCGTAGGTGAACTTGGCAAAGGCGTTGAGCCGGCGGTGGCAGGCGATGGAGCAGTCGGCCGACACGGTGCAGTTGCGGAAGAAGAATGTTTGGTGAGCGGCGGCGCGGTTGATCAGGTCGAGTTCGAAGGTGGCGCGTCCGAGGGTGAAGCTGTGGCCGAGGGCAAGGTAGGATATGTAGTGCGACGGACGCCACTCAATGAGGTTGACGGAGTAGAGCGTGGAGAGCGGTCCGTGCTGCCCCACCCACATCAGGTGGTAGGCATAGATATCGTTGTACTCGGGTGTGCGAAACGGACTTTCGGTAAACTGAAAGGTGAAGGCGTCGCGACCGCTGTTGACCTTGTAAGTGGCCTGAATACCAAACTGATAGCAGGGTAGCGAGCCCCAGAAATCGGATGCGGTGTAGATGTCGATGGGTGCGCGATTGTACTCGTATGTACCCACGGCCAGTGGCTGCTTGCCCACGGTGATGGTCCAGCTGTCCGACGGGCGATATTCGGCATAGAGAATATCGGTGGCGGCGAGCACATCGTCGGCGGGTATGCGCTTGTTGATGCGCTGGCGCCAGGAGTAGGACACCTGCGGGATGATGTCGCCGAAGAGCGACACGTTGAGGTAGTCGCACTTGAAGCCGTTGCGGTCGTGCAGCGCCTCGCCTTCGATGGAATAGTTGTAATATCCCAGACGCGTTTCCACATCCACGTGAGCCGTTGGGCGCAGCTGCGCTGCGGCAGTGCAGCCGCCCACGATGGCGGCTACACAGATTATCCGGCGCAGATTCATAGCTTGCGAAGGACCACGCGGTCAATCAGCGCGTGGTTAGTGGCGATGTTCATGTTCTCGCAGTCGCTGTCGAAGAGGATTTGCAGGCGGTGCGAACCGGCTTTGAGTTCGGCGGTCACCACCGACGAGCTGCCCCATTCGCTCCAGTTGCCCACACCGCGTTGCGGCATCACCACGGTGCCCACACGCGATTGGTCCACGGCGATGTGGCGCACCACGCACTTGTTTTCGGTGTTCACCGGGCCGTTGCCGTTGGCGTAAATCAGGGCGATGGAGTAGCGGCCGTCTTCGGGCACGTAAATGTCGAGGTCAATGGATTGGGTGGAATGGTCGGTTTCCACAAAGCCGTTGCCGGTGTATCCGGAGATAATTGCAAAGGGTTGATAGCTAATTTCTTGCGAGGTCATCTTAGTGGATTCTGAGGGGAATTCGAATGTGTAAGCGGGCAGATTGCTCACCGGCTCGGAGGCGAACGACTCGATGCCGGGGGCTACCACGGCCACCACTTGGTAGATGCCCGGTTCGGAGGCGTCGAAGGTGGTGGAGTTGGTGCGAGCAATGCGCTCACCGTTGCGGATGATTTCGTAGTGGTAAGTGGAGAAGTCGGGGGAGGTACCGTTTTCAACGGGGCGCCAAGTGATCTCGTTTCCTTCAAAGCGGACGATGGGTGTGACGGGGGTCTTGGCGTTGCGTTGATGGTTCACGGCCAAGGGTGCAATGGGTTGGTCGTCCATGGTGATGACGATGGTGTGGTGGCCCTTGATGTCGGCGGGCAGCGAGGGCTGATGCTCGCGGCCGTCGAGGGTGAAGGAGGCTATACGCGCACCGGCACCGCGCACGGTGATGTCGAGGGTGGCGTTGCGGTACTTGAAGCCGGTGAGCGAGCGCTCGGCGGCGAGGTTGGCAGGCACGAACGGATGGAAGTTCAAGCTGTTAGCCGTGAACTCGATGCCGAAGAGAATCTTGTGCGTTATGGCAATGTTGCCGGCGAGGCACCACAGCATGTTCGACGAGTTGAGCTCGGTGGCAATGTCGCCGTTGTCGAGCACAAAGTTCTCCTTATTGGTGCAGAACAGCGCGGCGGGACGGAACACGGAACCGATGGCTTCGAGGCAACCTTGCTCGTTGCCCACCTTGGCGTTGGCCAATGCCCAATAGGAGGCCACCCACGGCCACAGGGCATTGTTGTGGTACGGAGTCATGTCGGAGATTTGCGGATAGAAGATGCCCACGCCGAACGGGGTGGTGGGGTTCGACTCCGTGATGCGGCGAGCGCGGTCGGCATCGGCCACGCCGTTGAGGATAGACAGGCTCAGGCCGAGCGTCTCGGCACGCGGATTGAGCACGAGATATTCGCGGCCGTAGTCGTACATGGCGTAGTAGCCGAGGTCTTCCATCCAAAGCTTGCTGTTAATGGCTTCGCTCAGCGCTGCTGCACGCGCAGTAAATTGCTGTGCCTCAGCCTTGTATCCGAGGATTTGGGCGATTTCAGCCAGCACGTTGTAGGCCGAAGCGTGCACCACGGTGGTGCTCAGCGCGTGCGACTGGTAGATGTCGGCGGTCTGCATCCAGCGCGGATAGCTCTGCTCGCGCCAGTCGATAAACGAGGTCTCGCCGCGGGTGAGGCCTGCGGGGTCAACGTTGACCACCTGCTCATCAGTGGCGAGGGAGCGCTTGATAATGGGGTAGATGTATTCGAGCCACGCGCGGTCGCCTTCCACCTTGTAGAGTTCGAAAGCGGCGAGCGCCCAAATCATGCGGTCGGAGCTGACGGGCCATGCGCCGCCGCTACCGGTGTCTTGCACGATGCGGCCGAGGCTGTCGACCTTGCGCATCAGCGAGCAACGGGTGGCTTCGGGCTGCATGTAGGCCATTGAAAGGAGGATTGAGTAGCTGACGTCGCGCGTCCACACGCCCGGCCATTCGCGACCGGTGCGCAGCGTGGTGTCAGGCTCCACTGCGTTAATCATTTCTTCCAAACCGAGATTGTAGATGGCGGTGTGGAGCTTGTTGGGCGTGGAAAGTTGGGGGTAGGCGGAGATGTCGCGGGTGAGGGTCCACGTCTTCTCGATGGGCATGAAGAAGCCCGGCTGGGCGGAATAGTCGGAGATGAGGCTGCGGCCGTCGGGCGAATATGCGGTGTAAACGCCTTGCACGATGGTGTCGCCGCGCCATGCGTAGGCATCGGTGGCCACGATGTCGGCGGCGGAAGCCGAAGCGGCGGTGGCGGCCATTGCGAGAATGGATATCAGGTGTTTGTTCATTTTGGTATGGTATTTAATTTATTGATTTTCAGTTGGTAAAAGTATTTCGACTCGGATGTAACGGGCATCGCGGCCGAGGTGCGCAATCCGAGCACCCACACCGGCACATCGTCGGCGGTGAGCACCCAGGCGGCGCGCTTCTGCGCCTCGGTGTACTTGGCATCGGCAAACAGGTCGCTCAGCAGGCGCGAGCCGTCCATGCCGAAGGGCCGGATGCGGTCGCCGCGCCGCGGATGGCGCAATGTCCAGCGGCAACGGTCGGCGGCTTCGCCATCGACCAAAAGCACACACGCATCGCGTCCGGGACGGGTGAAGTCCTTCGGTTCACAACGAGTAACTTCAAGATTGACAGGCTGTTGTATCGACATCAGCTGCGAAAAGCAGTACTCCGCATCAGCATCGACCTCGGCGGCTATGGGGCGCAAGAAGCCATGGTCAACGTGGCGCGTAATGCCGCTGCGCGAGATGAACCGCCCGCCGCAACCGGTGGCCGCGGTCAACATGTCCTCTGTCTGACTTCGGGTGAAGCCTTCGCCTTGTAAAGTGGTGAACAACAGCAGTTTGACGTCCTCATCCGAGGCCAATCGGCGCAAATCCACGCCGTCGGCCGTGGTGTACAGCTCCATCCGCCGCGCCACGGCGCGCGCAAAGAAAGCGGCATCCTCGCTGAGGTGGGCTATGGAACGGGTAATTGCCTCCACCGCGCCGGGGAAGTCGTGTTCGAACTGTGGTAACACGTTGATACGCAACTTATTGCGCCGATACACGGTCGATGCGTTCGAACTATCGTCGACCCACTGCAGCCCCTGCTCGCGGCAAAAGTCTTCAATCTGAGCGCGCGAGCAGTCGAGCAGCGGCCGGATGACATAGTCGCGCCGATAGGGCATCGACACCAAGCCCGCAAGGCCGGTGCCGCGCAACAGGTTGAGCAGCAGCGTTTCCACGCGGTCTTCGCGATGATGAGCCACGGCCACCGGGGCCGACAGCTCGCGGCTGAGCCGTTCGAACCACTCGTAACGCAGTGAGCGACAGGCCATTTCCACCGATTCTCCCGCGGCTTGGCAGCGCTCGGGCACGTTGAAATGTTGCACACGGCACTCGCATCCGAGCCGCCCTGCTATGGCCTCGGCCGCCGCTTGGTCGCGCAGGCTTTCCTCGCCGCGCAAGTGAAAGTTGCAATGTGCCGCTACGCACTGATAGCCAAGCATTTGCAACACGGCAAGCGCCGCCGCTGAATCGGCGCCGCCGCTGAGAGCAACAATCACCGTGGCGCCCTGCTCTATGAGGTTATGGGAGCCTATGGTGTTGAGTACTATCTGCGGCAGAACGCTCACCATATATATTATGTGTTATTTGTTCTTGCGGAAGGGGCGCTGCATGGCGATAGCCCAATCGTTGAAAGTCATCACCATCGGGGTGAGCACCGGGCGGAAGCGCGGCTTGCCCCGGGTGATGAAGATGCGCAACTTGCGATGCTCGCACTTGATGTCAAGCTCCGCAGGCAGCTCCATCGATTCTCCATCGAGGTGGGCGGGGCCGGGGGCGCTGCGGCGGATGGTGAGATGCGAGGTGCGGAAGGTGCGCATCCGGTCGTGGTTGCCTATCGAACCGGTGAACAGCTCGATGCTGTTAAGCATCTGGGTGAACAGGTTACCCTCGTGCACGATGGTCACGTCCAACAGACCGTCGCGTATAGAGGCGGCCGGCGCCACGAACGCATTGTTGCCGTACTGCGACGCGTTGCACACCGCCACCATGAAGGCGCGGTCGGTAATCACCTCATTATCAGCGATTATCTCGTAAGTTTCGCTGTGATATTTGATATACTCATCGATTGCACTTTGGATGTAGGTGCCGAATCCGCGCTTGCCTTGGCGGGCGAAACGTTGCGACACGGCCGCATCGAATCCCACCCCGAAGGTGCAGAAAAACGGCAGGCCGTTCACCGTGCCATAGTCGCATTCGGCCACATTGTCGGCCTCAATCACCTTGAGCGACATCTCCACATCCACCGGCACGCCGATATGGCGCGCCAAGCCGTTGCCGCTGCCTGCCGGCAGGATGCCCAAAGCGGTTTCGCTGCCGATAAGGCCGCGAGCCACCTCGTTGATGGTGCCATCGCCGCCGCACGCCAGCACACCGTAGTCGCCGCGGGCCGCAGCCTCGGCTGCTATGCGCGTGGCATCGCCCGGACCGGCGGTTAAGCGCGTCTCAACCACGTACCCCATCGCCTCCAAGCGCCGGGGTACCCAATCGGCCACGCCATCCTTGGTCAAGGTGCCTGCTATCGGGTTGATTACTAATGTTAGATGGTTTTTCTTCAGCATATCATTGCAAAATTAGTAAATTTCAGAAAAACCACCAAACTTTTCCGCCAAAATTTGCTCACAATTTTCCTTTAATCCATAATCCCCCGCAAAACGTTTACTCGGCAACTATTCAGCTAAGCCTCGTGATTGCAGTTTAAACGAAAGAACGAAGAACGAAACAACGAATTATTTAACGGAAAAACGTAGAACGAAATATCTGAACTTTTCATAGACTCGTACTTCGTTTTATTCATTATCCCCCCTATCCCGAAACGCGGCGCGATTCATTGCTGTTTTATATCCGCATGGCCCGGCCGCATCCATAACCATTTTTTGAGAAAAACCGGCAAATGGTTAGCGAAATCTCGATTTTTTTGTGAGATTTCGCTAACCATTCAATGATTTTTCCAATTTATTGGCCTTTTTTGGAATAATTCGCGCCGAACATTTCGATATTTCGTTGCTTCGTTTGGTCGTTAAAAATTGGGGTCAGATTCCGGAGCCGTCGTGGAAATAGGGTTCTTCGATGGCTCGGCTTTGGAGCACGCGCGAGTGAGGAGGCACATCGTGTGTGAGCCACACGTTGCCGCCCACCACGGTGTGATGGCCGATGCGCACGCGTCCCAAGATGGAGGTGTTGGAGTACACCGTCACGTAGTCCTCCAAGATGGGGTGGCGCGGAAGGTCCATCGGCACGCCGTCGCTGTCGTAAGTGAAGTTCCTCGCGCCGAGGGTCACGCCTTGATAAAGCATCACGTGATGGCCGATGACGCTGGTGGCGCCGATGACCACCCCGGTGCCGTGGTCGATGCTGAAGTACTCACCGATTTGGGCGGCGGGGTGGATGTCGATGCCGGTGGCCGAGTGCGCTATCTCGGTGATGACGCGCGGAATGATGGGCACTCCTAACGTATGCAGCTGATGGGCAGCACGATAGTGGATCATCACCTTCACCACGGGATAACACAGGATTACCTCCTGCATCGACTTCACCGCGGGGTCGTTGTGCATCACCGCCTCAGCATCAGTGTGCAGCAACCGCGAGAGCTCGGGGAGGGAGCGCACAAAAGCATCGGCCACAGCCGCGCGGTCGTCGATGCCGTCGACCGTGGCCAATTGCTCCTCCAGCAGTTCGCGGATGGCCTGCTCGCCGTTGGTCCACGATGGCACATCGCTGTAATCCGGGAAGATTACGTAGCGCACCAATTCCATCAGCCGCTGCAGTTGTTGTACAGAAGGAGCACGCATTATTCGTCGAATAATGAGGTGGATAGATAGCGTTCGCCGGTGTCGGGCAGCAGCGCCACAATCAGCTTGCCGGCGTTCTCTTCTTTGCGAGCCAATTCCAAGGCGGCGGAGAACGCTGCGCCGGAAGAGATGCCCACCAGCATACCGAATCGGCGCGCCAAAGCCTTGGCGCCGGCGAATGCCTGCTCATCGGTGATGGTCATCACTTGGTCCACCACTGCGGAATTATAAGTCTGCGGCACGAAGCCCGCGCCGATGCCTTGGATGCGGTGCTTGCCTGCCACGCCGGTGGAGAGCACGGCCGACGATGCCGGTTCCACAGCCACCACTTTCACCGCCGGATTGTGCGCCTTCAGCGCCTTGCCGGTGCCGCTCACGGTGCCGCCGGTGCCCACGCCGGCCACGAAGATGTCGACCTTGCCGTCGGTGTCGGCCCAGATCTCCTGACCGGTGGTGCGCTCGTGCATCGCCGGGTTGGCCGGGTTGACGAACTGGCCGAGAATCACCGCGCCGGGGATGGCTTGGCGCAACTCTTCGGCCTTGGCGATGGCGCCTTTCATGCCCTCGGCACCGGGGGTGAGCACGAGCTTGGCACCATAGGCCTTGAGCAAATTGCGACGTTCCACGCTCATAGTGTCGGGCATGGTGAGGATGGTGTTGTAACCCTTGGCCACGCCTACCCAGGCAAGACCAACGCCGGTGTTGCCGCTGGTGGGCTCTATGATGGTGGCGCCCGGGCGCAGGATGCCGCGCGATTCGGCATCTTCGATCATGGCCAAGGCGATGCGGTCCTTGACACTGCCACCGGGGTTGAATGCTTCCACTTTTACTGCGATACGAGCCACTTGACCTTCGAAGCCGGCGATTTCCACCAGCGGAGTACGTCCGATAAGTTCGGTAATTGATGAGTAAATCATAACTGGATTATTAATTAGGTTATTTAATGAGATACAAAAAAAATCGCTTCACCAAATATTGGCAAGGCGATACAGTCAATTTATGAGAAAACAGAAAACGTTCACATCATCATACGACCATCGATCCGAGCCAATACCTTGATTCGGAGCAACAGCAACAACATGCTACAGATGATGTGAAAATTTGATTCATTTGATAATCCTTGTTGATTTCAACCGCAAATTTAAAACAAAATTTCGAATCGACCAAATTTTTTTCGCAAAAAAATTCCGCTCCCGGCCAGCGCACCCGCACCCGCCCAAAACAGCGCAGGCGCGCAGGAAATTTCCTGCGCGCCTGTTGAGCTATTTTGTCACGTCTCCCTTCCCTTTAGGGAGGGAGCGGGGGTAGGCTTTAGAAGCGAACCTTCGCGGCGGCAGTGCCTTGGCGGCGGATGTATACCTGACCGGCGGCGGGGTTAGCCACGCGTTGGCCTTGCAGGTTGAAGTATTCAACCGGGGCGTTGCTGTTGTCAACATCGATGGTGATGTCTTCCACACCGGCCATGTCGGCCAGCAGGTCGCCGGTGTATACGATGGCGAAGTTGTAAAGCAGACCGTCGCCTATCCAGGGAAGGATTTGGCCGTTGTAGTCGCACACTGCAGCCACGTAGTCTTTGATCAGACCGGTGATGGTGCCGCCTTCGCCGTCGTCGCCGAAGATGATGTCGGTTTCAACGGTGGTGGAGCTGAGCGATACCTGCTCGCCGCTTATTTCCACGTCGCACAGGTAGAAGGGATACCAGTTCGTACCGTCGGACTGCACGGTGAAGATGCCATCCACGCAGGTGGCGGTGCGAGCGGTAGCGTTGACTGTGAACGGAACGGCAGAGCTGAAGCCGCCGCCCAACAGGTTGTAGCATACCAAATCGCTGTCCTTGATTTCGGTGTAGATAAAGTCGTAAGTTTCAGTGGGTTCGGTGGCGGTTTCATCCTCGAAATATGAGTACTGCACGTAAGCGTTCACTTGGTTGTAGTCCACATAAGCCAAGAAATCGAACCCGCCCACATACTGGCCGGTGGAGGGGTCGAGAGCAGCGATAACCAAGCACGATGCCCAATGAGTTTCAGCAGCGTTGAGGCTGCCCGTGTAGTAGATGTTGCGGTTCGCTACATCAACGTTGAACACGATTTCATCATCGAGCAGGGTATTGGTGGCCAAGTCGAGTATGGATAAGTATACATTGTAACCGCCGCCGCTCACGCCCGGGTCTTGCGGCGAGAAGGAGATGGTTTGCGACTCGGGGTCGAACACGCCGCCGGTCAGTTCGATGGATTCGTCCCACAGGCCGGAGATGGTCACGGTGCCGTCAACGTCGAAAAAGGCGGCCAAGCCATCCACTTGCCAGCCCACGTTGGAGCCACCGGCGGAATTAGAGCGCAGCGAGAAGCTTTCGCCTAAGTACACACCGGTCAGGTCAGTGGCTGAGGTGGCGGCGGCTGCCTTGGCCGGAGCCTTGTGCATGCGCAAGGATTCAGCTTGCGGCGCAGCCACATTCTGCAATTCGGCAGTTTGGAACGAGTGACGAGGCAGCTGAGGCAGTTCAGCGCTCATCGGTACGGCAGCTGTGGCGCTCACGGCCACGGCGGCTAATGACAACAATGCGTAAAGTTTTTTCATAGAGAAAAACGTTGTTTTTGATTGGTTAATAAAAACGGATAATTAGTTAGTGTAAGATGAAATCCCATTTCCGCGACAAAGTTACAGAAAAAAATCCATTCCGCCACAATTTTGCCGCAAAAATCCACAAAAATTCTTCTTTTTAACACTTCACCGGCAAGCCACCCGCCCACCGCCGGCAAGGCCCGGCGCAGCGCAGCGCCCGCCGCGGTGCGGTTCGGTGGCGAGGCGGAAGCCGAGCGGCGCGGAAGCGCCCGACGGCCGCCG
>CAMGBT010000015.1 GCA_946011725.1 uncultured Bacteroidales bacterium | reverse complement strand
CCGACCACGTGCGCGAAGCCATCCGCTACCGCAACCTCGACCGCGCCACCTGGGGCCGCCAAACCGCTACCCCCCTCTAACCGCCCGCGCGGGGGCGGCGGGCGGCTATGCGGGCATGTCGGCGCCGTGGCGGTACAGGAGAGGGGAGAAATTTTGCGGAGGAGGGGATTTTTTTTGCGGATTTGGGGGGAATTTGTTAACTTTGTGGATTATTTTGTAATTGTATGGTATCTTTTGAAGAATTGGGGGTTGCCCCGGAATTGTTGCGAGCGATAACGGACATGGGCTTTGAGGAGCCGATGCCTGTGCAGGCTCAGGTTATACCGGCGCTGTTGGACGGCGACCGGGATTTGGTGGCGTTGGCTCAGACTGGCACGGGCAAGACGGCTGCGTTCGGATTGCCGGTGATTCAGCGGATTGATTTGACGCTGATGGAGCCGCAGGCGTTGGTGCTGGCGCCCACGCGCGAGTTGTGCTTGCAAATTGCGGGCGATTTGGCTGATTTTTCGAAGTATATGCCTGATTTGGCGCTGATACCGGTGTATGGTGGCAGTAGTATTGAGGTGCAGATACGCGGATTGCGACGCGGTGTGCATATAATTATCGCCACGCCGGGCCGGTTGATTGATTTGCTTGAGCGTAAGGCTGTCAGTTTGCGTTCGGTTCACACCGTAGTGCTTGACGAGGCTGATGAGATGTTGAACATGGGCTTCGTGGACTCGATCGATGAGATTTTGGCACGTGTGCCGGAGGATCGGAAGATGTTGATGTTTTCGGCGACGATGCCGATAGAGGCTGCACGGATTGCGCGCAAGTATATGCATGACCATCAGGAGATCGTGATCGGTACGCGCAATGAGGGTGCCGACACGGTGCAACACATATATTATATGGTGCATGCGCAGGATAAGTATGCCACGCTGAAGCGCGTGGCTGATAATGCGCCGTCGATTTACGGGATAGTGTTTTGCCGCACTCGGCGCGAGACGCAGGAGGTGGCCGACGCGTTGATTTCGGACGGCTATAATGCCGACGCGTTGCATGGCGACTTGTCGCAGCAACAGCGTGATTTGGTGATGAAGAAATTCCGCGACGGGGTTATCTCGCTGTTGGTGGCCACTGATGTGGCGGCACGCGGCTTGGATGTTGACAATCTGACGCATGTGATAAATTACGGTCTGCCGGATGAGGCTGCTGTGTACACCCACCGTTCTGGACGCACCGGTCGCGCGGGGCGAAAGGGTTTGTCGATAGCGATTATTCACTCGCGCGAGCGTGCACGTCTGCGCCAGATTGAGCAGACGATGGGTCGCCAATTTGAGCGGCGCGAGGTGCCCACGCCGGAGCACATCATCGAGAAGCGACTGTACAATTTGGCCGACCGATTAGAGCGCTTCGACCCAGACCAGAGCGAGATTGATTCGCATATCGGCGGGGTGCTGAAGAAGTTGTCGTGGCTATCGAGCGAGGACATCCTTCGGCGCGTGTTTGCTCTGGAAATGAACAGATTATTAGAGTATTACAAGGATGCGCCGGCCATTGAGTCGATACCTGACAAGCCTTCGAAGAAGGAGCGCGGCCGAGCTGACAAGGCCGAGAAGCCCAAAGCGGAACATCGCCGCCCGGCTACTGAGGCTGAGAAGGATCGCCGCACGGCCTCGCACGGGTATGAGCGCGTGTACATCTCAGCCGGCAAGGCCGATGGCTTCTTCCCGAGCAACCTTATCGACTTGTTGAATCACAATGTGGGCGGCAAGCGCGTGGAGGTGGGTCGAATCGACTTGCTGGCAACCTATTCGCTGTTCGATGTGAAGAAGGGCGACGCGCGACGGGTGGTTGAAGCGTTGCGCAACGTGGACTTTTTCGGCCGCCGATTGCATTGCGAAATCGCCGAGGCTGACAAGGATTATGCGCGTGCATCCACTCGCAAAAAACGTAAACAGAAATAGTAATTAAGTGAATATGAACTACTTACGATTATCAATATTGGCGATGGCGCTTGCGATGGCGCTTGCCGCGACGGCGCGAACCGCTGCCGACTTCTTTGTGGCGATGCCGGAGAGCGTGTTGCCGTTGTTCAGCGACACGCAGCGGCAGGACATGGTTGATTACTACCGCTATGGGTCGGAACGTGGCACGGTAAACTTGTTCGGCGGTCAGAGCCGTGTGATTAGCGAAAGTGATGGCTTGCTCACTGTGGCCGTGGCTGAAAATTCGCAGATTGAAGTGGCTGTGATTGCGTCCAAGGGCGACACGATTGTGTCCTTGATTTCGACTGTGTCGCTTCCGGCAAAGGATGCGCGGATTGACTTCTACGACCGCAACTGGCAGCCGCTACGCCGCCAGCCCGTGGCCATGCCGGAGTTCACCGACTGGATTACCAAGGAGGGCGAGGCGCATTTGGCTGAGATCACGTTGGCGCTGGATTTCATGCCGATGACCATCAGCTACGATGCCGAGGCTTCGACGTTGACCTTCCACAACAATTGTGAGGGCTTGTTGGCCTCAGAAGATGCCGAGCGGCTGCGTCCGTGGCTTTATCAGGACATTATTTACGACATTAAGGGCACCAAATTTCGCCGACGCAAATGAGTGAGAACGCAATTTCACTGCTGGAATTTCAGCAGCGTATTTGTTCGGTGGTGACCAACTGCGCGGCGCTTCGCGAGGTGTGGGTTACGGCCGAGACGTCGGACGTGCGCACTTCGGGCGGACACTGCTATCTGGAGCTGATCGACAAGGACCCGGAGAGCGGGGCGATCCGTGCCCGTGCGCGAGCCACCATTTGGGCGTCGATTTATAACCGCATCAATGCGCAGTTTGCGGCGGCCACCGGATCGCCGTTGCGCTCCGATATCAAGGTGATGGTGAAGTTGACGGCTACATACCACCCTTCCTACGGTATGTCACTGTCAATCACCGATTTAGATCCGACGTTTACCTTGGGCGATTTGCTGCGGCGGCGCATGGAGATGGTGGCACGGCTTCAGCGCGAAGGCATTTTGGAGCTGAACCGCAACCTGCAGTGGGCCGTTGCGCCGCTGCGCGTGGCGGTGATTTCGGCGCCGAATGCGGCCGGTTACGGCGACTTTATCAACCAACTGTACGGCAACTCGCGGCGGCTGCGGTTCAGCACCAAGCTGTACCATGCGGTGCTGCAAGGCGACCAGACGGCGCCGTCGATTATTGCGGCGTTGCGCGCCATAGCGGCTGACGGCGATGCGCATTGCGTGGTGATTATCCGCGGCGGCGGCGCCACCAGCGACTTGGCGGCCTACGACAATTACGACCTTGCGGCCGAGATAGCGCGCTTCCCCATCCCGGTGGTGATTGGCATCGGCCACCAGCGCGATGTGACCTTGCTCGACTATGTGGCCAATACGCGAGTGAAGACGCCCACGGCTGCGGCCGAGTATATTATCAGCCTGGCCGGCAGGGCTTTAGACCGATTGCAAGTGCTTGCACAGCAGGTGTTGGACTTGGCGTCCGGCCAGATAGCGAACGCACGCACGCGGTTGGCTACCATTGCCGGTCAGTTGCCCACATTGGCGCAGGCAGCGGTGGAGCGGCAGCGGATGCGCGTGGGTCAACAGCTGGTTGACACCATCGTTACGGCTACCGCCACCATCACCGCGCGGCAGCGCGACCGACTCACGGCGCTGAGCGAGTTGCTCGACACGCTTTCGCCCGAGGCCACGTTGCGCCGCGGCTTCTCCATCACCCGCATCAACGGCCATGCGGTGACTACCGGCGACCAAGCCGCCGCCGGCGATGTGCTCGAAACCACCTTGGCCTCCGGCATCATTACTTCAACCATTACATCAATTCAATCATCCGATAAATAACCATTACCATGGACCAACTTTCATATAATCAGGCAATTGCCGAATTAGAAAAGATTGTGGAGAGCTTGCGCTCCTCGGCCACGGATGTTGACACGCTCACCGCTCGCACTCGTCGTGCCGTTGAGCTGCTGACCATCTGCCGTTCGCGTCTCACCACCACCGAAGAAGAGCTTCGGACCATCTTGAATTCACTCCAAAACCCGCAACAGTAGCTATGAAACAGTACCTCGACCTGCTGCAACATATCCTCGACCACGGGGTGGACAAGAGCGACCGCACCGGCACCGGCACCCGCAGCGTGTTCGGCTATCAGATGCGGTTCAACTTGGCCGACGGTTTTCCGTTGGTGACCACCAAGAAGTTGCACCTCAAATCAATTATTTACGAGTTGCTGTGGTTTTTGCGCGGCGACACCAACGTGAAGTACCTGCAAGAGCACGGCGTGCGCATTTGGAACGAGTGGGCGCGCGAAGACGGCGACCTCGGGCCTATCTATGGGCGGCAGTGGCGCGCGTGGCCCGATTGGAAGGGCGGTTATATCGACCAAATCGCGCAAGCCATCGAGGATATCAAACATAATCCCGATTCGCGGCGCATCATTGTGAGCGCGTGGAACGTGGCCCAGTTGCCCGAGATGGCGTTGGCGCCGTGCCACGCCTTCTTCCAGTTTTATGTGGCCAACGGGCGGCTGTCGCTGCAGCTGTATCAGCGCAGCGCCGACTCGTTCTTGGGCGTGCCGTTCAACATAGCCTCCTACGCGTTGCTGACGATGATGGTGGCGCAGGTGTGCGGCTTGGAGCCGGGCGACTTCGTGCACACCTTGGGTGATGCACACCTCTATCGCAACCACCTGGAGCAAGCGCGCTTGCAGCTCACCCGCGAGCCGCGTCCGCTGCCGCGAATGATTATCAATCCTAACGTGCACGATATCAACGACTTCACCTACGAGGATTTCACCCTCGAAGGGTATGATCCGCATCCGCACATTAAGGCCGAAGTAAGCGTATGAGCAACCTGACTATCATAGTGGCCATTGGCCGAGACAATGCGATCGGTCGCGACGGCGGCTTGGCGTTCTATATCTCCGACGACCTGCGCCATTTTAAGGCGCTCACCATGGGGCATCCCATCATTATGGGCCGTAAGACGTTTGAATCCCTGCCCAAGGGCGCATTGCCCGGTCGGCGCAACATTGTGATTACGCGCAACGTCGAGTTTGCGGCGGCGAATGTGGAGACCGCACCGTCGCTGGAGGCGGCGATAGCGATGACTGCGGAAGCCGAGCAGGCGTTCATTCTCGGCGGCGGTTCGGTGTATGCGCAGGCGATGCCGATAGCTAATACGTTGGAAATCACTCATATAGAAGCGGAAGACCCGCAGGCGGATACTCACTTTCCGGCGATTGATCCGCAGCAGTGGGAGCTTGTGAGCGAGACTGCACCGATGGTGGACGCGCGCTCCGAGCTGACTTACCGGTTCGCCACCTATCGGCGGCGGTAGGCGGCGAGCGACCGCACGAGCAAGAACTCGAAACATATGCAAAAAGGCTGCGCGGCGAAGGCTGTGCAGCCTTTTTGGGGGTGGGTATGGGTGGACGGGGTTAGCGGGTGGTTAGGGTGGGCGGGGTTAGCGGGTGGCTTTTTGGCGGCGGGTTAGGAAGTCGCCGAGCCAGAGGCCGCCGAGGATGAGGAGGATGCCGAGGATGCCGATGATGGTGACGGGCTCGCTCAGGACGATGGCGGCGGCGATGAGGGTGACGATGGATTGGAGGTACATGTAGTTGTTGGCTTTGATGGCGCCGACTTTTTTGACGGTTTCGGCCCAGAGCATGAAGCCGATGAGGGAGGCGCCGAGGCCGAGGAAGAGGATGTTGCCGATGGCCACGGGGTTGGTGAGGATGGCCATGGGTGATTGTACCGGTTCGAGGAATACGAATGGTAGGGCGGTGATGATGCCGTAGAAGAATGTTTTGCGGGTGATGAACCAAACGTCGTAGTTAGCGTTAAGTTTGCGCAGGATAATGGAGTATATTGCCCAAGAGAGGGAAGCGGCGAGGGCGAGCATGTCGCCTAATGGGTTGACTTCGAGGGAGAAAGATGAGTTGAAGATAACGCAAGCCACGCCGAACATGGCCACGATGGAGCCGATGACCAACCCGGAGCCGGGGCGCTCGGCTTTGTAGAGGATGCCGACGATGAGGGTGGTGACGAGCGGGGATGTGGATGTTAGCAGGGAAACGTTGGCGGTGGAGGTGTAGCGGAGGGCGAAGTTCTCGGCGAGGAAGTAGATTGAGCCGGAGAGGATGCCGCAGAGCATCAGAAGGAACTCGTCGCGGAGGTTTTGGCAGAAGAGTTTGGAAGGTTTGAGCAGCGCAATTAGGATGTATGCAAGGATGAAGCGGTAGATGAAGATTTCTACGGGCTGCATGTTGACGATATCGAGCAGGGCTTTGGTGGATACGAATGATGTACCCCACATAAGCACGCAGATAAGAGCGCCGATGTGGCCTAATATGGAGGAGTTAGACTTTTTGAGTGAGGATATGCCGGTTGACATGGGTGGTAGAAGGTTGTGTTAGGTAGTTTCGACTGCAAATTTAGTAATTTTTTTGTGAATATGCAGAATAATTGGGAATAAATTTGTAATTTTGCAGATGAAAACCTAAAGTAACATCTATAACAAAAAAAGAAAGGTACATTATGAAGTTATTCAAAATTTGTGGCATTGCGCTGGTATGTGGCGCCATGCTGCTTGGCGAAACCTCTTGTAACATGAGCAACACCGGTAAAGGTGCGTTGATCGGTGGCGGCGGTGGTGCCGGCGTAGGTGCCGGTATCGGCGCGCTGATTGGTGGCGGCAAGGGTGCTGCTATCGGTGCCGGTATTGGTGCAGCAGTAGGTGCCGGTGCCGGTGCTCTGATCGGCAACCGCATGGACCGTCAACAACGTGAACTGGAAGCTCAACTGGCCGAGCAAGCCAAGGTGGAAGAAACCACTGACGCCAACGGCCTCCGCGCCATCAAGATCACCTTCGATGGCGGCATCTTGTTCGCAACCGGCAAGAGCGAGCTGAGCCAAGGTGCTCGCACCAACCTGTCGGCATTCGCTACTTCGCTGCTGAACAACCCCAACACTAACGTTCAAATCTTCGGTTACACCGACAACACCGGCTCGATGGAAGCCAACCAACGTGTGTCAACCGCTCGTGCTGCCGCCGTTCAAACTTACTTAGCCAACTGCGGTGTGCCCTCCACCCGTCTGTTCTCGCAAGGCATTCCGATGGCCGACTATGTAGCCAGCAATGCTACTGCTGAAGGCCGTGCACAAAACCGCCGCGTGGAAATCTACATCTCGGCTGACGAAGAAATGATTCGTCAAGCTGAAGCCGGCACTCTCCAATAATCCGAAGGAGAATGATACAAAAAAGGCTGCGCCAAATGGTGCAGCCTTTTTTGAGTATGGGGTGAAGATTATTTTACGCGGGCGAGGATGAGGGCGGAGGTGGGGGCTACTTCGAGCTTGCCGCCGCGGGAGGTGTCGAGGCCGTCGGCATTGAGTTGGCCGTCGCGGGCGATTACTATCCAGTCGCCTTTGGGGATTTTGACGGTTTGGGTTTGTTCGGAACCGTTGAATACGAGGCGGATTTCGCGCCATGAGTCGCCGTTGGCATTGTTGCGGATGGCATAGGAGATGAGGTTGGGCGTATTGATGTCATCGAACACGATGTTGCGAGCGATGTCCTCGGCGGAAGTCATGCGGAAAGCGGGGTGAGCGCGGCGCAGACGGATGAGCTGACGGTAGTAGTTGAATTGGTCAGCGTTGTAGTGCTTGAGGTCCCAGTTGATGGCGTTGACGGAGTCGGGCGATTTGTAGGTGTTGTGAACGCCGCATTTGTTGCGGAAAAGTTCTTCGCCGGCGAACATGAAGGGTGTGCCTTGGGATGTGAAGACGATGGTCTGAGCGAGGCGAGCGGCACGTTGACGTTGCTCTTCGGAGGAGCCGGGCATGGAGGCGGCGAGCTTATCGGTGAGCATGAGGTCGTCGTGGCAGGATACGTAGTTGATGACCATTTGGGGCGAGGTGGCGTAGGGGATGCGTGAGGTGTTGCCGAGGGCGAAGTTCACTTGGGGGTGGTTGGTGGCGGCTACGATGCCGATTTTGACGGTTTCTTCGTTGCCGGGTTTGCCGGTGGCGAAGCCGCGGTCGTCGGCGCGTGAGTAGTGGCCTTTAACGCCGTCGCGGATGTCATCGGAGAATACGGCTACGCCTTGCATGAGGGAGACGTTTTCTTTGAGGGCGCGTTGCTCAACGGGGAGGGGCGAGTCGCCGGCGGTCCAGCCTTCGCCGTAGACGAAGATTGAGGGGTTAACGCGGTGGAGGGCTTCAACCACTTGGTTCATGGTTTCGACGTCGTGGATGGCCATGAGGTCGAAGCGGAAGCCGTCGATGTGGTATTCGGTGGCCCAGTACACTACGGAGTTGATGATGTAGTCGCGCATTTGCTGGCGTTCGGAAGCGGTTTCGTTGCCGCAGCCGGAGGCGTCGGAGTAGGAGCCGTCTTCGCGGTGGCGATAGTAGTATCCGGGAGCGGTGAGGGAGAAGTTGGAGTCGTCCTTGAGTGAGGTGTGGTTATATACCACGTCCATCACCACGCCGATGCCGGCTTGGTGGAGCGCCATCACCATTTGCTTCATTTGATTGATGCGGCAAGCTGGGTTGGCGGGGTCGGTGGAGTAGGAGCCTTCGGGGGCATTGTAGTTGAACGGGTCGTAGCCCCAGTTGTATTGGTTGAGTTGGAGGTTGGCTTCGTCCACGGAGTTGTAGTCGTAGCTGGGGAGGATGTGCACGTGGGTGATTCCGAGTTCCACCAGGTGGTCAATGCCGGTGGCGTCGCCGAAGTTGTTGGTGGTGGCGTGCTCGGTGAGGGCGAGGAATTTGCCTTTGTGGGCGATGCCGGATGAGGTGTGCATGCTGAAATCGCGGTGGTGCATCTCGTAGAGGATGACATCGTTGATGGAGTTCACCACGGGGCCGCGGTCGTTCTCCCAGCCTTCGGGGTTGGTGGTGGCGAAGTCGATGATGGCAGCGCGTTGGCCGTTGGTGCCGACGGCTTTAGCCCACACGCCGGGCGTTTGGGCGAGCCATTGTCCGCGGTGGCAGATACTGAAGGTGTAGAATTTACCATAGAGGGGGCGGTCAACGGATGCGCGCCACAGGCCGTGGTCGGCACGAGTCATGTCGATGGTGTCGGTGGCGGGGGTGTTGCGGTCAGTGTCGAAGAGGAAGAGACGCACGGCTTCGGCTTCGGGCGACCACAGGGCGAAACGGGTTGACTGCGAGTCAACTACCATTTCGAGGTCGCTACCGTTGTAGGTAGGCCAAGAGGCGAATTGTTCGTCAGCGGCGTGCATCGGCATAGCGAGCAAAGCCGCGCCGGCCAAGATTGTGGCCGGCAGGCTTGTGGAGTTTAATTTCATGGTTGTGATAAGATGTATAATTCATGAAGGTTGAAGTTACCAGATGATAACGCGCTCATCCTCGGGGCGGAACATTGCATCGCCTTGGTTGATGTTGAAAGCGGCGAAGAAGGGAGCGATGTTGCGCAAAGTGGCGTTAACGCGCCAGCGGCCGAGGGAGTGGGGGTCGGTTTTGGTGCGTTTGAGGATTTCGGCTTCGCGGATGTTAGCGGCCCAGACGTTGGCGTAAGCGAGGTAGAAGCGTTGGTCGGGAGTGAAGCCGTCGATTACGGGCGCTTCGGCGCCGTTGAGCGAGTTGTGGTAGGCGGTGTAAGCCACGCGGAGACCGCCTTGGTCGGCGATGTTTTCACCGAGGGTGAAACGGCCGTTGGCGTGCACGCCGGGGGCAACTTCCACAGCGTCGAACTGAGCTACGAGCTTGTCGGCGAGGGCGTTGAAGGCATCGGCGTCGGCGTCGGTCCACCAGTTGTTGAGGTTGCCGTGAGCGTCGAAGTTGCGGCCTTGGTCGTCGAAGCCGTGGGTCATTTCGTGGCCGATAACCACGCCGATAGCGCCGTAGTTGACGGCGTCGTCAGCTTCGGGGTCGAAGAAGGGCGGCTGGAGAATGCCCGCGGGGAAGCAGATTTCGTTGGTGGTGGGGTTGTAGTAGGCGTTGACGGTTTGCGGGGTCATGTACCAGCGGTTGCGGTCGACGGGCTTGCCGAAGTCGGAGAGCATGAAGTTGGTGTTGAAGACCATGCAGGCTTGGACGTTGGTCCAATACGACTTGTTGGGGTCGATGGTGAGGGCGGAGTAGTCGCGCCAAACGTCGGGATAGCCGATTTTCACTAAGAAGGTGGAGAGTTTTTCGTGGGCGCGGGCTTTGGTTTCGGGGCTCATCCAAGTGAGGGCGTCGATGTGCTGGCCGAGGGCGGTTTGGAGGTTGCGCACCAGGGTTCCCATCTTGGCTTTGGATTCAGCGGGGAAGTATCGTTCCACGTAGAGCTGGCCGAGGGCTTCGCCGAGCATGTGGTTGGGCACGGCGAGGGCGCGTTTCCAGCGGGGTTGCTGCTGTTGCACACCGGAGAGCACTTGGTTGAGGGCGAATTCGGCGTTGACGAAGTCGTCGCTCAGGTATGCGGCGGCCGAACGGAGGTAGCAGGCGGTGAGGTAGTCGCGCAGGGCGGTGTCGGAAATTGAGCCGATGATTTGGTCAACGGCTTCGAGGGCTTTGGGCTGGCTTACCACTAAGGTTTCGATGGAGTTGATGCCGAGGGCAGAGAAGAAGCGGCGCAGGTCGAAGTTGGTGTATTTGGCGCAGAGCTCGGCCATGGGGGTGGGGTTGTAGGTGGCGGCGGGGTCGCGGAGCTCTTCGCGCGACATAGCGGCTTGAGCGAGGGCGGTTTCGATGTCGATTACGTTGCCCACCAGGCGGTAAGCGGCGGCGTGGTCGTAGCCGATGAGAGTGGCGAGGGTGTGGAGGTACTCGCGGTAAGCGGCGCGCACGCGTTGCTCGTCTTCGCCGTTGAGAATGTAGTAGTCGCGGTCGCCCAGGCCGATGCCGCCTTGGTACCAGTACATGGCGTTGGTGGTCACGTTGGCCATATCGGCTTCAACGAAGATGTTGAAGAACGCGTCGAGACCGGGCATGGTGGCCAGCAGTTGGGGCAGGTCTTGCTTGGTGGCGGAGGCGAGTTTGGCGAGGTCGGCCATCAGCGGAGCGGCGCCTTCGCGGTTGAGGCGGTCGGCATCCATGCCGAGGGCGTAGAGGTCGGCGATTTTTTGGGTGTTGGAGCCGAATTCGGCGGTGGAAGCATCCAGGCCGAGCACTAAGTCTTTGACTTGGCTGCGGTTGAGTTCGCCGAGCTGGTCGAAGCTACCGAAGCGAGAGTACTCATCGGCTAAGGGGTTGTGAATCATCCAACCGCCGCAGGCGTAGTTGTAGAAATCGTGAGCGGGGTTGACGGAGGTGTCGAGGTTGTTGGTGTCGATGCCGTGCCCTAAAGCGAGGGCGTTGCCGCAGCAGAGGGCGGCGATGGCAAAGGTGTATAAATATTTTTTCTTCATATTATATAAGATGAGAATTTTGGGCAAAGGTACGAAAAAGATTTCAAAAAGCCAAATAAAAGCGAAGAACAGGGTAAATCGATAAACATACCTCCACGGCTCCTTATTATTCGTGAGATTCAAGAAATTCGTATTCGCAATCGTCATCCACTTCGCTAAAAACTCGAAAATTTGGTCGCGTGAACCAAATTTTGAAACGCGAGCAAAATTTCGCGCTAACTTTGTGCCATAATTCTTAATCTTCAAAATTATGACACACGATTTTACAACCCTCACCGCCGTTCTCGGTCGCTGCAGCGCCAAAGTTGCCGACCAAGTCATCACCGAAATCCGCACCGCTATCAACGACGCCGTCCTTCAGCGCAACAACTCTCCTGCGGCCAACCTCACCAAAGTCTCCGCTGCCGTCCATCAAAAGAAGGCCGAACAAGCCGCCGCCCGCCGAGCCAAAGCCGCCGAGCGCAAAGCCCAAAAAGCCGCTGCCGAAAAAGAAGCCGCCACCGGTTCGGCGGAGCGAAGCGAATCGCCGCGGTGCGGTTCGGTGGCGAGGCGGCAGCCGAGCGGCGCGGAAGCGCCCGACGTCCGCCGTGGGGCCTGTGGCGAAGCGGAAGCTGAGCTGCCCGACACCTACTTCACCCCCGAAATGGTGAAATACCTCCGCCGCTGTCCCGACCAATACCTGCTCGCCGTGCTCAACAGCTACTTCCACCTCATTGTCACCGGCAAGCTCGTCCACACCGCCGATGACCACCGTTACCTCGACAACTTCATCACCCTTACCCGCCAACTTGGCCTCATCGACAACCCCGAACCACCCACCGCCGAACAAGCTGCTACCTTCCTCTTCGACAACCCGGCCCTCCCACTTCCCCGCGCCCAACGCCGCGCCATCGAACGCCTCCGCCGCAAACAATTGCGCCGCCACTCCCCCTCCATCAGGTGAAAGCCCATCCTTTGCCTCCCTCGACTGCCGGCGAAAATAATACTTCCAAGTAGTTGCAATTACCATTTTTATGATAATATATGTATACAATAGTTAATTAATACTAATTATTTAGGAATACTATTGTTGTTTGCTATCTTATGTGCTATTTTTGCAAAAATTTACTTCTATTATAGCCCAAAGAATATTACGAATTATCGAACTGTAGCTCATAAATTAGGCCCCTTCATGATTGGGGGAGACCCGCTGAGTATTCTTCAAGATATAATGCTTCACCCTGCTCCTGGACGAACGATCCCGCTTGAAGTCGGAAAAATGGGTGTTTTAGAATATCATATGATTGAAACTATCTTGAATTTTTTAAGACATAAAATAATTATGCTAAAAAAATATATTTATATTATTCTTGCGGTATTCTTGCACGTTTGTTTCGTGTATATCTTTCTATCGCTTTTTCCACCATACACAACGATGACCCACCTCACTGAGGCTGATAAGGAATGGGCAAAACCTTATTCGGTTGATGAATGTATAGTTTTCAAATCAAATCAAAACAATTATGACACGCTGATAATTACATATAAAAATTGCATTGACAATTATTTTCCATTGTCATGTTTTATGCATTATGATGCGAAAAATTCATTTGCACACATAGAGATCCAAGGTAAGCTTGTTCATAATCATGCACGTGCTGAATTTCAGTATGATTTAATAAAGTATGATTCCATTGGGCCCATAACTCATTCGTTATTATTTGATAGTAGATGTAGCGATGGAATCTATAGAAATGGTTCGCATACACTGCCCTATGTTACTGAAAACCGATTAATTACAGACCTTAATAGTGCAACCATATATCCTCAGAGACTTGAGTCGAAAACGACTGAGATCCAGTTAGATAAAAATAGAGGCATTCTCTACTACGAATTTGAGAACGGCGAGCGTTTCACTTTCTACAAACGCATCCCAAGAAAAATCACTTGGAAAGAGCGAATAGAAGAGTTCTTGCTCTTGTATTAGTGCGCACGTTTTATTAGGAGTCTTCTTTACTACCTCCCCATGCAAATAAAGATGACAAGAACAGTATTCAGAATAGATAGTGATGGCTATTACGTTGATGACCATGTATTTAGCGTCACGCCACTCGGCGCTGTCAGCTCGCTTTACAGCTACTTCGACGGCGGTTACTTCGACAGCGACGGTGCCGTCCACTACCTCCACACCGACTACCGCCGCAGCGTGGTGATGACCTCCGACTCGCTCCACCGGTGCACACAGCATGTGGGCTACTACCCCTACGGCCTGCCGCACCCACCTCAGCCCCTACGCTTACAGCGCCTCCAACCCAATTATTTACACTGAGCCATTGTGAATAGTGTCGAAACGAATATAACGAATAAACGAGTAAACGAAATTTATAAAAATTCGTTATTTCGTTTATTCGTTCCTTCGTTTGACTCACCACTGCGCCTTGAATGAAAGAGCGTGGAAGGACGGCGCTTTTTTGCGTGGGATTTTTTTGCGGTGTCGGAATTTTTTCGTAATTTTGCGAAAAATATGTTTGTATGATTAGAAAATTTGTTTTGGGATTGCTGATGGCGGTGGCTGCTGTAGCGGTGGCTGCGCCGATAGATGATGCCAAGAAGTTATATAGGGAGGGCCGGTACGAGGACGCACTGGTCATCTTGGAACAGTTGCAGCGCAAGTCGCCGCGCAATGGCAATGTGAGTTATTGGCACGGAGCCACGCTGGTGGCGCTGAATCGCGTGGAAGAAGCGGTGCCGTTTTTGGAGACGGCGCTGACGCGCGATGTGCCGGAGGCGGCTTACGCCTTGGGGCGGATTGCCGCGGATGATTACCGCGCCGCGGATGCGCTGTCGTACTTCGATAAATACAGCACGCTGATGACGCGTGCACGTCGTCAAATCGCTGATGAAGAGGCATTTGACGCGGAGCACTCGCGAGTGGTGCTGATGGAAAATATGTTGCAACGCGTGGAGCAAATTGAGGTGATTGACTCGCTGACGGTGGATGCCGAAGCGTTCTTCACTGCGTATCGCTTGGCTCCGGAGGCGGGCCGTTTTGTGAGCGGCGCCACGCTCGGCATGGCCGACGTGGAGATGGGCTTTCTGCCGCAGAGCAACACCGAACTGTTTTACGCTCAGCCGGATACGGCCGACTATTTCGTGCTGATGTCGGCCGATATTTTGGACGACGGCACGTTGGATTCGCCGGCACCGCTGGCGGGCGAAGACCTCACCGGCGGCGGCAATGCCGAGTACCCGTTTTTGATGGCCGACGGCCTGACCTTGTACTTTGCCAGCGATGGCGAAGGGTCGATAGGCGGTTACGACATCTTTTTGACGCGCCGCAGCGATGACGGCTTCTTGCTGCCGCAGAACGTGGGCATGCCTTACAATTCCACGGCCAATGACTACCTGCTGGCCATCGATGAGACTACCGGTGTGGGCTGGTGGGCCACCGACCGCAATAGCATTCCGGGCAAGGTGACCATCTATGTGTTCGTGCCGTCGTCGGCGCGGCAGAATGTGCCGACGGACGACCCGAACTTGCGCGGGTTGGCGCGGTTGAGCGACATCTCGCTCACGCAGAAGCCCGGTGCCGACTATTCCGGACTGTTGGCTGCTGTTGCGGCCAACGAGCCATCGCAACGCGTGGCCGTGAACTCGCCCGGGCGAGTGTTCAACTTGCCCATTGGCGACAATAAGTTGGTGTATCACCAACTCTCTGACTTTCAGAGCGATGAAGCGCGCAGCACGATGGCTCGCGCCATCGATTGCCGACTGCGCTGCACCAATTTGGAGCGGCGATTAGATTCGCTTCGCTTGGCATATAGCCGTGGCAGCAACGATGTGGCTTCCGACATCTTGGATTTGGAGCACGAATTGGAGGCGGCGCGGCGCGAATTGCGCACGCTGACTAATTCAGCTATTCGTCAGGAAATCAACTATTTAAATCAATATCTCTAACTCTCAAAGCTATGGAATTAACCCTTGTATTATTAGTAGGTGCGGCAATATTGTTGCTGTGCATCTTCTTCTACTACTGCCCGTTCTTCTTGTGGATTTCGGCGCGGGTGAGTGGTGTGAAGATTTCGCTGATACAGTTGGTGCTGATGCGCATCCGCACAGTGCCGGCTGCGGTGATCGTTCGCGCGTTGATTGAAGCGCACAAGGCCGGCTTGCAGGACGTGAGCCGTGACGAACTGGAAGCTCACTATTTGGCCGGCGGTAACCCCGAGCGCGTGGTGCACGCGTTGGTGTCGGCTGCGAAGGCCAACATCCCGTTGGGCTTTAAGATGGCCACCGCCATCGACCTTGCCGGTCGCGACGTGTTCCAAGCCGTGCAAATGAGCGTGAACCCGAAAGTGATTGACACACCGCCTGTTACGGCTGTGGCCAAGGACGGTATCCAGCTCATAGCCAAGGCACGTGTGACCGTTCGCGCCAACATCCACCAGTTGGTGGGCGGCGCCGGCGAAGACACCGTGTTGGCCCGCGTAGGCGAAGGCATCGTGTCGTCGATCGGCTCGAGCGTATCGCACAAATTAGTGCTCGAAAACCCCGACAGCATCTCCAAATTAGTGCTGAGCAAGGGCTTGGACAGCGGCACCGCTTTCGAAATCTTGTCAATTGACATCGCCGACATCGACATCGGTAAAAACATCGGCGCCGTGCTGCAAATGGACCAAGCGCAAGCCGACAAGAACATCGCGCAAGCCAAGGCCGAAGAACGCCGTGCGATGGCTATCGCCCTCGAACAGGAAATGAAGGCCAAGGCCCAGGAAGCCCGCGCCAAGGTGATCGAAGCCGAAGCCGAACTGCCGCGCGCCATGGCCGCCGCCTTTGCCTCGGGCAACCTCGGCATCATGGACTATTATCGCCTCAAAAATGTGGAGGCCGACACCCGCATGCGCACCTCGCTGGCCGAGGGCGACGTGCTCGACTCTCCTGCCAAGTAACTGTGGTAAATGATTGATTTTAAGCAAATTATATCAAGCACTCACAGGTATAACTTTCACAGCCACACCCAGTTTTGCGATGGCCGCGACACGCTCGAGGCCATCGCAACGGCTGCGGCTGATGCCGGTTTTCTGCACTTGGGATTCACGCCGCACTCGCCCATACCGGTGGAATCGCCGTGCAACATGACGGCAGAATCGGTGGCCGAGTATCGGACGGAATTGCAGCGCGTCGGACAGAAATTGGCCGGGCGCTGTCGGTTGTATTGCGGCATGGAAATCGACTACTTGGGCAGCCAATGGGGCCCGGCCACACCGTATTTCACTGACATGGGGCTGGACTATTCCATTGGTTCAGTGCACTTTATCCCGGCGCAGGGCGGCGAGTACGTGGACATCGACGGCCGCTTTGAGCACTTCCGCCAACGGATGGATGAGCACTTTCACCGCGACATCCGTTACGTGGTGGAGGCTTATTACGCGCAGTCGCAGCAAATGTTGAGCGACGGCGGCTTCGACATCTTGGGCCATTTCGACAAAATTGGCCATAACGCATCACTGTATCGTCCCGGAATCGAAGATGAGGGATGGTATCAGGATCTTATCGACCACTATATCAAGCAGATAGAGGCTTCGGGTGTGGTGGTCGAAATCAATACGAAAGCCTACGGCGAGCATGGCCGCTTCTTCCCCCACACCCGCTATTGGGCGCGGTTGGTGGAGGCCGGCGTGCCGCTGATGGTCAACTCCGACGCGCACTATGCCGACCGCGTGGAGGCCTCGCGGCAACAGGCCTTTGACATCCTTAATAAGATAAAACATGGCGAGTAAGATTCGGACATTGGAACTGCTGGCGCCGGCGCGGGATGCCGCCACAGCCATCGCCGCCATTCAGCACGGCGCCGACGCTGTGTATATCGGTGCTCCGGCGTTCGGTGCGCGTGCTTCGGCCGGCAATTCCATTGAAGAAATCGCCGCGGTGACGGCAGCCGCACGGCCTTACGGCGTGCGGGTGTATGTGACAGTGAATACCATACTTTACGACGCTGAATTACAGCAAGTTGCGCAGATGATTCGAGAACTGTGGCGCGTGGGCGTCGATGCACTCATTGTGCAAGACCCGGCGCTGCTGACCATGGACATCCCGCCCATCGAACTGCATGCCAGCACCCAGTGGGACAGCCGCACACCGCAGAAAATCGCGCGGTTGGCGCAAGCCGGCTTCGCGCAGATCGTGGTGCCGCGCGAGTTCTCGTTGGAGCAGATTGCCGAGGCGGCCAAAGCGGCGCAAGGTGCTGCTATTGAGGCGTTTGTACACGGCGCATTGTGCGTGAGCTACAGCGGCGATTGCCATGCCGGACAGGTGTTGGCCAATCGCAGCGCCAACCGCGGCCAGTGTCCGCAAATATGCCGGCTGAAGTATACTTTGGCCGACGGCGCCGGGCATCCCGTGCAGAATTTGCCCGATGGGAAGGGAGCGGAGCGCCACTGGCTGTCGCTGGCCGACATGAACCGCCTCGACTACCTGCAACAGATGGCCGATGCCGGCGTGAGCAGCTTCAAAATTGAAGGCCGGTTAAAGCCGATTTCATATGTGAAGACCGTGACGGCGGCCTACAGCCGTGCGCTCGACGAGCTTGTGGCGCGGAATCCCGAACGCTATCGGCGCAGTTCGCATGGCCGTGCGCAGGTCAATTTCAAAGCTGATTTGAAGGCCGCGTTCAACCGCGGCTTCACCCCATACTTCCTCACGGCGCAGGCCGATCGGGCCATCACCTCGTGGAGCACGCCCAAGTTTGTTGGCCTGCAAGTGGCTGTGGTTGAGGCGGTTGAACAGCGCCGATTGCGCGTTAAAAGTAGTGTGCCACTGCACAATGGCGACGGCCTCGGATGGTTTGACCCGCAGCGCGGCTTCACCGGATTCCGCGTGAACCGCGTGGATGGGCAGTACGTGTATCCGGCGCCCGGCGGCGATGTGCCCACACGGCGCGGCACCGAGTTGTACCGCAACAGCGATGCCGAGCGCGAGGCGATGCTTCAGCGTACCGATACGGCGCAACGCACTGTGGCAGTGGACTTTACCTTGCGTCGGACAGCTGACGGGCGCTTGGCCTTGGATGTGAGCGACGAACGCGGATGCCGCGCCACGGCCACCACCGAGCTGGCCTTCACCGACATGGCACGCTCGCCGCAGACGACGCAGCGGCGCGAGCTGCTGGGCAAGTTGGGCAATACCCACTACCGCCTGCGCCGGCTCGACGACCGGCTTGGCGGCTTGTTTGTGCCTTCGTCGGCGTTGGCGGCATTGCGGCGCGAAGCCTTGCAACTGCTTGAAAACGTGTGGAATATCTCGCGCCGCCGCCCGCAGCGCAAGCCCTGCGAACTCCCTGCGGATGCCCTGGCCGGAGTGACCACCACCTACCACGACAACTTGGCCAACGCCGAATCGCGCCGATTCTACGCCGAACACGGCGCCACGGTGGCCGAGTCGGCCATCGAAGTTGAGCCGCAGCAGGGTAGGGTACGGGTGATGACCACGCGCTACTGCCTGCGACGGTCGCTCGGCGCTTGCCTGCGAACTCCCGGCGCCAACCGCCTGCCCAAGGGCGTGCTAAAACTCGTGGCACCCATTGGCACGCTGGAGTTGGAATTCGATTGCAAAAATTGTCAAATGAAAATATATACGTCTAATCGCTTTTCAGATAAATAGTTATGGAAAAGAAACGCATATTAGTTACCGGTGGCACCGGCTATATCGGCTCGCACACCACAGTGGAATTGATCAACGCCGGCTACTCGGTGGTAATCATCGACAACCTGTCGAACTCCAACATCGAAGTGCTCGACGGCATCGAAGCCATCACCGGCGTGCGCCCCGACTTCGTGCAGGGCGACTGCCAAGACATCGCCACGCTGCGCCGCCTGTTTGCCGACTACCCCAACGTGGCCGGCATCATCAACTTCGCCGCCTCGAAGGCCGTGGGCGAGAGCGTGGAGAAGCCGTTGCCCTACTACCGCAATAACCTCAACACCCTGATCAATTTGCTCGACTTAATGCCTGAAAATCAGGTGAAAGGCATCGTGTTCTCATCGTCGTGCACCGTCTACGGCGAGCCGGACGAGAACCCCGTCACCGAGCAATCGCCCATCAAACCGGCCACCTCGCCCTACGGCAACACCAAGCAAATTTGCGAAGAAATCATCCGCGACGTGATCGCCGCCGGCGCCCCGTTCAGCGCCATCATCCTGCGCTATTTCAACCCCGTGGGCGCGCACCCCTCGGCGCTGATTGGCGAACTGCCCAACGGCGTGCCGCAAAATTTGGTGCCGTATCTTACCCAAACCGCCATCGGCATCCGCAAGCAATTGAGCGTGTTCGGCGACGACTACGACACCCCCGACGGCTCGTGCATCCGCGACTTCATCGACGTGGTGGACTTAGCTCGCGCCCACGTGCAGGCTGTGGCTCGTATGGTCGAAGGCCGCAACCTGTCGCCTGTGGAGACATTCAACCTCGGCACCGGTCGCGGTGTGTCGGTGTTGGAACTCATTCACACTTTCGAGGAAGCTACCGGCGTGAAAGTGCCCTACGTGATGGCGCCGCGCCGCGTGGGCGACATCGTGAAAGTGTGGGCCGACCCCACTTATGCCAACACCGTACTCGGCTGGAAGGCCGAAACCCCGCTGGCCGACACCATGGCCTCGGCGTGGAAGTGGCAGAAAGCACTGGCTGCGAAAAAGTAAGCTTTAAGATGCTGTAAATCAATAAATAACCATGAAGAAACTTATTTTTGCGGCCTTGGCCGCGCTGATGATGCCGAGCGCATTGGCGCAAGCATCCCTCGAAGAAATCGCTGCCACGCCGGGCAAGGCGGGCGGTGTGTACTATGCCTATCCCACTCCGGATTCTACCGCGTGGACTGCAGCTCCCAAAGGGTATAAACCGTTCTATATCAGTCACTACGGTCGCCACGGTTCGCGTTATCTCATCTCCGACAACGACTACGCCGCCCCGCGCGACCTGCTTCGTCGCGCCAACGAGGCCGACGCGCTCACCGAGCTGGGCCGCGATGTGCTCGTGCGCTTGGATTCGGTGTGGCAGGAAGGCGAGGGACGCGGCGGCGAACTGTCGCCGCTGGGCGCGCGTCAGCATCAAGCCATCGCCCGGCGCATGTACAACGCCTATCCGCAGGTGTTCGACGCGCAAGGCCGCTACACGGCTTGCTCCACCGTAGTGATGCGGTGCGCTCACTCCATGTTCAACTTCGTGAGCCAGTTGCGCGAGATGAATCCGCAGTTGGTAATCCCCTGTGAATCAGGCCAGCGCAATATGTACTTTCTCAACTATCACTCGCCCGAATCCGGCTTCTACAGCAGCGAGCGCGGCCCGTGGTACCAGTCGTGGCGCCGCTTCCGCGCTGCGCAAACCCAACCCGACCGCCTGGTGCGCAGCATCTTCGCCGACGCAGAGTGGGTGGCCACGTGGGTTGACCCCGTAGAATTTATGTGGCAGATGTACTGGGTGGCCGTGGACATGCAGAATATGGAAACCAAGGTCGACTTCTTCGACCTGTTCACAGCCGAGGAGCTGTATTCGCTGTGGCAAGTGTTCAACTTCAACTTCTTTGCCTGCAACTCGTCATACGCTGCTGCCGACGGCCAACTCACCGGCAATGCACGCAACTTGGTGCGCGACATCGTGGCTAAGGCCGACCGCTGCATCGCCGAAGGCGGCCATGGCGCCGACTTCCGCTTCGGCCACGATGGCAACATCATCCCGCTTACCGCGCTGATGCGCCTAACTAATTGCTACACAGACGAAATGCGCCCTGAAAAGTTGGCCGAAGTGTGGAGCGATTTCAAGATTTCGCCCATGGGCTCGAACTTGCAAATGGTGTTCTTCCGCAATAATTCCGGCGACGTGTTGGTGAAAATTCTGCTCAACGAGAGCGAAATAGCCGTGGACATGCCCTCGGACATCTTCCCCTACTACCGCTGGAACGATTTGCGCGATTATTTGCTGAAATTGTAACGATGGCTCGCTGATGGTATGCAACTATAACCGACTGAAAGAGTGTGGATTATGACACCTGAAATGCAACAATTGCAGCTGCTGCTCGACGAGGAAGCTGCACGCTATAATCGGCCCGAGTTTGTGGAGGCCGACCCGGTGCAGTTCCCGCGCCGATTCAGCGACAAGCGCGACATAGAGATTGTGGCGCTGTTGGCCTCGACCATAGCCTGGGGCAACCGTACTATGATTTGCAAAAGTGCCAACAAGATGCTGGCGCTGATGGACAATCAGCCATATAAATATGTGATGGAGCGCGGCTATGAGGAGTTGCCCGACGGCAATATCCACCGCACGTTTTTCAACGCCAACTTGCGTCATTATCTGCGCGGGTTGCATGCGATTTACCGGAGCCACGGCTCGCTGGAAGGCTTTGCCAAGGCTGAAAGAGTGGGGGAGGAAGCGGCACCGTCGTGGGCGTTGGCCGCGGCCATCAACCGCGAGTTGGCGCTGGCCAACGATGGTCACAACGACTGCCGCTGCCTGCCGTTAGGCTTGGATAAGTCGGCCCTGAAGCGGTTCAACATGGCGCTGCGATGGTTGGTGCGGTGCGACGGCATCGTGGACTTAGGCGTGTGGGACGTGATCACCCCGGCGCAATTGTACGTGCCGTTAGATGTGCACGTGGGCAACGTGTCGCGTTCGCTCGGCCTGCTCCAACGCAAGGCCAACGACCGCTTGGCCGTGGAACAACTTACCGCCGCCCTGCGCCAATTCCGTCCCGCCGACCCGGTCTACTACGACTTTGCCCTCTTCGGCATCGGCATCAACAAAGCGCTCAGTCTACTCACCCCCACCTCCGAGACATAGCGCCCGCCTGTGCAGGATGATAACAGTTAGCATTGTTTTATTAAATTATTAGTTTAATCATGAACGAGCTTACAAACATATATACAGAGCGCCTTTTTAATGATGTTAATTCAATCATTATCAATGGACAGCGGCAGGCATTTGGCGCGGCAGGCCAAGTGGCAATCGCTACGTATTGGAATATTGGACGACGTATCGTTGAAGAGGAACAGCAAGGTGAACTTCGCGCTCAGTATGGGGCAAGGTTAATCACAGACCTTGCCGAACGGCTGTACGCCATCTATGGCAACAATTACAGTAAGCGAAATTTACAATACTATCGTAAATTCTATCTGTTGTTCCCAAGTTTTGAAAAAGTGAACGAGCTCGTTCACAATTTGACCTGGACTCATATCCGACGCCTACTTTCGGTTACCAATGACGCAGCACGTGAGTGGTATTTAATCCACTGTTCAAAGGATACGTGGAGCACAACCACCCTCGACCGCAACATCGCCTCGCAGTATTCTTCCCAGCGAAGAAGAATTGCGGCGCGAAATTGAACAGCAAAAAGCCATCTTCCTGCAAAATAATAATCTCATAAATTAGCACGGCTCTTTCATTTAACCCAACTTTGACTGGTTAAACGAAATAACGTATTTTTAATATTTCGTTGTTTCGTAAATTCGTGTTATTCGTTTAGACGCTTTTCACGTTTACCGAAGTTTAAATGAAAGAGCCGTGATAAATTAGTAAGGACTTCTCAGGACTCATGGTGGGCGGTGTTCGGCTGCCGCCTTGCCACGACAACCAGCCTGCCGCAGAGTGGGCGGGGCGGGGAGGGCGGTCAGTCCGGGAGGTGGTGGAGGGGGAAGTAGCGGCGGATGAGGAGGATGTAAACCACTGAGAGGGTGGCGATTACGGCTGCTAAGTAGGCGTAGCCGTAGGTGGGGGCGATGAGCAATGCGCCGGCGTTGATGAGCAGCTGCACGCCCACGTAGATGGAGGTGGTGAGTAGGTGGGGTAGGCCCACTTCGTTGCTGAGAAGTTGGTAGAGGTGCATGCGGTGGGCGCGCCAGATGGGGCGGCGCAGCAAGAGGCGGTGGACGATGGTGAGGGCGGTGTCAACCCCGTACACGGCCACGAAGGCCACGAAGCGCAGCGAGCCGTCGGCGGCCAGCAACGTGGCCAGCAGGTACAGGGCTATGGCGGCGGCGGTGATGGAGCCCACGTCGCCGGCAAAGCAGCGCGGGCGCCGGCGGAAGTTGAAGAAGGCGAACACCATGCAGGCAGCTAAGGTGCAGATTGTGAGCGGGTTATATTCCTGCCCAAGGACATGCTGCACCGCCAGCAGTGTGAGCATCAGCAGCAGATTGTAGCCGGCGGCGAGGCCGTTGATGCCGTCCATGAAGTTGCACGCGTTGACGAAGGCCAAGGCGGGCACTAACCACCACAGCGAGCACCCGGCGGCGTGGAGCACGGCACCAACCGCTGCCGCTTGCACCGCCAAGCGCAAGAGCACGCTCTGCGGCCGCAGGTCGTCGGCAAAACTGATGGCGGCCAAGGCGGTGAGGCCGCCGAACAGCCACCAATTCACCTGCGCGGCCATGAGCACCGCCACCACCGCTGCCACGTAGAACACGATGCCGCCGCCGATTACCGTGGGGCGGTGGTGCGAATCGCGCTGTTGGCATGCCGACACCGCACCGATGGCGCGAGCGAATCGCATGTACAGCGCTTCCACCGCCAGCAGGGCAATTAGCAATACTATGTAAGCCGTGATACTCATTTGCAGTGCAAAATTAGCTAACTTTTGCCAACTATGCAAGCATTTCGGCCAAAATCCGACTCGGAGCGGGCGTTTCGAGGCGGTCGCTATACTCAATTGTGAGTATTTTTTGCAAAAAAGTGCTTCTGCCACCAAATTTTGATAGGCTATGTCCATAATTTTTTGTAATTTTGCACTCGCATTATTAAAAGTATCTCAAACAATGGCACAGAAACCCTCCATTCCCAAAGGAACCCGCGACTTCTCACCCGCCGAAATGGCGCGTCGTAACTACATCTTCGACACAATCCGTTCCGTTTTCCATCTCTTTGGATACCACCAAATCGAAACACCCTCGATGGAAAACCTTTCGACATTGATGGGCAAGTATGGCGAGGAGGGCGACAAGTTGCTGTTCAAGATCCTTAATTCGGGCAACTTCCTTGCCGGCGTCGACCCCAATTTGCTCAGCGAGGAAACCTTCCTCAAGCTCACTCCGCAAATCGCCGAAAAAGGCTTGCGCTACGATTTGACTGTGCCCTTCGCCCGCTTCGTGGTGCAGCACCGCAATGAAATCCAAATGCCCTTCCGCCGCTTCCAGATTCAGCCGGTTTGGCGTGCCGACCGTCCGCAAAAGGGTCGCTACCGCGAATTCTACCAGTGCGACGCCGACGTGGTGGGTAGCGATTCGCTTGTGAACGAAGTGGAACTGCTCCAGCTCATCGACGAGGTGTTCCGCCGCCTGAAAATCCGCATCGCCATCAAGCTCAATAACCGCAAGGTGTTGGCCGGTATCGCCGAATTGATCGGCGCACCCGACAAGATGATTGACATCACCGTGGCCATCGACAAAATCGACAAAATCGGCATCGACAAGGTGAACGAAGAACTGTCGGAACGTGGCCTTACAGCCGAATCCATCACCGCCTTGCAGCCCATCCTCCAAATCGACGGCACCGTGGCCGAACGCCTCGCCCGCTTGGAAGAACTGCTGCGCGACAGCCCCACCGGCGCCCTCGGCGTGCAGGAATTGCGCGAAGTAACCGAGCAAACTCTGGCCTTAGGCTTGGATGCCGAGTTGGACTTGGACGTGTCGTTGGCTCGCGGTTTGAACTACTACACCGGCACCATCATTGAGGTGAAAGCCCTCGACTTCGCCATCGGCAGCATCACCGGCGGCGGTCGCTACGACAACCTCACCGGCGTGTTTGGTATGCCCGGCGTTTCCGGTGTGGGCATCTCCTTCGGCGCTGACCGCATCTACGACGTGCTCAACGGCCTCAACCTCTACCCCGAGCAGTTAGGTGCCGCCTCGCAGGTGATGTTCGTCAACTTCGGCCCGGCCGAAGCCGCCGCCTCGCTTAAAGCAGTGAAGCAGCTGCGTGCCGCCGGCATCAGTTGTGAACTTTACCCCGACTCGGCGAAGATGAAGAAGCAAATGGCTTACGCCAACGCCGCCGCCATCCCCTACGTGGCCCTCATCGGCGAAAGCGAAGCCGCCAACGGCACCCTCACCCTCAAAAATATGGCCGAAGGCACGCAAGCCACCCTCACCGTGGCCGAAGCCATCGCCGCCATCAAAGGATAGCACTTTGCTATCACTCTGATTGCACCCTATGCCGAATGTCGACGCTGACATTACGGAAGACGTCTTGCGCATACATCTATTCACTTATTAATATATCAAATCATCATGCTTCAAAGAATTACCCTATTGGTTTTCAGCACCTTAATGGCTGCAGTAGCAATGGCTCAGGCCGAGCGCCCCACCGACGCTAACATCGGTGGACACATAATCGACGAAACGGGCGAACACGTGCCTTACTGTTTGGTGAAAGTCACCGACCTCAACTTGGCGGTGCTCACTGATGCCTCCGGCCACTACGTGTTCCGCGACCTCGCCCCCGGCACTCACACCATCGAAGTATCCTACACCGGATACCAAACACTTTCGTCGCAATTCACCATTGTCGCCAACCAAACGTTGGAACTGAACTTCACCATTCAGCCCGACGCGTTCCTGCTGGAGCAAGTGGTGGTCACCGCCTCCAAGAGCGAGCAAGTGCGCCGCCTCAGCCCGTCGCTGGTCAACGTGGTTCCCGGCAAGATTTTCGACTGCGTGGGAGCGTGCTCCTTGGCCGACGGTCTCGGCTTCCAGCCCGGCGTGCGCGTGGAGAACGACTGCCAGAACTGCGGCTTTACCCAAGTGCGCATCAACGGCCTTGACGGTCACTATTCCCAAATCCTTATGAACTCGCGCCCGGTGTTCTCGGCCTTGGCCGGCGTGTACGGCTTGGAACAGATTCCGGCCAACATGATTGAGCGCGTGGAAGTGATGCGCGGTGGCGGCTCGGCGCTGTTTGGCTCCTCGGCCATCGGCGGCACCATCAACATCATCACCAAGGACCCGCTGGTCAACTCGGCTCAAATCAAGCACACCATCACCTCCGTGGGCCCTTCCGGTTCGCTTGACAACAACACCACCCTCAACGCCTCCATCGTCACCGACAACGGCCGAGCGGGCATGTTTATCTATGGCCAAAGCCGCTATCGCGACGGCTACGACCACGATGACGATGGCTTCACCGAAATCGCCCGCCTGCGCAGCGAAACCATCGGCACTCGTGCCTTCCTCAAGACCTCCGACATCACCCGCCTCACCCTCGACTACCATAACACCCGCGAAAATCGCCGCGGCGGCGACCAACTCGACGTGCCCGCTCATGAAGCCATGATTTGCGAGCAAACCGACCACGACATCCACGCCGTGGAGGCCACGTTCGACATCCGCCCCAACGATTTCAAGGACCACATTGCGCTGTTCGCCGCCACTCAGAGCACCAAGCGTAGCAGTTACTATGGTTCGGAGCAAGACCCCAACGCCTACGGCCGCACCGCCGACTTGGTCATCAGCACCGGCGCTCAGTACACCCACCAAATCGCGCGCCTGCTGTTCATGCCCTCGGAATTAGTGGCCGGCGTGGAGTATAACTTCAACCGTCTGCACGATGTAACCTTAGGCTACGACCACGATGTGCTCCAATGTGTCAACATCTACAGCGGATACCTGCAAAACGAATGGCGCAACGACCGCTGGGGCTTGCTCATCGGCGCCCGCCTCGACAAGCACTCGCTCATCGACGACGCCATCATCTCGCCCCGCGCCAACATCCGTTTCAACCTCGATAAGAGCAGCAACATCCGCCTGTCGTACTCCACCGGCTTCCGCGCTCCGCAAGCCTTCGACGAAGACTTCCACGTGGCCGTGGTAGGTGGCGAACGCGTGGTAACAGTGCTCGCGCCCGGCCTCAAAGAGGAATCGTCGCACAGCTTCAGCGCATCGGTCGACCTCTATCGCACCTTCGGCTCGGTGCAAACCAACCTGCTGGTGGAAGGCTTCTACACTGAGCTCAGCGACGTGTTTGCCATGCGCCGTCTCGAGCAGCCCGATGCCGCCGGCAATGCCGTGCTGGAACGCTATAACGGCTCCGGCGCACGCGTGTTCGGCTTCAACGTCGAGGGCAAGGCTTACTTCTCGTCCCACTTCGACGTCCAAGCCGGCATCACCTGGCAGCGCTCGCGCTACAAACAGCCCGAAGCGTGGTCCGAAGACCCCGAAGTGCCCGCGGTTAAGCGCCTGTTCCGCACCCCGGATTTCTACGGCTACTTCGTGGCCAACTGGGAAGTTGTGCACGGCCTTAAAGCCATCTTCTCAGGTACTTACACCGGCTCGATGTTGGTGCAACACCTCGCCGGCTCGGGCGTTGACCGCGACTGCGCCGTCACCACCCCGCGCTTCTTCGATGCCTCGGTGAAATTGGCCTACACCTTCCGCCTGTACAACCGTGTGGACCTCGAAATCGGCGCCGGCGTCAACAATGTCTTCAACGCCTACCAAGACGACTTCGACCAAGGCTACCTGCGCGACAGCGGCTACATCTACGGCCCCGCCGCCCCCCGCTCCCTCACCGCCTCCATCGCCCTGCGCATCTAACTCCCCACCACCCGCGCTACTTGCCTCGGTATACCTGGATGGCCGCAACCACGGCGCCAGCTCCTGTCCCGAGACTGGTTGTCGTGGTGAGGCGGAAGCCGAACACCGCCCGGATGGCCGAGCAGAATGGAAATTCTTTTGCTTTCAAGAATACTTCGGGTTTATTTTGCGCTTTCAAAAAGAATGCTTATCTTTGCGGTTGATTTTGAAACATTTAACTCGCTGAAGAATTATGGATGAACGTGAAGTGACCGAACTGAGAGAGACCTTAGCGATTGGGCTGAAGAAGTGCTTCGAGGATATGTTGGAGCGCAAGGCATTGTTAGGCCAGTCGATTGTGACCTGCGATGCCGACGGCAACACGTTGGTGATTCCCGCCAAGCAAGCCTTAGCCGAATACCGCGCCGGCAAGTTGTACTAACAACCGGCCGACACCCCCGTACGCCCTCACTGCCTCCATTGCTCCCCGCATCTAACCTGCGAGCGCCGTTTTCAGGGTCAATGTAAAAAATCGTTGAAATGTTAACAACATTCCGAGCGTGTTAATACGGCTCCATACGCGCGGAGCGCGTTCCTTTTTAAATAACACCACGATGGCGCGAAGCCTGCGAAGCGCCTTCGTGGTGTAGACTACCGCCCCACGCCACGAACCGCGGGGCGGTTCCTTTTGCCGGCAGTCCGCAAGTCCTGCATAAGGAACCCGCTCCGCGGTTCGTGATTATTGATGGGCTCTTACACCACGTAGGCACTTCACTTCGGGCGCTTCGCTTGCCCTACGTTTCGTGCCAACGTGGTGTTATTTAAAAAGCAACCGCTCCGCGGTTTTTAACAAAAATAACAACCTGATTTTTACATTGATCCCGTTTTTTTGTTTCGTTAGAGTTGGCGGCGGGTTAGAGGCCGAGGTCGTTCACTATGGAGTCTTCGGCGTGGGGTGGGGCGTCCGCTTTGGAGGCGTTGGTGAAGGCGAACGTGAGGTCGGCCGGGGAGGAGGCGGAGTTGACGGTGCGGGTGTAGGAGGTGTCGGACGTGGGGTTGTAGGCCCAAGTCCAAGCGTCGACTTCGGCGACCGTCCAAGTGCCGCTGAAGAGGCGCACGCGTTTCTGCCAAGTGACTGAGCCATCGGCGGCCACTACTTTGTCGCGGTCGGAGAGCATAAAGGTGAGGTAGTCGTCTGCGGCACCTTGTGATCTGATGCAAAACATAGCGGTGTCACCGGCTTTCATTCCGCTTTTGGTGACGGTGATGTATACGATTTGATAGCCGAGAGCCAGAGCGGTGTAGCAGGTGAGAGTTTGGTTGCCGTCGACGGTGTAGAAGGTGTAATCGTCGTGTTCGAGGGCGTAGCGATAACGCCAGTTTTTGAATGAGAGCGAGCTAGGATAGTTTGCACCCATTTTTTGAGTACCGGCGCTGTAGTTTGCGTCGTCGGGTATGTAGTCCTCTACCCAGTAGAGCGAATTTGGCGGGAGGTTGATGCTGTAACCGGTGAGGTTCATGGCAGAGACGTCGGGTAGGGCGATGGAGGTGCCGTTGCCGTTGGCGAAGATGTCGTCGGCACCGTTGGTAGCAGTGTTGCCGTAGAGGCCGAAGAGGTTGCCGGTCACGTTGAAAGAGAGCGAGGCATTGTTGGCCACGAACACGCCGCCACTGATGCCGGCCACCTCGTCGACATTCATTTGGTAGGCGGTTTGGCCGGTCATATTGGTGGTGGTTCTGGCCGAATTGTTGCGGATGAGGCCTGACTTGTAGAGCATCTTCGCGCCGTTGATAACGCAGATGCCGCCGCCGTTGGTGGCGTTGTTGCCTTCGATGTTGGTAGCAGTGGTGGTGAAGTTCACATTGCCATCGACGCAGATTCCGCCGCCGTTTTTAGCGTTGTTAGCATAGATTTTACCGCCGCTAAAACTGCTGCTATTATAGTTGACAGCTGTGTTAGTAATATACACACCGCCACCATTTTGTCCGCAGATATTGTTGTGAATGTCGCCGGAAGCCATCGTCATGGTTCCTCCTTCGAGATATATGCCGCCGCCATGTGTGGTAGCTTCGTTGCTCAACACGTCGGCGTTGTTGAGGCTGATGTTAGCTCCTTTGATGTAGATGCCGGCACCTTCCTCAGAGGCATGGTTGCCGTTGATGGTGCAGACATTGTCGCCCGAACTCGAGTGGCCAACGTCGATGGTCTCGGCATAAATACCGGCCCCGCTTGGAGCTGTGTTGTCGCTGATTTTGCCTCCATTGAGGTAGGTGTTGAACGTGTAGCCCTGGCCGGCTGTAGTTTTCTCCACCGAAGCCGGCGGTTTTGTTGTTGCGGATAATGCCAGAGTAGTTGTACCCACGCCCAATGTTGTCATCGTATTCCGTGCCGCCTTCGCAGTGGCGGAAGGTGGTGTTGCTGATAGAAATAGCGCAGTCTTTAGGGGCGGGCTCAGGGTCTGCCGGATTAACTAATATGCACGCTACTTGCGCACCGAAACATTCTTCAAAGAGGCAATTGTCGATAAAAGTTTTGTTGCGCGTTTGGCAGAGTAAAACCGGGTTAAAAGCGAGTCCGCAGAAGTTGGTTATAGTCACGTTGTTCATATACATCAAACCTTTCTGCACAATCAGTGGATATGTCTGTACTTCTTTTGCTTTGCTCGACTCGGGCATAAGTTTATGTTCGCTGTCGTCCCAATTGAAGGTTGAGCCGCCATCAAGGATGATTCGCTCGGAATTATTGTCGCCGAGATGCAGTTCGCCCAAATTGCGGAAGATGGCTAATTCGGAGCCATTTACACGATGAATGGTTACCGGTGCGCCGGATGTGTTGATTATTGTCAGCTTTGCGCCCTCAGTCACCTTGATGACACCTGATAGAGTAAGGTCGCCAACGAGGTGCCATTCCTGCTCACCGTTAACAAACCTTATTATTTGTGAAATTTTTTTAGAAAAAGATGCTTATTTGACAAAATCGTAGTATCTTTGCAGTTAATTTTAAAACCATTATTTATACGACAGTATAATTGTTTTAATGACGTGAGCTTTCTAACCTCCGTATGAAGTTACTCTATCTAAATCTAATCTGCGTGTGCCTTGCCGTGCTGCTATATGGCTGCAGTAGCGAGGACGAACCGACCGGGAACGGCAACCTCGACAGCACACCCATTTCGGTCATGGCCGAAACGGCTTCGCCCTACTCCAAGGCGTCGATACCGGCGGGCATGTGCGACAACTTCAAGGTCTACGCGGCTTTGGAGATGGGCGGCGAGCGGCTGGATGTGATGAAAGGGTACAACGTGCGGTTCGTCGATACTGATTGGACCTATATCGTTGATGGTCAGCACTTGGTGTACTGGAGCGGCAACGCCGACCGCTACTTGTTTACGGCCGGCGCGCCAATCGATTCAGTGACAAGTATTTCGGCCACGTCGATGACCCTGCACATGGAGAACAATGTGCGCGGAGGAGTGTTGGCTGGCACCCCCTTGGAGGTGAAGAAGGGCTCGGCCGCCTTCGGCAAGCCCTTGACGCTGAATTTCAGATATGCGCACTGCCGGGTCATGGTGGCTTTCGTGAATAATGTGGCCACCGCCACCACCATCACCGGCATCACATTGACCCCAACCTCGCCCATTGCGAGTGAGGCGAACATGACCTACAGCTACGATTGGAGCGGCGCTATGCCTGCGGCTACGCCCGCGTTGGACGTGACCGCTTACAGCAGCGACAGCTTTACCTTTGCCGACGTAACCATCCCGGCGGGCATCTCCGACGCCGTGGTATCCTCCACCCGCTACTATTGCATCCCCTGCGGCTCCAACCCCACCGGCTGGACCGTGGCGCTCTCCGTCGACAGCGAGCCGAAAGCGGCCTCGTTCGTCAACAACAAGCTCTGGGAGAGCGGCAAAAGTTACCTATATATTTTCTCGCTGTCCGAGAGCCAACCCAAGCTCGTGAAAGTGATTTCGTATGACGACCCGGCGTTCGACTGCACCGACATCGTGCCCGGGGGCGTGTTCTCTAATGGCGATATGACTGATTAAACAATGAAGTACACTTACTATATAATATTAGCAATGTTGGCATTGTGCTCGTGTTCGGATGAGCACAACGCGCCCGACGGCGTGCAACGGCTAACCATCGCCTTTGCCGACGAGCCGACGCAGTCGCGCAGCATCTGGGACGACCAAACCGACGGCGCGGATTCCAAGGTGGTGTACGTGTGGGAAGGCGGCACCGACATGCTTACCGCCATCCGCCACGATGGCCGCTACGTGCCGTTCTATGAGCAGTTGACCTCTGAACCGGAGTACCACACCGCCACCCGCTTCGAAACCATCGACGTCGCACGCTCCAAAATCCGACTGCAGACCGAGCGCGGCGTGAAGTGCGATGTGGCCGCCGGCGCATACGTCTACCCGGTGGCCGCCGGCGATGAGATGTACTGCTGCCACCCCATCAACGAGCACACCACCGTGAACAGTAGTGCCGACGCCGTCACTGTGGACATGCACCTGCCGCAGACATTCACATACGGCGAGCGCACCAATTCCTTGGCCGCGCTGGCAGAGTACTCCTACGTGTACACCGCCACCACCTTGCAGTCGGTCAACGCCGCCGACGTGGTGGCCAACCCCTCCCACTTCACCTCCGCCTGCGCCATCATCCGCTTCAACATCACCAACAACGTGACCGCCGACATCGACATCTCACGCATCAAGATGGAAGCCGATGACGGCTCCAAGATATTCCCCGACGTATTGCGCTTCTCCGACGCTATCATGGCCGAGCAGAGCGACAAGGCGAACTATTACAGCGGATTAACCACTGATATTCAGAATGTCGGCTTGCCGCAGGGCAAGCAGGGCGTGTTCTACAATCTATGCTTCCCGCTCGACGGCACATTCAACAGCGTGCCGCTTCGCTTCACCATCGACACCAACTACCTCACCTACCGCCTGCGGCTCAACTCCGACCTCATCACCAATCACAAGTTTGAGGCCGGCAAGATTTACACCTTCAACTTCACCCTCGACGAGAAAGAAATCTACCTCAACATGATTGAGATAGCGCAATGCACCACCTACAATATAGACAACACCGAGTCGCTCAACGTGGTGATTTCCGGCGACGCCGTGTGGAGCGAGGCCGACCAAGCCACCGCCCAGATGGTGTTCGTGAGCTTGGGCATGACCGCCACCATCGGCGGGCAAGAGTATGATGTGCTGTGGGCCACGTGCAACTTAGGCGCGATGGAGCCCATCGAAACCGGCTACCACTACGCTTGGGGCGAAGTGGAGCGCAAGGCCTCGTCGCTGTACTCCCCCGAAGGGTACACCGCCGGCAGCGTCGCCGGCGACATCCGCAACACCGAGTACGATGCCGTGAGGGCCTACTTGGGCGGCGGCTACTGGCTGTGGTGTATGCCCACACGAGCCATGTGGCAAGACCTCATCGACAACTGCACATGGGAGTGGAAAACTGTGAAGAAGGTGACCGACGGAACCGAATCCGAAGAGAACCTCAACTTCGATGCCTCGGTGTGGGAAATCACCAAGCGCGATGCCGAAAACAACCTTATCGGGCTCATCTACTTGCCCATCACCGGCTATTCCGGCTACAATGGCGAGGAATACACGAAAGTGAACAAGGCGCTGTGCTACTACTGGACCGCCACACCCGACGGCGGCGCTGCCGGCGCCAACGAAACCGCCTGGGCATTTGAAACCAAATATTACACCGAAGAGGGCACCGGTCTGGGCTATATGACTCCCCCAACCTTAGCGGCCAAGCCGCGATACAACGGCTACGCCATCCGCCCCGTGCTGCTCAAACAAAAGTAACCGATGATGAAGAAGATACTCCTACAGCTGCTGATATTGATTTGCTTGGCATCCTGCTCCGAGGAGCAGCAATTGGTTGAGCAAGGCACTCCGCTTCAGATAGTGGTGGATGTGGCCGCGTACAGTCAGAACGTGGACAACGTGCCATCGCGCGCATCCATCCACACCGGCGTGGTCACCAAGTTTGCCGAGGGCGATGACATCGGCCTCATTGTGGTGGACAACAACGGCAACGTGGTGGTGAACAACTACCGATTCGTGGTGCAGAAAACAGGCCTGGCCTACCGCGCCGATGCCGCCGGCAACATCATCTCCTCCGATGTGTACTACAAAGAGGGCTACACCTATATAGCCTACGCTCCCTACAACCAAGAATACAATAACTACACCTCGCTCGAGGCCATTATCGCCAACCATGCGGCTAAACTATCCTCGGAGTATGCCGACCAGTCGACCAAGGCCGCTTACAATGCCGCCGACCTGCTGATATGCCGCACACCGCAGCGCACCGGCACGCAGTTGCGCCTGTCGTTCACCCACGCCATGAGCCAGATGAAGATTTACTACAACGGCGACATGTCGGACTTCTCCGTGGAGAAGCCGGTGCCGGTATCGCAGATGTTCAACCCCGACGATTCCGAGGCTTATTGGTATATCACCGCGCCGAACGATAATTTGGCAGTGTTAGGCACAGCCGTCTCCCACCAAAGCGTGGAGGGCGAAGAGAGCGGCATCCAAACCTTCTCTTACTGGGAGGCGTATGTCAACCTCAAAGAGAACCACTCGGTGTACATCTCCATCTTTTCCCAGCCCACCGTGTCGTACAAAACCGCCGGCGTCGACATGGGTTTCCCCTCGGGCTGCATCTGGGCCAAGTACAACTTGGGCTCGGAGTCATTTACAGCATTCAAAAAGCGGGGCGGCAAGTGGTACGACGCCGACGGCAATGTGAAGGTCTTCACCGGCGAACTCGCCGACACCCTGCTGCACGCCTCGTTTGACCGCGGCGACTACTACGGCTGGGGCGAGCTGAAAACCAAGTACGGCCAGCCGGCCGTGCTGCTTGATGCCGAATCCGGCCGCATTTGGAGAACCGGTGACTCGATCAACGCTGCCGGCACGGACGTAACGCCCCTCATCTCCGGCTCCGACAAGGGCTATTACCCCGAAACCTACATCGACCGCGGATACACCTACGCCTCAATCGACGGCAACATCGCCGGCACCGAGTACGACGTGGTGCGCAACAAGCTCTGGAAGGGCGAGTGGCGCATCCCCAACGAGAACGAGGTCGACGAACTCTTCCGCTACTGCGATGTGACAATCGAGGACTGGTACTACGAGGACAACCTGCGCTACGCCTCGTGGATTGGCACAAAAGATGCCGAAGGCAACTACCTCTACCTCCACCCCGACAACTCCGAGTTCTTCGGCACCGAAAACGTCCGCCCCTACCGCTACATGGTCTCCATCGTAAAGTTCACCAGCACAATCAACGGCGAAGTGCTCTACTTCCCGGGCGGCACCTGGAGCGACTGGAGCATCGATATGCTCGCTACCAACTCGCGCAACCACGAAGGTCGCATTAGCACAACTACATATAGTGCCGACTACGGCGGCATGTACTACTTCGCCTCATCGGCCTCGCACCAACTGATAGACTGCTCCAGCTACATGGAGTTGGAAACCAAGAAAACCGTCGACGAATCGGGCCGGATAACTGACGTGAAACCGGTTCGGAAGACATCGAAGTATGTCAACTCCCAGGGGCAGACCATTGAGTTGTGGGGCCTCACCCAGAACGGCCACCGCTACACCGGCATGCTCATCCGGCCGGTGTATGGCGGTAAGAATTGGAATATCAACCCGGAAAGTCGCAGTACCATCCGCATTACAGTTGAATAATGATGAACAAGCTGATTTACATACTATTAGCCGCGCTGTTAGTGGCCTGTCAGGACGAGTTGAACGTGCCCGCTTCAGGCGGCGGAGAGTCCGACGTGGCCGGCCGGGTGCTGCGCTTCGAGGTTGTGGTCGAGGACGGATCGCACTCCTCGCGCGGACAAGTGCTCGACGTGTACGACAACTATATCACCCGCGATTTCAATCCCCGCGACTCCTTCGGCATGTTCATCATCGATGCCGAGGGAAAGTTCGTCACCGAGATTGATGGGCACAACGCACTCAACATCCGAGTGACCACGCCCGACGGCGTGGTGTGGAACATCAATTCCGACATCAAGGACATCGTGCACAAGTTGGGCTACAAGTACGTGGCGTACTACCCTTATTCCGAGACGTTTAACGACTGCGCCACCGTGGATGACATCCGCGCGCTGTTCACCCCTCCCGCCGCCGACCAATCCACACAGCCCGCTATCGACTGGATGTACACCGAGCCCACGGCTCCGCAAGTGAACGCCGTGACCACTCTGCGCTTCAAACACCGATACGCCAAAATCGACATCTACAATTCCTTCACCCAAGACCACCAAAACAGTTGGGCATCCGCCTATCAATATACCAGGACCGTCGACAACAACGGCGTGGAGCATTACCGCTACATCGTCGACGCCGTCACCCCGCAGACGCTCACCGTCAGCGGCACTTACTCCATCGGCAACGAGCTCACCGGCATCAAGCAGCTGTCGTACCGGCGTGATGACGTGGAGATTGTCAACGGCCGCCACGCCATCGTCTACACCTACCGCATGGACGAGCGCTGCGCCGTGGACCTCGGCCTCCCTTCCGGCGTGCTGTGGAGCCCCATCAACCTCGGCGCTGAGACCGCAAGCTATATGACCGATGCCGAACTCGCCGCCGCAACCACCACCATCGGCCGCCGCCTGGCATGGGGCGAGCTCTTCGACAAGGACGTGTACAGCTACGACACCTACATCAACGACCCGTACCAGACCTCCGGCACTTCCATACTCCCTGCCGACATCTCCGAGACTGTGTACGACCCCGCCCGACAGTACTGGGGCGGCCACTGGACCCTCCCCACCATTGCCGACATCCAAGAGTTCATCGACTACACCGAGATAGTCAGCACCGAAACCGTTTACAGCGAGGAACTGCGTCAGGACGTCAACAAAATCACCTTCCGCAGCATCGTCAACGGCAACACCATCACCCTGATTTCCAACGGCTACATGGTCAACTCCACCCTTAACCAACCGCTCTACCTCCACTACCTATCGGCCAGTCGCGCCGGCACTTGGTCCTGCACCACCATGCACAACAACCCCTCAATGCGCACCTACACCAACGACCGCTACAAGGGCTTCGGCGTCCGCCCCGTGCTCAAGATGCGGCATATCTACAAGCCGGCCGAGAAGCTCGACATCGTGGTGCGCCATATCAACGACCTCGCCGTCGACATGGGCGTCACCAAGGTGGTGGACGGCGTGACCTACAAGCTGCTCTGGAGCCCGTTCAACTATGGCGCCGATTCCAAAATCGACGTAACCACGTTGAACCACATCACCCTCAACGAGGACGACTTCATCGCCACGTGCTACACCAAGCCCGGCTCACGCTTCGCCTGGGGCGACACCGTGGAACGCGCCGCTACCGAAAAGTTCTCGTTCTTAACATACGCCGACAGCTATCTGTTCACCAAATACAATACCAACGGCAGCTCAACCGCTTCGCGCGACCTGCTGCCCGAAGACGACATCGTGCACCTCCACTGGCCCTCCGGCTGGTACATCCCCACCGCCGAAGACTACCAGCTTCTGCTCAATAACGTCACCATAACCAAAGAAACCATTAATACTCGCACATGGTTCAGACTGACTTCCAAAATCAACGGCAATAGCATCCTGATTCCAGCCACTTCCTACATCGACAAAGCCCTTAACACGGAAAAATGGGGCACAGATGCCTACTTGCAGAGCGCCACAATGGGCCCCGGCAAAGACAACGTTACTGAAGATGGCGTAACCGTGCTCAAACGCACCTGCTACGCCCTAAACCTTAGCGGCACCACCGGCAAAATCGTCGGCACCGTCAGCCGCCCCACCGGCATCATGATTCGCCCGGTGCGCTACGTCCGCGTCGATTAGCGGCCCCCCCCGCCCACGAAATTAGCCCACCCCCCGGGCCAAAAATCGATTAGGGC
>CAMGBT010000014.1 GCA_946011725.1 uncultured Bacteroidales bacterium | reverse complement strand
TGAATTCGTTGATTCGTTTTATTCGTTTAGCCGCGATTTGCAATTTCCGAAGCTTAAATGAAAGAGCCGTGGCTCCGCACGGCAGCCACCGCCCCACCCCGCCGCCGCTTTCGTTGCGCCGGCCTTTTTGGAAATGCACCGAGCTCTTGCTCGGCGAGGGCGGCGGCACGGGTATAAGCTAAAAGCCTCTAACTGCTGAGGATCAGCTTGTTAGAGGCTTTTTGCGGTGGTGCCACCAGGAATCGAACCGGGGACACAAGGATTTTCAGTCCTTTGCTCTACCATCTGAGCTATGGCACCGTTTTGTTTTGCAGTGCAAAGTTAGGCATTATTTTTGAATTGACCAAATTTTTTCGAAAAAAAATGCAACTTTTCGCATTTTTTCTTGTTTTTTGCCCCAAAACCGCCCTCGGAAGCGGTGTCGGAGGCCGGTTGGCGTGGTGAGGCGGCAGCCGAACGGCCTCCGGATGGCGGCGGGAGCGGGCGGGTTAGTCGTCGCAGTAGTGGCGGAGGACGCGGCGGTAGGAGTTGAAGATGCGGCCTTTGGAAATGAAGCCGAAGTAGTGGCCGCGGGGGTCGACCACGGGCAGGCTCCAGGCGCCGGTGGAGTCGAATTTTTTCATGACGGAATCCATGTGTTCGCCGATGAGGATGCGGGCGGGGGGCGAGGTCATGAAGGAGGCCACGTTCATCTTGCGGTAGAGGTCGGGGCGGAACATGATGTTGCGGATTTCATCTAAGGAGACGATGCCGAGGAGTTCGCCGGCGGCGTTGAGCACGGGGAAGATATTGCGACTGGATTGTGAGATTTTGTCGACCATTTCTTTGAGTGTCATTTCGGGGCGGACGCTGAGGAAGTCGGTTTCGATTACGGAGTCCATCTTGAGCAGGGTGAGCACTGCTTGGTCTTTTTGGTGAGTGAGGAGTTTGCCTTGCTTGGCCAGGCGGGTGGTGTAGATGCTGTAGGGTTCGAAGAGTTTGATGGTGCCGTAGGCGATGGTGGATACGATGAGCAGGGGTAGGAAGAGGTCGTAGCCGCCGGTGAGTTCGGCGGTAAGGAAGATAGCCATCAGGGGTGCGTGCATGACGGCGGCCATAACGCCGGCCATGCCGATGAGGGCGAAGTTGCGGGTGCTCAGTTCCATGCCGAGGCCGAAGTAGTTGCAGATGTATGCGAAAAGGAATCCGGTCATGCAGCCCACGTAGAGTGAGGGGGCGAATGTGCCGCCCACGCCGCCGGCGCCGTTGGTGGCGGAGGTGGCGAAGGCTTTGGTGAGGATTATCATGAGGATGAACAGGGCGATGAACCAGGCTTGGTTGCCGTCGCCGGAGAAGATGGAGCCGTTGACGATGGAGGATGCGTCGCCGGCCAGCAGGCCCATGATGGATTCGTAGCCTTCGCCGTAAAGGGGCGGGAAAAGGAACACCAATCCGGAGAGGATGCAGCAGCCGATGATAGTGCGAATCCATGGATGGTTGAAGCGGCCGAAGAAGTTTTCCATCATATTCATCACGCGGGTGAAGTAGAGCGATACCAGGCCGCAGGCCACGCCGAGAGCGATAACGCTGGGCACTTTGGCTATGACGAAGTCAGTGTTTTGTGCGAAGAAGAATTCGAAGGTGTAGCCGGTGTAGGTGTAGGCGATTACGGCGCTGGTGATTGATGCCACCAGCAGGGGCATCACTGACACGGTGGTAAGGTCGAGCATGAGCACTTCGACGGTGAACAGCATGCCGGCAATTGGCGCTTTAAAGATGCCGGCGATGCCGGCGGCGGCGCCGCAGCCCACCAAAATCATCAGCACGCGGGGCGACATGCGGAAGAGCGAGCCGAGGTTGGAGCCGATGGCGGCGCCGGTGTGGACGATGGGGCCTTCGGCACCGACCGACCCGCCGAAGCCGATGGTGACGGCGGAGGCAAACAGGGAGGTGTAGGTGTTGTGGCGCTTCAGGCGCGATTTATTTTGGGAGATGGCCCAAAGCACGCGGGTGACGCCGTGGGAGATATTGTCCTTGACCACGTAGCGCACGAACAGGGCGGCTATGACCACGCCGATGGTGGGCAGGATGATATAGAGGTAGTTGGCTGAATGCGCGTCGGCATGGGCGGTGAGGGTGGAGGAGATGGCGTGGATAAGGTACTTGAGCACCTGGGCGGCGAGGCCGCAGAAGATGCCCACCAGCAGCGCCAAGAACAGCAGGAAGGTGTTTTCGCTGATATGGCGTTCGCGCCATTTCACGAAGCGAAGCAGCCACTCGAAGGCGCGCGATTTATGTATGTATTTTTGAGTCATTGCACTATTGGATTAGACACCTTTGCCGGTGATGACGGTTATGGCTGTATAGAAAAGAATTTTGAGGTCGACACCGAGGGAAATATTCTCTATGTAAAGTAAATCATATTGCAAACGTTCAATCATTTGGTCCACGTTGGAAGCGTATCCAAACTTGACCATGCCCCAGGATGTGATGCCGGGGCGCACTTGGTATATGAGGTTGTATTGCGGCACACGGGCTGCAATTTGCGTGGCGAAATATTGGCGCTCGGGACGCGGACCCACCACCGACATGTCGCCGCGGAGCACGTTCCAGAACTGTGGCAACTCGTCGAGGCGGTACTTGCGCAACACGCGGCCCAGCGGGGTAATTCGCTCGTCGTCGAGCGACGAGAGCATGGGGCCGTGGCGCTCGGCGTCGATGCGCATGGTGCGGAACTTGATGATTTTGAAGGCTTTACCGCGGAAGCCCACGCGTTCTTGGAGGTAGAACACCGGGCCGCGTGAGTCGCGCTTTATGAGGATGGCCAGCAGGGCAAACAGGGGCGAGAGCACCAGCAGGGCGAGGATGGAGGTGAACACGTCGGCCGCGCGCTTGATGTTGACGGTGGACGGCGGCAAGTTGGCGTTGCTGATATTGATAAGCGGCTCACCCACAATGGTTTGCAGGCGCGCCATGGGCGAGATGGTGCGATAGATGTTGAGCGGCATGTAGATGTCGATACCGGTGGCAAACAGCGGAGCAAGCAACTGGGAGTTTGGGCCTTTGATTCCGGCATCCGCGCTGACTATCAGCATTTTAGGGCTCAGTTTGAGGATGGCTTGCGCCATGTCTTTGGGATGGGTGGCGTCGACAAAGTCGAGGATGCGCACTTCGGTGTGGCGGCGGCTGCGCTTGATGCGGGCGGCCAAGGCGCGAGCGGCGGCGCCGGTGCCGATTATCACCGCGGGAACAAAGTAGCGGCCGGAGCGGATGGCGCACACGGCCACGCGGTTGACCAGCTCGCGGCTGACGATGGTGGGCACGGTAAGCAGGCCCCACAACAGCAGTAGCAGTTCGTAATTCTGCATGCGCTCGGGGATGCGGTCGTTGATGAGGGCCACGAAGAAGATGAGCAGGGTGGCGATGAGGCCGGAGGTGGCGGCGGTGGCTATCAAATCAAAACGTGATTTGGCACCGACGGAGTTGTAAAAGCCTGATAGCCAGTGCAATCCCATCAGTGTTAGGGGGAAGAGCAACTGGCCAAGGAGGATGGCCGGGTCGTGGAGCAACCACAGTTCGAGCGGACGCGTGTCGAAACCTTCGGGTAAGGAGTAGAAGCGCAACACATTGAACACTATCACGCCAATGTTGGCGGCGAGATAGTCAAAGGCGGCGAAGCGCAGTCGTTGCTTACTTTCGAAGGTCATAATCAATCACTTACGTAGGATTTTGAACAATCCGCCGGAGGAAATTTTTATCACGGAGGAGGGTTTGGCCACGGCCGGCTCGTCGCGGCGCGAGGTGCATACATAGTCCACAGCGTTGAGAATCTCCGGGGCGATGTCGGCGAAGCAGTGGGCCGGTTCGGCGCCACTGATATTGGCGGAGGTGGACACAATCGGGCCGCCGAAGGCCGCACAAAGGCCGGCAGAGAACGGTTCGCGGGTGAGGCGCACGCCGATGCTGCCGTCTTCGGCCAAGAGTTCGGACGCCACATTGCGGCCGCGGTCGTAGATGATGGTGATGGGGTCCACGGCCACATCTATCAGCTGTTCAGCCACTTCCGGCACCTCGTCGACGATGCGGTCGAGCGCCGCGAGCGAGTGCACCAAGGTTATCAGCGCCTTGGCCTCGGCGCGGTGCTTGATTTCGAACACGCGGCGCACGGCTTTCGAGTTGCGTGCATCGCAACCGATGCCCCAGATGGTGTCGGTGGGGTAGAGAATCACCCCGCCGCGGCGCAATTCTGCCACGGCAGCGGAGATGTCGGCGCGATATTGTTCGGGCGTATTCATATCAGCGATTTTGGCTTAGTGGCTTGAAAATCTTTGAGATAGAGGGGCGTGGAATAGGCCACGTCGATGAACTCGCGGCGGGCGTAAGCGCGTTCGGCCAGCGCCACCATGTCCACGGCCAAGGGCACCACATCGGGCACGAACACAGCGTTGGGCACGGTAATCACGGCGCGCGCCTTTTCGCTGCCATCGCCGAAGAAGAGCACCGGGCGGCCGGTGGCCAACAGGTCGGCGTAGGCGTGTTCGTCCAAAATGAGCGGTTGCGGAGTGAGTAACTCGCTGAGAGCGAAGTCGTAAGCAGCGGTGAACACCTCCATACGGCGGGCGTCGATCATGGGCACGAAGATGGACTCGGGGTCGATGTCGTCGGTGGAGAACATCACGCGTGTGGCCATCAGTTCGAGCGTTTTCACGCCGATGAGCGGGCAGTCGAGCGAGTAGGCCAAGCCTTTGGCCTCGCTCAAACCGATGCGCAAGCCGGTGTACGAACCCGGGCCGAGACTCACGGCCACTGCCTCCACTTTCAACTCCTTATCGGCAGCAAAGTCGAGGCAATATTTCACGTAATCGCTCAGAAGCGCGGCATGATTCCGCCCTTCGAAATTTTCTTGGTGGGCCAATACGGTACCCTCGGCAGTCAGCGCCGCCGAGCACACCGCAGTGGTAGTATCTATATTAAGAATTACAGCCATTGTTAGATAATTTTGGCAAATTTAGCAAAATAATTTGGTATAGCCACGGCTTTTGGCCAAAAAAGTGCAAAATCGGCCAAAAAATCCGGCAATCGGCAGCGTTACGGCCTACAACCGGCCGAGTCAAAGGCCGAGCCCGAGGCGACGGAGGAGGTTTTTTGCGATTTTTTGAATTTTTTTGGCGAAAAATTTGGTGGGACAAGAAAAATTGCTTAACTTTGCACTCACAAATGGCGATTTAGTGTAGTGGCCTAGCACGCCACCCTCTCACGGTGGAGACCAGGGTTCGATTCCCTGATTCGCTACGAAGAGCGATCTCAATGAGGTCGCTTTTTTTGTGCGCTACTGCCCCACCCTCCCCGGGATGGACAAGCGACGGCGGCCTTCGCTGAAGCTCAGAGCTGTGACAAAAAAGCGACGGGGACTGCGGCAGCTGCCATTCCCCGTGGATGAAAACGGCCGCGGCGCCGATCCTAAGGGATGGTGCCGCGGCTTGCTTATTTCGTTAACCGGTTGGGTTAGAGGTATTTGGCAACGATATTTTCTAAGGTGGTGGGGTCTACAACGCGTTCGGCAATGGTGCCGTTGCGGTCGATGATGAAGGTCATGGGCAGGGCGCCTACGTTGTAGCTAAGGAGCACGGCGTCGCCGTCGGTGGTGGTGTTCCACACTGCTATCCAGGGGAGATTTTTGGCGCGGAGTTTCCACATGCTTTCGTCGCCATCGAACGCTAACTGATAGATTTCCAAGCCGTTGGCATGGTACTTCTCGTAGATGGTGTTGAGGAGAGCGTTGTAGGAGGGCGAGCTTTCGAGGTCGTAGGAGGTGAAGCTGAGCAGGACAACGTTGCCTTTGGATGCTACCTGCGCGAGGGAGTGCTCGGTGCCGTTGATGTCGTAGCGGACGATGTCGGCGGGCAGCGAGGCGGTGGGCACTTCGTATTCAGCGGTAAGACCGGAACGGGCGGCTAATGCCTGCTGGTAGGTCTGAACCATGTAGGCAGTGCGGGGATCGTCGGGGCAAAGAATGCTAAAGCGCTGAGCTACTGCGCCATAGAGGCGCATATCGGCGCGATGATTGATGTCGAACAGCGGCTTGCGGCCCACGGAACGGTTGATAAGGTAGTAGAGCGGCATCACGGACTGCTGGTCGGCGAAGGCGGTGGCGAAGAGCTGCTGCTTGAGGGCGTCGCAACGGAGGGTGGAGTCTACGCCAACGGCCTCGATGGAGGCGTTGATGAGGCTGTCGAGCGAGTGGATGGCCGCAGCGTCGGGCGAGCCGGCCAGGGTGTAACGCAGGCCGAAGTCGGCGGCGGTGGTGGTAACTTCCACTCGGTCAACGGAATCCACGGGGAAGTAGATTGAGCGACCGTTGAGCGAGATGCGCATCACGTCGGGGTAAGCGGCGGGGGCGTCGGCGGTGTAGGCGAAGGAGCCGTCTTGGTCAACTTCGAGGGAGTCGATCACGTACCAGTGGCCGTTGTTGAAGCCTTCGAGGATGATTTTGGCGGAGTCAACGTCGGCCACAGTGCCTTGTACGCTCCAGCCCGCGGGGGCCTGAGAGCATGCGCCGCCAAGCAGGGCAGCGGCGGCGATGGCGGCAAGGAATGTATGTTTCATTTTGGCGGAATTATTCAAAGTGAGCGGCGATGGATGAAGCGATTGCCTGCATTTCTTCGGCGGTGAGTTGGAGCTTTTCGCGACGGAAGTCCATGTCGCCTTCGCTCTGCATGGGCACCAAGTGGATGTGGGCGTGGGGCACTTCCAGACCGAGCACCGCCATGCCGACTTTGCGGCAGGGGATGGCGGCTTTGAGCGCGCGGGCCACGCGTTTGGCGAACAGATAGAGGCCGGCAAGGGTGTCGTCGTCGAGGTCGAAGATGTAGTCGACTTCAGCGCGGGGAATTACTAACACGTGACCTTTGGCCACGGGGTTGATGTCGAGGAATGCGAAAAAGCGGTCGTCGGCAGCCACCTTGTACGAGGGAATTTCACCGGCGGCAATGCGAGCAAAGATTGATGCCATAGCTGTAGGGATTAGAAGCCGATTTCAACGATTTCGAATTTCATCAGGCCGGAGGGTACGCGGATTTCTACCACGTCGCCCACGCGGTGGCCCATCAGGCCTTGAGCAATGGGGGTGGAGGTGGCGATTTTTTTCTCCTTGAGGTTAGCTTCGGAGTCGGCCACGATGGTGTATTCCATCACCATACCGTTGGCTACGTTCTTGATTTTCACGCGGTTGAGGATTTGCACTTCGTCGCAGTTGAGCTTCGACTCGTCGATGATGCGGGCGTTTGCCACCATGTCTTTGAGCTGGGCAATCTTCATTTCGAGCATGCCTTGAGCTTCCTTGGCAGCGTCGTATTCAGCGTTTTCGGAGAGGTCACCCTTGTCGCGAGCTTCAGCGATAGCGCGGGAGATTTCGGGGCGTTTCACGCTTTCGAGATAAGCGATCTCCTCCATTTTTTTCTTATAACCTTCGCGGGTCATGTATGTAATAGCCATAATAAAAAAGCGGTTAAAGGATTAAACAAAATAACAGTGGGCAAAATAAAATGAAGAAACCCAAACCGCCGAAGCGGCTGAGTCCCTAAAAAACGAATACCTATTTTGCACTGCAAAGTTACGACAAAAAGGCGGTAGAAAAAAGCGAAATAACATAAAAGATGTTAAAACCCCGAATAAAAAGTGCAAAACAGCCAAGAGGGAAGAGCGCGGGGCCGGGGCGGAGGAGAGCTGAGAGCGCGCCGCAGCTCGGCTTCCGCCTCGCCACATAACCCAAGGCTGGTGGCCGGGCGCTTCCGCGCAGCTCGGCTTCCGCCTCGCCACCGAACCGCACCGCGGCGGGCGCTTCGCTGCGCCGAGCCTTGCCGCTGCCATACCCGGCGGCTGGCACAGCGGGCGCGCGGAGCCTTTTTGCACCAGCTCCGAGCTCTTGCTCGGGCGGCGCTGTAGGGTGCTGCGCCGGAATTAAAAAAGGCCGGCGCGGAGCGTCGGCCTTTTTGGGCGGTATGTGGGAGGGATTATTTGCCGGAAAGTTTTTCTTTGAGGGCTGCGAGGGCTTCGAGGTCGCCGAGGGTGGCTTTTTCGATGGCGGGAGCAGCTACGGGTGCTTCGGCTTCAGCTTTGCGGGGCTGACGTTTGGGTTTGCGTTCGGTGCGAGCTTCTGCACGAGCTTCGTCTTCGAAGATGCGGCTGTGAGAGAGGATGATGCGCTTGGTTTCTTTGTTGAACTCGATAACCTTGAAGGGGAGTTTTTCGTCCACGGCGGCGGTGGTGCCGTCTTCCTTAACGAGGTGCTTGGGGGTGGCGAAGCCTTCTACGCCGTAGGGGAGAGCAACGACAGCGCCTTTGTCGAGCATTTCGACGATGGTGCCTTCGTGAACGCTACCAACGGTGAAGATGGTTTCGAATACGTCCCAGGGGTTTTCTTCGAGTTGTTTGTGACCGAGGCTGAGGCGACGGTTTTCTTTGTCGATAGCGAGAACTTCGACTTCGATGTCGTTGCCGACTTGGGTGAATTCGCTGGGGTGTTTGATTTTCTTGGTCCAAGAGAGGTCGGAGATGTGGATGAGGCCGTCAACGCCTTCGTCGAGTTCAACGCAGCCGGAGAAGTTAGTGAAGTTGCGCACGCGAGCGGTGTGGCGGGAGCCAACGGGGTATTTTTCTTCGATATTTTCCCAGGGATCGGGTTTGAGTTGTTTGATACCGAGGCTCATCTTGCGTTCTTCGCGGTCGAGGGTGAGGATAACGGCTTCCACTTCGTCGCCGACTTGCATGAAGTCTTGGGCGGTGCGGAGGTGTTGGCTCCAGGACATTTCGGAAACGTGGATGAGGCCTTCTACGCCGGGAGCGATTTCGAGGAATGCGCCGTAATCGGCCATAACGACAACTTTGCCTTTAACGTGGTCGCCAACTTTGAGGTTGGGATCGAGGGCATCCCAGGGATGGGGTTGGAGCTGTTTGAGGCCGAGGGCGATGCGTTTTTTCTCGTCGTCGAAGTCGAGGATAACCACGTTGAGTTTTTGGTCGAGTTGAACAACTTCGGAGGGTTTTGTAACGCGGCCCCAGGAGAGGTCGGTGATGTGGATGAGACCGTCAACGCCGCCCAGGTCGATGAATACGCCGTAGGAGGTGATGTTTTTAACGGTGCCTTCGAGCACTTGACCTTTTTCGAGTTTGGAGATGATTTCGCGTTTTTGTTGTTCGAGCTCAGCTTCGATGAGAGCTTTGTGAGAGATAACAACGTTTTTGAATTCTTCGTTGATTTTAACGACTTTGAATTCCATGGTTTTGCCCACGTAAACGTCGTAGTCGCGGATGGGCTTCACGTCGATTTGGGAGCCGGGGAGGAATGCTTCGAGGCCGAAAACGTCCACGATCATGCCACCTTTGGTGCGGCATTTGATGAAGCCTTTGATGATTTCGTCGTTAGCAAGAGCAGCGTTGATGCGTTCCCAGGAGCGAGAAGCGCGGGCTTTCTTGTGGGAGAGGATGAGCTGACCCTTTTTGTCTTCTTGGTTTTCGATGAAGACTTCAACTACGTCGCCGACTTTGATGTCGGGGTTGTAGCGGAATTCGCTCATGGGGATGATGCCGTCGCTCTTATAACCGATGTTAACCACAGCTTCGCGTTTGTTGAGAGCGATGATGGTACCTTCGATTACGTCTTTGTCTTTGATAGTGTTCAGCGACTCATCGTAGGTGCGGGTGAGTTCTTCGCGAGATTTCTCACCGGCGGTTTCGCCTTTTTCGTAGCCTTCCCAGTCGAAGTCTTCGATGGCGGTAGTAAATTGATCTGCCATTAAATAGCAATAAGTAATTAATAATGAATAAAATAGATGTCCCGCCGCACACCGGCTAAGGACGCTCGCGGGCGCAATGTCCACAAAGCGGTGCAAAGTTACGACATTTTTCGCTGATTTGCAAGAGTTTGGGCAAGTTTTTTTGAAAAAGCGGGGGGCGGACGGCACGGCTGCTTGGCCGAGCAGGAGCTCGGAGCTATTCCAAAAAGGCTCCGCGCTCGGCGAGGCGGCGGGCGGGCGGGTTAGTGGCTGGAGGCGTAGGAGCGCCAACGCTCTATGAGGGCTTGGATATCGGCGGGGATGGGGGAGGTGAAGTCCATCTCTTGTCCGGTGGCGGGGTGGCGGAAGCCGAGGGTGCGGGCGTGGAGGGCTTGGCGGGGGCAGATTTCGAAGCAGTTTTGCACGAAGGCTTTGTAGGTGGCGGAGGGGACGCCGCGGAGGATTTGGTCGCCGCCGTAGCGGGCGTCGTTGAACAGGGGATGGCCGATGTGGCGCATGTGGACGCGGATTTGGTGGGTGCGACCGGTTTCGAGCACGCATTCTATGGCGGACACGTGGGCAAGGTTTTCGAGGGTGTGGTAGTGGGTGACGGCGTGTTTGCCTTGCGAGCCGTCGGGGAAGACGGCCATCTGCAGGCGGTCGCGCAGGGATCGGCCGATGTTGCCTTCGATGCGGCCGTCGGGCGGGTTGAGACAGCCCCACACTACGGCAAGGTAACGGCGGCGGGTGGTTTTGTTGAAGAATTGACGACCGAGGTCGGTTTTTGCGTCGGGCGTTTTGGCCACCACGAGTAGCCCGGAGGTGTCTTTGTCGATGCGATGCACCAGGCCCATGCGGGGGTCGGAGGGGTCGTAGTCGGGGAGGTTGCGGAAGTGCCAAGCGAGGGCGTTGACCAGGGTGCCGTTGTAGTTACCGTGACCGGGGTGGACCACCATGCCGGCGGGTTTGTCGACCACCAAGAGGTGGTCGTCTTCGTAGACGATGTTGAGGGGAATGTCTTCGGCCACGACTTCGAAGTCGTAGCGCGGGCGGTCCATGACCACTTGCACCACGTCGCGGGGCTTGACGCGGTAGTTGCTTTTGACGGCTTTGCCGTTGACGAGGATGCACCCGGCTTCGGCGGCTTGCTGCACGCGGTTGCGCGAGGATTTTTGCAAGCGTTCAACGAGGAATTTGTCCACGCGTAACAGCGCCTGACCGGGGTCGGCCACGAAGCGGAAGTGTTCGTAGAGTTGGCGCTCGTCGTCGCCGTCGATGATCACAACGGGGTGTTGCTCTTCGGTGTCGGGCGCTAAGTCGTCGCAGAAAATTTCGTCGGAGGTCATTCGAAATAAGATGAGCCGGAGGTGAATTCCTCTTCAATAGCGTCTTCGGAGGATATGGAATCGGCGGAAGTTTCTTGCACGTAGGCAACGCCTACTTCGAGGGTGACGGTGGCTGAAACGGGCAACATTGAGCCGACGCCCACGGGTCGGTTGTCGCTATGGGCTGAGATAACCAAGTCGGGATACTCGGATGGAACGTTGACCATGCGGACGTTAGAGATGCCGATGGCGTTGAGGTAGCTAACGGCTTGGCGAGCCGACACACCGGTAATGGGGCGTGTGATTGTCACCTCCTTGGGGGAGAAGGCGGTGACGGTGACGTAGACGTTGCGACCGGCTTTGACCACGGCGCCGGCTTTGGGCCATGACTCGACCACTGTGCCGGGGGCGATAGAGGTGTCGTAGATGGAGTCGGCAATCTCGATGGCGAGGCCGCTGGCGGCGAGGGTTTGGCGCGCTTGCTCGTAGGATTGGTGCTTGATTTCGGGCACGGTGGCATTGTCGCCGTGATGGGTCCACACGTCGAGGAAAATCAGACAGATCCACACCAATATCATGGTAGCCAGAGCAATGAGCACTATGTTTGACCACACCGGGAATCGGCGATAGATGTCGACAATTTTTTGCAGGAAAGAAGAGTTGTTGGCCATAACTTTCAAATAATGTGCAAAGTTACAGAAATTCCGCGATATATGCAAAAATATTTGCGCGGTGACGTTCTCAGCTTCGCCAAGTGGCGGCAAAGAGGCCTCGAGGCTACAGATCCGCACGACGAAATAAGGGGACGAGAACAACCGCTCCACAGTTGGAAGTTACACTTCGCTAAAGCCCAGGAGCCGGCATCTCAGCCGGCTAAATTAGTAGGTGAAGCCGGCGAGCCAAAGGGGAAGTTTGCGCCCGTATGGCATCTCGATGTCATCAGCAAAGATATATGAATTGTCCACACCGGCAATTTGCTCGAAGCCTTTGGCTTGGCCGCCGACCTCGATGGTAAACTTGCCATCGACTAAGAAATCGCCCTTCTGCTTGCGGTATTCCACTTGATGGGCATACGAAAGTTGGTTAACACAGAATGTCTCACGCAATGTACCAATTTCAACTGACTCGGGAGCAATTGCATACAGTAGATTAGTGTTTTCGAGGTAAATTTTGTCGGGCTTCTGAAGTTTCTTGATTGACTTTGCTTCTTGGAAGAGCATATTGATGATGCTTGCTTTTTGAAGCATATATAAATAGTTGACAACGGTAGTGCGGTGCACACCAATCACACTGCTCAATTTTGATGCATCGACTTCGTAAGGTTTACTTGCGCTGATTACCGCTAAGAGTGCTTTGATTTTGCGGGTCATAGCCACTTCCACATTGAAAATTTGCGGAAGTTCCATTTCCACTACGTAACTGAGCACTTGCTCCACCAAGGTGTAGTAGTTTTCCTTATTTTTACTATAGAAAGGGAAATAGCCGAATTTGAGGTAGTCCTTAAACAGCGGTAGGGGATGGCAACGGTCCAACACAGCTGCGCAAATATCCTCGGGAGCGGAGAGAAGCGAGTGCAGATTGCACTTGGGAAGTAAAATTTTGTGATAGAAAGCGAGGTACTCGCGAAAAGAGAAGCCTTGCATATCGTAAGGCACGCAGCGGCGCGACAAGTCAGCATCGCCCCCCAATATATTAAGTAATAAGGAGCCGCTAATAACCACGCGCATATCCGGATAGAGGTCGTAGATTTCTTTAACTTCTTTGCTCCAGGTGGGGTATTTATGCACTTCATCAATGAAAAGATGTTTGCCGCCATTGTTGTAAAAATCTCGAGCCAAGTCGAGCAGAGAATTAGTGGTGAAATACAATGTGTCAAGGCTAACGAATAGCACCTGCCGACTCATGGCGGGGTAATTTTTTTTGATATACTGGAGCATAAGGGTGGTTTTTCCCACGCCACGAGCGCCTCGTATGCAGATGAGTTGGGCATTCCAGTTGATGTCATTCATGATATCGCGCACAAAATTCAGCGAAGTGAGCCGCACTAATTGGTTTTTTCGTTCGAATAACTGTTCCATTTTCAAGTGTTTAGAATTTTGTGCAAAGGTAATAAGAATTTTTGATATATGCAATATTTGTCGGTTGCAACCGACAGATTTTTTTGATTTTTGTCGGTTGCAACCGACAGATTTTGTATTTTTTGTCGGTTGCAACCGACAATTTTGGACTGGATTGAACAGCAGCGCGCCCTCCGGTGGGGAGGGCGCGCTGCTGTAAGGTGGGGTATGCCGCGGTTAGAATTCCATGCGGAAGCCGTTGTGTTTGGCTTTGAATTCGTTGTAGGCTTTTTGGTTGAACTCAAAGAGGTAGGCGTCTTTTTTGGGAGTGGGACGGGTGGTTTCTTTGAGGCGGTTGAGGATGCCGAGGCGGCGGATCTTGTTGAAGAAGTTGCGGCGGTCGAATTCGACTTTGAGCACTTGTTCATAGAGGTTTTGGAGCTCGCGGATGGTGAAGCGCTCGGGCAGGAGCTCGAAGCCAACGGGTTCGAAATGGATTTCGCGACGGAGAGCTTCGATGGCATCTTGGAGGATGGCTTGGTGGTCGAAAGCGAGTTGGGGCACCTCGTCAATGTTGAACCAACGAGCTTGCGATGCGTCGTCGCCGCCTTTGACTTCGCAGGATTTTACCAGGGCGAAGAAAGCGATTGAGATGACGCGTTCGCGGGGGTCGCGTTCGATGGCGGAATAGGCTTTGAGCTGTTTGATGTAAGCGTGACTAACGCCGGTCTCTTCGAAGAGTTCACGGCGAGCACCATCTTCGGCAGTTTCGTTTTCGCGCACGAATCCGCCGGGGAGAGCCCACGAGCCTTTAAACGGTTCTATACCACGCTCTACAAGGAGCACTTGCAGGCGATTTCCGTCGTATCCAAAGATAACACAGTCGGTAGCGACTGCGGGGTGGGGATACTGATAAGTGTAATTGTCGTTAGAAGTATTCATCGTATTAAACTATTAAGCAGTCCAATCTCGGTGCAAAGGTATAAAATAAAAGTCAAAGATGCAACTTTTTTCGCAAAAAATCATTATTTTGAATGTTTTTTATGGAAATGTAACAAATAATTTGTAAATTTGCGGTATGAAAGAGAATAAACGCTCGGTATATCAACGCGGAGCGGATGACGGTTTGAAGCTCGGACCGTTGCTGATGCTGACGGTGACGCTTGTGGGCGCCACCCCATTTGTGCCGTGGTTGACGATGCCGGCGCTGGCCGCGATAGTGGCAGTGCCGGTGATGGCTTACATTTTGCTCAAGCGAGGCTTGAACGAGGATGGTGAGTACGAGCCGTTCTCCGGCACGTGGTTGCATGGCACGTGTATGTTCTTCTTCGGCGGCTTGCTGTTGGCTCTGTACGTGTTTGCGGCGTTGCACTGGTGGCAGCCCGGCTATTATGAGCGCATGTTCGAGATGACTATTGAGGTGCTCAAGGATCAACCTGGTGCACAGAGCAACGAAATGGTGAAGCAGATGCAGCAGATGATTGATAATCATGAGCTACCGTCGGCCCACGACACCGCCATCGAGATGCTGTACTTTACCACCGTGAGCGGCGCAATGCTCACCACCGTGTTGGCATTAATCGCTCGAGCGTTTCACAAATTCAAGAAATAATTACACATTATTATATATAATAGATGGACATTTCAGTAGTAGTACCTTTATATAATGAAGCGGAATCGCTTCCGGAGCTGTGCGCGTGGATTGAGCGCGTGATGACGGAGAACAAGTTCACTTACGAGGTGATCTTTGTGAACGATGGTTCGACCGACGATTCGTGGGAGGTGATTCGCAAGCTGTCGGCCGCGAATCCGGCGGTGAAAGGCGTGGCCTTCCGCCGCAATTACGGCAAGTCGCCGGCACTCAACACCGGCTTCGCGCGCGCCCAAGGCGATGTGGTGATTACGATGGATGCCGACTTGCAGGACAGCCCCGACGAAATTCCGGCACTCTACAAGATGATCATGGAGGATGGCTACGACTTGGTGTCGGGCTACAAGCAGAAGCGCTACGACCCGCTGTCGAAAACCATACCAACCAAGCTGTTCAACGCCACTGCGCGCCGCGTGTCGGGCATCAAAAATCTGCACGATTTCAACTGCGGCCTGAAGGCCTACCGCCTCAAAGTGGTGAAGCACATCGAAGTGTACGGCGACATGCACCGCTACATTCCCTACTTGGCCAAGTTGGCCGGCTTCAACCGCATCGGCGAAAAGGTGGTGCACCACCAAGCGCGAAAGTACGGCAAAACCAAGTTTGGCTTGGACCGCTTCGTCCACGGCTATTTGGACTTGATGACGCTGTGGTTCACCGGCAAATTCGGCGGCAAGCCCATGCACTTCTTCGGGCTGTGGGGCTCGCTGATGTTCATCTTAGGCTTCATCGCCGTGGCCGTGGTGGGCTTCACCAAGTTGTACAATATGTATAACGGCAACCCCTACACCTTGGTGACCAACTCGCCTTACTTCTACTTGGCATTGACGCTGATGTTGCTCGGCTCGCAACTGTTCCTGGCCGGTTTCGTGGGGGAATTGGTGGCGCGCAACTCGCCCCGCCGCAACGACTACGAAATCGACGAAGAGCTGCGCATCAATTAACCACACCGACTTGCAAACGCACACAATTCAATGCGTAAACCACTGATATTACTCATATTAACTGCACTTATGGCAGCGATGGCGGCATGCTCATCGTCGGGCTGTTTGGACAACGGTTCGGCCATTCCCTTAGCCGGATTCTACGACAGCGCCACCGGCAAAATCGTGGCGCTGGACAACGTGGACATCCACGCCGCCGGCGCGCCCAACGACTCGCTGATGCTCGGTGCCGGCACGCGCGCCACGCAGGTGTACCTGCCGTTCACCCCGGCGGCCACCGCGGTGAGCTGGGTCATCGACTACCGCCAAGAAGGGCTCGTGGGAGTGAGCGACATCATCACCTTCCACTACACCGCCCTACCCTACTTCGCCTCCGACGAGTGCGGCGCCATGTATTACTACCGCATCGACCGCACCGAGTGGACCTCACGACTAATCGACTCGGTGGCGGTAATCGACCCGCTGATTTCCAACGTGGAGCGTGAGCGCATCCGCATCTACTTCCGCACCACCGCCGAGGAGGGCGAGCAGCAATGATTCGCACACGTATCATAGCGCTGTTGCTGCCGCTGCTGATGGCCGCGGCTCTTTGCGCACAGCAGCCCGACCGCCCGCACCGCCATATCAACCCGGTGAACAATGCCGCCTCGGCCACACAGCCCATCAACGAGATGCGCAATGACACCGCCCGCATCAATGCCGCCTTCCGCGCCAACGCCATCGGCTACCCCCGCAACGACGGCACCATCCTGTGGGTGGATTCCGTGGCCGGCACCGAGTGGATCGACTCCGCCGCCATCAACAACCGCAAGCGCGTGCTCAATTACCCCAAGTGGGGCGCCATCACACTGGGCGCCAACATCTGGGACCCGATGATGCGCCTTTTCGGCCAGCATTACGGCCTGATCGACTTCTCCGCCGACTTCAGCATCTACAACCGCTTCTTCCCCACGGTGGAAGTAGGCTTGGGCACCGCCAAGCATTACAACGACAGTCACGGCTTCACCTACCACTCGCCGCTAACTGTTTATGCCAAAGTCGGTTGTGACTACAATTTCATGTTCAATGGCAATAGCGACTACTCCTTCACTCTGGGCCTGCGCTACGGATTCGCCCCATTCAAATGGAGCGTGGACGGCATCACCGGCGAGTACCCCTACTGGCAGCAGACGCAGGGCTTCGACATCCCGAGCCAAAGCGCCACCGCCGGCTGGATGGAAATCTGCATCGGATTGCGGGTGAAACTCTGGCGCAACATTTCCGCCGGCTGGAAGCTCCGCTACCACTCCATACTACACGAAAGCCGCTGCGACTACGGCGAACCATGGTACATTCCCGGCTTCGGCACACGCGAATCCTCGATAACCGGCTCATTCTCAATCTACTACGCCCTGCCATCGTTCACTCGACCCAAGCCCCAACCGCTGCCCGAAGCCGACTCGCCACAATAATTCTGCAATTTTTCGCAAAATTATTCAAATAAATTTCCTATTATGGAAATTTTTCCTTAAATTTGCAGTGCTAACACATAAGTATTGTAAAACTACAATAACACTCTTTTATACTCAAAAACTATGTCAAAAGTTACAGTCATCGGCGCCGGCAACGTAGGCGCCACCTGCGCAAACGTTCTGGTTACAGAACAAATTGCCGACGAAGTCGTTCTCCTCGACATTAAAGAAGGTGTGTCCGAAGGCAAAGCCATGGACATCATGCAAACCGCCAGCATTCTCGGCCTGAGCACCCGCCTCAAAGGTGTAACCAACGACTACGCCGCTACTGAAGGCTCCGACGTGGTGGTAATCACCTCCGGTATCCCCCGCAAACCCGGCATGACCCGCGAAGAACTCATCGGCGTAAACGCCGGCATCGTGAAATCCGTGGCCGACAACGTGCTCAAACACTCTCCCAACGCAGTGATCGTGTGCGTTTCCAACCCCATGGACACCATGACCTACCTGCTCCACAAAGAAATGGGTCTGCCCAAAAACCGCATCATCGGCATGGGCGGTGCACTCGATAGCGCCCGCTTCAAATACTTCCTCAGCCAAGCCCTCGGCTGCAACGCCACCGAAGTGGAAGGCATCGTAATCGGCGGCCACGGCGACACCACCATGATTCCCCTCAAACGCTTCGCCGCTTACCGCGGTCTGCCCGTAAGCACCCTCCTCCCCGCTGAAGTCCTCGACAAAGTTGCTGCCGATACCATGGTAGGCGGTGCAACCCTCACCAAACTCCTCGGCACCTCCGCTTGGTACGCTCCCGGCGCCGCTGCAGCCCAAGTAGCCGCCGCCGTTATCCACGACCAAAAACGCCTCATCACCTGCTCCGCTCTGCTCGAAGGTGAATACGGCGAATCCGATCTCTGCATCGGCGTTCCCTGCATCCTCGGCAAAGACGGTATCGAAAAAATCGTGGAATTCGACCTCAACGAAGAAGAAAAGGCCGCATTCGCAGCCAGCGCCGCCGCCGTGCACAAAACCAACGCCGCACTCAACGCATAATCCTCTTACCCTATACCCCATGAACAAAGGCTGCCCCAAAGGCAGCCTTTGCTCATATTCAACTGAAAGCCAATGCATCATGTATATAAGCGCCCCCCGGGAGCAACCCGCTCCGCGGTAGCACCCGGGGGCTAACGAAAATATAGCGCCTCCGGCGCATTCGAACCGCTCCGCGGTATAGCCTCCGGATTAGGAAACCACCACCGCATAACAGAACACGAATCTCTCGAATCTAACGAATCATAAAAAAGATTCGTGGGAATTCGTGTGATTCGTGTTCGTTATTTTGCGTGGTGGGGTGAACACGAGGTTAGGTGTTGCCGCGGAGCGGCTCTGATGCGCCAGAGGCGCTTTATTTTCGTTAGCCGTGGGTTGGTACCGCGGAGCGGTTCCTACCCACGGTGCGGGCGCCCACATTGCCGTTCCCCGGAGGGGATCTCTGCGGCAAGCGTTACATTAGCTCATCTGCGCAAGGGTATCGTCCATTTTTAGCATTTTTCAAAAAATAGGGCTTGATTATCAGGTAGTTACAGAATCGAAAATTCCATTTTTTTGGACTTTTTCAGCGGACGCGGCAGGCCGCGTCCCTACTGATTCCGACCGATAGCGGTAGTGGCCATCCGGCTGTGCCGCGAGCTCGTCAACATACATATAATCAGGCGCATACCGGCACAATGTTATAACATTTCAACCGATTTTTACATTTACTCGTAAAACCATGCCGGGGAGGCGAGTGTGGTAACAAAAGCGGCTCCGCTTGGTGGCGGAGCCGCTTGGGTTGGGGATATTAAGGGATGTTAGAAGCGGACTTTGGTGGCGGTGGCGCCTTTCACTTGCAGGTAGATGCCGGGGGTGAGGTTGGCGGCGTCTACGCGGATGCCTTGGAGGTTGTAGTAGATGGCGTCAGCATCGGGAGTGTCGAGGTCGATAGCTTCGATGTCGGAGTTGCCGGCAGTGAGCAGTTGAGCCTTCGGAGCGGGAGTGGTGCAGGTGGGGTTGAGCGCGGGCAGAGCGTATACGCGGTAACCTACATTTTGGGTGAAGGTGTGGAGGTTGCCGGCGTAGTCAAATCGGATTTGACCTACGGCTTGGCCGTTGCTGTCGGGGATGCTGTAGAGATAGGTAAGGGTGGGAGTGTTGTCGGCCCATTCTACTGCGAACACGCGCACGTTTTCGTTGTAACCGGCCACGGCGAAGAGGTTGCGTTCACGATTCAGAGCGATACCGCTGTTGCAGGATACGGTGTTTTCGAGCGATGCGCCGGAGTTGTACTTGATGTTGCCATCATTGTCGATGTACAGGAACGAGGGAACGCCCTTGTCGTTGGAGCCGGAGCCGCGGCATTGCGAAACGAATGCGCCGTCTTCGGTGGCGTATACGTCAACGGAGGTGTTGGCCAGGTAGTTGCTGCCGGTGAATGTTTTGCCGAAGTCGGTTTCGGGCAGGGCGGTGATTTGGTCGGAGTCGCCGATGCGGTAGCGCACCAATACGTTCGAACCGATAGAGGTGATGTCTTCCGCGAAGGTGTACATCACGGTGTTTTCGCCTTCGCCGGCGAATGAGCAGCAGGTGGAGCCGCCGCCTACTACCACGCCGTCGTAAACGAAGCCGCCGGCGGAGTTGCGTTCGCCTTGAAGCATGTTGACGGGAGCGTCGTTGAAGTTAGCGGGGTCTTTCATCCAGTAGCCGGAAGCGGCATCGCTCCAGTCGGAGAATACGGCTTTGCCGCGGAGTTGGCCGCCACGGAATACGCTGTGGCGGTTTTTGGTGTTGAAGGGAGCGCCGGCGCTGACGCGTTCAGCCACGGGAGTGAGGTCGCGGTCGAACAGCGAGAAGCCTTGGCCGAAGCCGTAGCCCACAACGGTGTAGCCGAAGGTGGGATATTCGGGGTCGGTGAGGGGGACAACGCCGCCGCGGCAGTTGGTGCCGCTTAAGGCTTGGGTTTCTTTGTAGACGAGAGCGGGACGAGCCACGGTGGCACCTTCTACTTCAACGGCCCACGAGTATGAGTATTCGCCGAGGTCTTGGCGAGCCACGGTGACGGTAGCGGTGATGCCGACTTCAACAGCGCCCACGGGGATAACGATGGGTTCGGCTTCGAGTTCGGCAGCGGGAACGGCTTCTTCGGAAATCTTAGCCACGGGGGTGAGGGTTACGGTGGCATCGAGCACGTTGTCGGATACCTTGAACGAGAGGATGTACTCTTGTTCGGTGGCGTCTACGTTCAAGTCGTAAGCGTAAACGGCACGGTGGACGGGTTGGTCCACACTCTTAGTGGTTTGCATTTCCACTTTGCCATCGGTGGTGACGGCGGTGAGGTTGATGAAACCGTCGGTCACAGCCATTTCGCTGTCGTAGATGGGGCGAGTTTCGCCGGCTACGTATGCGGGCAGCTCTTCGCCGAAGGCCACGGTGGTGGCGTCAACCAACGATGCAGCGGCCAGGCCGTTGGTAACGTTGAGCAGGGTGTAACCGCCTACTTCAGGCACAGCCATGTAGGTGGCGCCGGCGTATTTGAAGAAGTTCAGGCCGGTGGTGGCGTTGGGGATGAGGCCTTCGGGGAGTTTGGCATCGGCTTCGTACTCGGCGGAGGAGTTGGTGACGATGTACTCGTTGATGGTGAAGGATTCACCGGGGCCAACCAGCAGGAATGCACCTTCGTGGAAGGGCGAGGTGTACAGGCGGAAGCCTTCGCCGAGCGCGTTGGCTGTGGCCGTGGAGCCCGGAGCGAGTTTGAATTTGTAGTAAGCGAAGGTGTTGCAAGTGCCTTCCATCACCGGTGCAATCGACACACGGAAATTGGTGGTTGCAGCGGTGGTGTAGCTCGAATAGTAGAGCGTACCTTCTTCAGCGGTGCCGGAGTAGCAGATGGTTTCGCCGGAGTAGGAGTTGTTGTAGTTGCCCGAGCAAGCGCAGGTGAACCACAGCTCGGGGTCGCCGGTGGGGAGACCGTTCTCGTCGTTAGCCCACTTGTACACGCTCAGCGGGTTGGACTTGTTAAAGTCAACGGCGGAAAGAGGCGTGGCCACGAGCACGCCATCGGCAGTGAGGGCGATGTCGGAGCAGTCGAGCAGTTTGGCGGCATAGTCGTTGTTGTAAGTGGTGCCTTTCATACCGGCGGTGGATACTTCAGCGAGCACGGAGCCGTCGGCCACGTTCACCACCACGATGGTGGGAGCGTTGTCGGCATCGAGGGCGAGGATGTAAGCGCGGTCGTTGCGCACGATGGTGCGGCGGATGGTCTTGCCGGCCAGAGCGTCAACAGCGGTGGGAGCGAGCGATTCAGCAAATACATAGTCGTCCGAAGGCAGCACCGAACCGAGTTGGAGCGCGTCGGGATAGTCGTAGTACACGTCCTTGGGCGGAATGTAGCTCTCGCTTTCGAGCTGCGCGGTGGGGTAGCTGATGGTGGCCGCTTTCACAGTGACGGCCACCGGTTCTGCGATGGGTTTGTAGCCTTCAGCTTCGAAGGTGATGGTGTAGTCGCCCGGTTGGAGATGACGGAAGATGAATTCGCCGTTGTAGTTCTCGTCGGTGGTGTAGCGAGCCACTTCGGTGTCGCCGCTCCACAAAATAGCGGTGACACCGTTGAGGGGTTTGAAGCGGTCGAGAGTGGTGACGTTGGGTTTATAATATGTGTCGGTGAATTTCTCGTGGAGATCGCGCACCACGCCGAGGATGTCGCCGGTGGATTCCTTGGTCAGCCCCCAGTAGTCGGCGATGCCGTGAGCGTATGCGGTGCCTTCCAAGTAGCACGCATCGAAGTTCATGGCGCGGTGGCGGTCGGGTTGATAGGTGTGGAAGTAGCCTTCAACCAAGAAGCCCGGCACACTGTGCTTGAGCACGCTCAGGTAGCCGTAGTAGCCGAGGTTGTTGGTCGAACCGGTGCCGCCCATAAACTCGATATCGCCGCGGATATGAGGCGATTTCGGGTCCTTATTCGAAGTCCACATCATGTGCTCGTTGGCCACTGCGTAAGGCCAGCACGCGGTGGCCATCGCTATTGAGGTGGCTTGGTATTCAGCGGTGATGCCGTCCACCACGCGTTGGTCGTCGTGGCCGCGACGCATAAACACGCAGTAGTTGGTGTTGGTGCCTTCCACCGCCGCATTGGAGTGAATGGAGATGAACATATCGAAGTTGTTCGACTCAACTTCGGTAGCCACTTCCAGCAGCGAGCGGTTGTAGTAAGCGATGTCCTCCGGAGCGGCATCGCCCAACACGCCGGCCGAAGCGTTATCCTCGTGGAACGGTCCGCATTTCACGTGACTCATCACGATATTGTTGCTCAAATCGCGAGCCGCACCGATTTGCCAGCGCTCACCTTCCTGGTTGAGCGTCGGGTCGTATTTCAACCCATATTCACGCAGCATTTCCAACACACCGAAGCCCTTGCGCAGGTTGGTGTTGGATTCGAAGAAGCCGCAGGTGTCGGTGTTGTAACGATCCCATTCGCCGTGGTTCACAAGCGGCATGGGACGGTCGTTGCCGGTCCACGAACCGTGGCCGGGGTTGATATAGATGCGCAGTTCGTCGGCGGTTTTGGCGTAGGCGAAGGTGCAGGCGGCAAGAGCCATTAAGGCTAAGAAAATCTTTTTCATGGCTCGGAATTATTTAAGGTTAATAATGAAGAGTTCGCCGGCGAGGGTGGAGTAAGCGATGTGCTTGCCATCGGCCGAAGCGGAGGGGAAGATAGCGATTTGGCTATCGTTGGTAAGGGCTTGACGGGTGCCGTTGAGGTCGGATACGATGATGGTGGAGCGGAGAATTTGCTCGCCGTTATCGTAATCAGCCATGCCCACCACCATGTCGTTGCCCATCCAGCGGGCAGCGTGGAGGTAGCCGAGAGAGCGCACGTTGGAGCCGTCGATGTTGCACACGAAAGTGCCGGCACCGCTGAGGCAGTACACCACCTTGGTGCCGTCGGGGCTAACCGAAGGCCACAGGTATGATCCGCGACCTTGCGGGTCGAGGGTGGTAGTTTTGCCGTTGACAGTGATGTCGAGGTGGCCGTAGTTGATCGAAGCCACGGGCAGGGATTGAGCTTTGGCTGAACCGAAAGCGCGCACGCGTGCTTTGCCGTTTTCAATGGCGGTAACGCCCACGTTCGACAGGGCGAAGCCGGAGTTGAGGCGGCGCGAGGGTTTCACCAGCTCGATTTCGCGACCGGTGGCCACGTTGACCGAGCGCAAGGCGGTCAGGCGCAGGTGTTGGTCGTTGTAGGAAACGGAGTTGAACACAATGTTCTGACCGTCGGGGGAAATCATCACAGTGGATGCGAGGCCGTTGGATGTGATGAGATGAGATTCGCCGGTGGCGATGTCCACACGGGTGAGTGAGGAACCGCCCATTACGCCAACAACGGCAAATGAGCCGTCGGGGCTGAGGGTAGCTTGCTCGGAGGCAACGCCATTGGGCAGCTGAACGCGCTGGGTCGACAGCGGTTCAACCAATTGGGCATTAGCCACCAAGGCAAAAGCTACAGCCAAAAGAGCTGTGAATAGCTTTTTCATAAATGATTGATTTTAAGGTATTTAGTTAGATGGTTTATAGATTCAAGGGTGAGTTGCTTTCGGTAATTGTGAAGAGCTGTTTATAGATATGCGCAAAGTTAGCAATTTTTTTTGAATTGCAAGCAATTTTTTCGAAATTTTTTAGGTGGGGGCTTCGCTGAAGCTCAGAGCCGAGCGAAAAAAAAACCAAGGCGGCCATCGGGCGCCTTGGCTTTTTTTTAGCTATTTTAGCCGGTTATTTTTGGTCGAGCTGGTGGAGGAGGGCGGCTACGGCGGCTTCGATTTGGGCGTCGTGGCCGAGGGCTTCTTCAGCGGGGTTGTTGGTGACTTTGATGTCGGGTTCGAGTTGCTGATTTTCGAGGAAGGAGCCGTCGGGGAGGTGGTAGCCGATTACGGGGATGCCAAAGTAGAGGGAGCGGTCTTGGAGGGTGACCCAGTTGACGGAGGTCATGGTGCCGGGGACGGGCATGCCCACGAGCTGGCCGATGCCGCAGTGCTTGTAGACCCAGGGGGTGCCGTGGGCGTTGGAGTAGCAGGCTTCGTTGATGACCATGATGGAGGGCTTGTTCCAACGGCGCGAGGGCATGTTGCAGGTTTGGTGACCGCGGATTTCTTGCACGAAGTATTGTTGGCCGGAGAGGAGCACTTCGATGTCTTCGTGGAGGCGGCCGCCGCCGTTCCAGCGGATGTCGATTACCACGGCTTCGCGGTTGTTGAACTTGCCGAGGAGTGCGGAGTAGACGGTGCGGAAAGCTTCGTCGTCCATTTGGGGAATGTGAACATAGCCGAGGCGGCCACCGGAGAGCGAGTCAACGAGGGCTTCGCGGGAGCGGACCCAGCGCTTGTAGAGGAGTTCGTTTTGCTCGCCGCGCGAGATGGGCTTGATGACTTCTTCCCAACGTTCGCCGGTGGCGGGGTTGAGCAGACCGATGAGGGTGCGCTTGCCTACGAGGTCGAGCAGCAGGGTAGAGGGGTCGGCGGATGCGGTGATTTCTTGGCCGTTGATGGCGGTGACGATGGTGCCGGCGGCTACCTTGGTTGAAGCGTTGTCGAAGGGCGAATTATCGAGGACTTCAGCCACGCGGAGGCCTTGGCCGGCGTAGTTGAGGTCGTAGAGCAAACCGAGCACGGCGGTTTCGTCGTCTTGGCGCGAGCCGGGTGCACGGTAACCGGAACCGGTGTGCGACACGTTGAGTTCGCCCAACAGTTCGGAGAGCATCTCGGAGAAGTCGTAGTTATTGGAGATGTGGGGGAGGAATTGGCGGTAGTGGTCGGTGAGTTTGGGCCAGTCGACGCCGTGCATGGAAGCGAGGTAGAAGCGGGCACCTTCTTCGCGAACCACGTATTCAAATTCGAAAGCGCGTTCGGCAGCGAGGTCGAGTGTCATTTCGCCGCTGTAAGAAATGGGGGTGAGCTTGCCGGATTTGGGGTCGAGTTTGCGCATGGTCGAGCCGAGCACGAACATCTTCTTGCCGTCGGCTGAAGTTTGGATGGAAGTGCCTTTGGAGACCTTGCCGAGCATCTGGTGTTCCTCTTCGTCGAAGTCGATTTTCCAGAGGTGACGGCCGTTGGGGTCGTCGGCAATGTAGTAGAGCACGGAGCCGTCGGCGGTGAGCATGGCGTCGACGATGTCGATGCTCTGGGGAGTGAGGCGCACGGTGCGTTGCTCGAGGTTGGTGAGGTCCACGTTGATGGGCTGCTCTTCCTCGCCATCTTTCTTTTCGGGCGTGGGCACGAGGTCGCGCTCTTCTTCGGAAAGTTGGAAGCGGTCGAAGGCTTCGGGGTCGAGGAAGGTAATCATCACGTCGTAGAGCGAGCCCCAGGAAGCGTGGTTGCGCATGCCGAAGCGTTCGGAGGCGAAGATGATGGCGCGGCCGCCGAGCACCCAGCGGGGAGCGGAGTCGAAGTAACCGGATTGAGTTACGTTGGTGATTTGGCCGGATTCTATGTCGAGGATGGCCACGTCGTCGTAAGGCTCGTGCATGGGCGGGGTGATGGTGAGAGCCATGCGCTTGCTGTCGGGCGACCATTGGAAGTAAACGGAGCCATGGAGCTGGGGATTGAGCTCGGGCGCGGTGAGCTTGCGCACTTTGCCGGATTTAAGGTCGAGGATGGCAATGATTTGGCGGTCGAGGACAAAGCCGAGGTACTTACCGTCGGGCGACACTTGCGGCAGGGCGCGTTCGTGTTGGTCGGCCTTGAACACGGGCTCTTCGCGGATGAGAGTGGCGTAGACGAAGTCTTTATCCTCTTCGCGGGGCATTGTGGCCTTGTAGATGTTGTAACGGCCATCGCGCTGCGAGGTGTAGTAGAGGGTCTTGCCGTCGGGCGCCCAGCAGGGGTCTTCGTCGGCAGCGGCGGTGGAAGTGATGCGGCGGGTGGTGTCGTATTCCACCGAGGTCACGAAGATTTCGCCGCGGTAAACGAACGCGATGCTCTTGCCGTCGGGGCTGACAGCGCCTTCAGAAGCGCCGGAGGTGACGGTGAGTTTGCGCACCTCGTTTTGCGCGTAGTCCACCACGTCGATGGCCACCTTGGCAGGCTTGCCGCCGGGGGTGAGGGTGTAGATGTCGCCGTCATAACCGAAGGCGAGGGTGCCGTTGTTGGCGCGAGTGAGGAAGCGCACGGGGTGACTCTTGAACGAGGTGATGGCATGGGCATCGGCAGGGTTGGCGATGGACGCTTCGAACACGTTGATTGAGCCGGGAGTGCGTTCGCTCAGGAAGTAGAACTTGTCGCCGGCAGCCACGGGCGAGAGGTTTTCGCCGGGGCAGTTGGTGAGGTTAGTATGGGTGCCGGTGTTGGCATCGTAGAGCCAGATGTCGCGGGTGACCGAGGATGTGTGGTGCTTGCGGAAGTTATTCTCCATACCCTTTTGGTCTTGATAGAGGAACGATTTGCCGTCGGGCAGGTAGGAGATGCAGTGAGCGGGGATGGGGAATGCTTGGAGCGAAACGCCGCCTTTGGCCGGCACGGAGTATACCTCGGTGAGGCGTCCGGTGGGGAAGGATACGGAGGTCACGGGGTCTTGGATGGCGGCGGAGAAGAGCACGTTGGCGCCATCGGGGGTGAAGGCCTCGGGAGTTTCGGCGGCGGAGTTGAAAGTGAGACGCTCAGCCTTGCCGCCGCGGGCGTCGATAATGAATACGTCGAATGAACCGTGCTCGTCGGAGGCGTAGGCGATGTTGCGCGAGTCGGGACTCCACACGGGTGTTTGCTCGTAGCAGTCGGTGGCGGTGAGGCGGGTGGCGGTGCCGCCGGCGGCGGGTACGGTGTAGATGTCGCCACGGTAGCAGAAAGCGATGGTGTTGCCGTCGGGCGAGATGGCCACGTCGCGCATCCACATGGGCGTGATGGCGGCCGCGGAGAGCGGCAGAGCCAAGGTGAGTGAGAGTAATACTTTCTTCATATTCGAGGGTATAGTGTTAGGTTTAATTGTCGGCAGGGATGCGGCTTAGCGAGCCAGAGAGATGTTGAGGCTGATGCCGTAGGAAGAGTTGGTGGTGGGGTATGAGGAAGTGGTGACTACCGGCTTGTTGACTTGGTGGTCGAAGTAAGCCGAGAGGGTCACGTTCTTGCTCATAACGTATGATGCGGTGAAATTGATGTTCCAGGTGTTCGATCCGGAGGTGGGTTGCGAGTAGTTCTCGGCAATCTTGCGGATGAGCGACTGGTTATTTTGCATGCCGATTTCGGCGTTGAGGGTGAGGTCGTTGGAAACGCCGCGTTGCGAGCCGCGCATCTTGAGCACGGTGTTGAAGTTGACAATTTTGTAGCCCATACCGAATTTGAGGCCGCGAGTGGTGGCTTCAACGATTTGGCCGGCGGCGGTGTTGAGGGTGAGGGTGCGTTGGTCGCGATATTCGGCGGAGAATTGGAGCTCGTTTTTAAGCGTGAAGTTTACGCCGATAAGCGGGGCGAACTTCTCCGTGAGGGTGACGGAGGAGATGTTGAAGGGCGAAGACGGCACGGGTCGTTGAGTTTGCTCGTCGAGGGTGAAGCCGCGGTCAGTGCCGCCGTCGAGGCTGACCCAGTTGAGGTAAGAGGAGTAAGAGCCGACGGAGTAAGTGCACTGGTAAGCGTGGGTGACGGTGAATGTCTTGAAGATTTCGCGCATATTGCCGAGGTTGATGAAGCCGTCGTAGGTGACGCGCCAGTTGGGGCGCACAGCGCTGAACGATGGGAAGGGAGTGAGCCACTGCTTGGCGGGCTTGGCGCCGGTGTACGCGGCCACGAATGCGGGAATCATCACGTCGGGCGAGGTGGATTGGACGGCACCGACTTCGGGGTCAAAGGGCAGGCCGGCTTGAGCGGTGCCGGAGATGAATCCGGCATCGGGGTATGAAGCGCCGATGTACTGCTGCTCAATGCGGTCGCGCACCTGCGGGATGTAGGCCAAGAAGTTGGAGAATGCGTCGGAGGCGTAACCGTCATCGGCGGAAGCGCCGCGGAGGGCGGTGCCGATGGCGCAGGCGGTCATGGTGAATGTGCCGCTGTAGGTGGTGGGGGCGGCGTCGTACATGAACTGGATTTGCGAGGTGCGGTTATCGGTGCGGTTCCATGTGAGTTGGACCTTGAAGCCTTTGAAGAACTCGAAGTTGGCCTCGAGATTGATTTCCTTGGTGCGCGAGAACACGGCGGGCGAGGTTTGGCCGTCGTCGGTCATGAGCCACCCGCGGTCGCGGGCTGTAAGGAGGTAAGATACGGCCGCACAGCCGAAAGCGAAGCCGAGGCCGGGCGCCATGGGTCCGTAGTTGTAAGTTTGGCCGAAGATGTCGCCGATTTCGGGGATGAACAGCGGCAGCGACGAAGTGTGAGTATCGCGAATTTTGAGCGAGATATTGCGCGGCGAGATGAGGAATCGCAGAGCATACTGGCCCACGTCGGTCCAGATGGATTTCTTCTCCGGCTCGGTGTTTTCGGTGATGACGAATTTGATGGTACGGTCGCCGTGGGTGAGGACTTCGATGGAGTTTTCGTCCACGACTTTGAAGTCGATTTTAGCGGCGGAACCGTCCTGCTCGGTGCAGACCACTTTGACTTTCTTGGTGCGGAGGTTGTGCTTGATTATGAGCTGGGCGGAGTCGGCGGGGAGCTGGTAAGCGCGTTCGAACTTGCGCTGACGGCGCTGGGCCGACTGGCGGTTGTTCTGTGCTTGGTTGCCTTGGCGCTGAGCGGGGCGCTGGGTGGTATTGGCGAATCGCTTGGTGACCTCCTTGCAGATTGGGATCTTGTTGTAGAGCGATTCGAAGTTGATGCGTCCGCTCCAGTTCCATGCGCCTTGGTTGGCGATGGTGTTGCCGAGCTGTTGGCCATCTATAGTGGCGCCACGGTCCCAGCGGTATGTGCCGTTGTACGATACTTGACCGGTGAGGAAGTCGAGCACGGGAATCTTGCTGAATGGCGCCTTATATTGAGCGGTGAAGCTTTGGTTATAGTTCCAAGGCGTACCGAGCGAGAGGATACTCTGCCAAACGGTGTCCTTCCATTCGCGGTAGCGGTCGGGAAAGAGGCGCTTGTTGACGGCACCTATCGGCTCTTCGATGCGAGCGGAGGTATTGGAGGCGAAGGTGAATTGGAGGTTCTTGGTGAGGTTCCAAGTGACGTTGAGCTGGCGATCCCACAGGAAGTTTTTGCTCACCGACACGGGCAGTTGGAACATGACATCGTTCTCCGAGCGCATTTGCTGCTCGAAGTAGTAACGCGACATGTTGGTGAGGAATTGGATGCTGTTGGGCAGCCATTGGATCTCCAAATCTTTGAAGAATTTGAGGTTCTTATTCTTGGTTTTGAGCCAGCCGAGGGGCTTGAGGCCGCGTATCATCGGCGAGTAGGAATATTGGAACGAGCCGCGATAGTCGTTGGTGTACTCGTATTCGATGCTGGGCTCTTGGCGAGTTTGCTTGGAGAAGGAGAAGTTGAAGGTGAAGTTGGCGGGGTCCCAAGGCATGGGATTTTTGCTGCGGACGCCGAAGTTGAGGCCGGAGACGGAGAAGTTTCGGCGGGTAGTACGCTCGATGGCGTAGGATTCGATGGAGTCGCGCTCGGCTTGGGTGGCGCAAGCGTCGAGAGCGTCGTCGAGGAGGACGTCTTGGTCGAGCGGGTTGTAACGCGGGGTGACTGTTTCGCGCGACATGGAGTAGTAGATGGGCGCACGCAGGTGGGCGGCTTCGGGGAGGAAGCGTCCGAGGTCGGCTTGAATGGCGAAGTTGTACTGCTCGTAGTCGTCCATGCGGCGCGAGTTGAGGCCTTGGTCCACGGCGCCGAAGCCGGCGGTTTCAACGTGCGCGCCGGCGTTGATGGTGGCGATGTCGCTCATGTTGAGGGTGACGTTGGCCTTGCCGGCCCAGCCGCCGTCTTGGTTGAAGTCGGTGACTTTGAGTTCGTTGACCCATACCACGCCGTCCTTGACGGTGGCGGAGTTATTGCGCACGCCGATGAGGAGCACGCGCACGTCGGAGAGGGTGGGATTACCCATTACGGTGATGGTGTTGCGCTCGTTGTCGGGGTCGCGCTGGGAGTAGCGGATTTGGAAGCCGACGCCGGATTCTTCGTTGCGCTTGGCGGTGTTGCGTTGGAGCTTGAGGTCGACGAAATTTTGCAGGTTGAGGTCGAGGAAGTTGTCCATGGGCCACACGCGAGCGCGGTCGGACGGGCTGTCGGAGTAGTGGCCTTCGGGAGTGAGGGTCAGAGGAATTTCGTACTCGTAGTAGTTATTTTTCACATCGGAGCCGAGGCGGATGAATACGCTGAGGTCGCCGGAGCGGAGTGAAGTAACGTCGTCGATAAGTTGCTCGGCGTGCACCCACATTTGCAGGCGCTTGTAGTTGCGAAGGTCCTGCTGGGTGTTGCGGTACACGCCGCGAGCATCGCCGGCTTGCAGACCGGTGACTTTGAGCGACATAGACTGCTCGTTGAGCTGCACCACTTGGCTCTGGCCGGGGTCGGTGATACGGGTGACGCCGGGCGGCAGGACGTAGTTGACCGGCTCGCGGGCGGCGTATTCTTCGATGTTGACCACAGACACATCCAACGAGCCTTCGGCCGGCACGTCGCCGCGGGAGTTGAGGTTGAAGTCGTATGGGCGCCATTCGCCGCGCACCAATTCGAGTGTGGCGAATCGGATGTGGACCGGGGTGCGGAAGCCGGTGAGGAACATGCGGGCAAAGCGGATGGTGGAGAAGTCCTTGATGTTGCCCACCACTTTTTCGTAGTCCTTCAGAGGAATTTTGAACTGATACCACTCCACGGTGATGTTGGAGTCGTTGCGCGCGTGCACCACCGACACTTGCTTATTAGTGATGTAGTTGCGGCCCACGACGAAGTCCTCGGGGCGAATCGACACGCGGTATTGGAAGTAACGCTCGTATTCGTTGAGGGTGTTGTCTTGGTTGATGTCTTCCACGTCGGGGGTGGCGCGGGAGGTTTGGTAGAGTTGGTCGTTGACGTCGTCGGGCGAGAGGGAGTTGCCTTCCAGACCGTTGTAGCGTTTGTAACGGTCGAGGATGTTGACGCGTTGCTCATCGTAGTCGTAGCCGCGGTAGAAGTGGTAGTTATCCGAAGCGGGGTCGTTCAGGGGCGAGAACGGGTCGAGCTCCATCTGTTCGAGGGTTGCGGGAGAGAGGACTTGGCGCAGACGCTCCACGAAAGCGGCGTATGAGGGGTGGTTGTATTCGTCGTCGGTGCTCAGGCCGTTGAGGCCCACGTCTTGGCGGAGGCGAGCGCCGTTGGAGTTGTCGAAGGAGTATGTGAGCGAGTTTTGGGTGGAGACGCGGCCCCAATTGGTCTCCTGCATGTTGGTGTTGGAGCCGTCGGCGGGCACGCCGTTTTCGTAGCTCTTGAATCCGTCTTTGAGGATGTCTTCGGAGATTTCGCCGAAGTTGATGTAGAGGTCGCCGCCCTCGGTGACGGGGTTGTTGGGGTCGAGGAAGGGGCTCATCATCCAAAATTCGAGGTACTCGATGTTGGATTGCTCGAAGTTGGTATTGTCCATCTTGCGCATGATGCCGCCCCAGCGCTGTTCGGGGAATAGGAGGCGGCCTTCGGAGTCGATGCGGTCGGCGTCGAGGTTGTACGGGCCGCGCTCTTCGGGGTAGAAGGAGAGGTTGAGGGTTTGGACGGTGGAAGATTCGCCGTAGGAGAGTTCGCGGCCGGGGAAGATTTCGTAGGAGGTGACTTCGCGCACGTAGGGGTGCGAGAGTTGCGAGAGGTCGCTCTTGATGTAGCCCGGGGCGAGGGAGGAGTTGCGCGAGGTGAACATTCGGTCGATGAAGTACCAGTTGAGCAGGGCGCGATTGTAGCCGTAGCGGACGTCGTTGGAGAGGTTGGCTTCGGGGAAGAGGGCGTCTTCGGAGGTGTCGTAAGGGGTGGAGGCGAGGTACCAGGCGTAGGGCGAGCGCAGGTCGATGCCGGTTTGGGTGCTTTCGAAGTCGTCGACGTAGGATGAGCCGCGGGCGGAGCCGGACTTATTCGACGCGGGCACTAATTGGGCGTATTCGGCGGTGAGGCTGATGCGCGAAGGCTGGGTGGCGTTGACCGTGGGGATGAGGTTGAGCAGGTTGGTGAGCCACATGAACTCCTTGTTGTAGGACAGGTTGAAACCGAAGATGGAGTTGTTGACGGTTTCGTCGCCGATGGACACTTTTTCGGTGAGCGCCTTTTCGGAGAAGTGCATGTAGGTGGCGCCGATGTTGAGGTCGCGGTTGAATTGGTACTGCACGTCGAAGCCTACCAACGTTTTTCGCTGCATGGAGAATAGCGACTGGTTTTCGAGGCGAACGCTGACGCTCTGGCCGGAGTCGATGATGGATTGGTTGGTGATGGTGACTATGCCCATGGCGTAGTCGACGGTGTAGTCGGAGTTCTCCACCAAGGTGACACCGCCGGCGGTTACGATTACCGACCCGCGGGGCACGTTCATGGCGTTGAGGCGGATTTGTGCGCCGTTGGAGGCTTGGTATTCGCCGGCGAGGATGAACTTATTCTTGTCGGCAAATTGGCGGGCTACAACCAGCGTGGAGTCGTAAAGTTCTTGATACACAAAGCGTTGCGCTTCGATATCGTTGCCGATTTGGCGTCGCAAGTGCTCACCGAATGGCTCCACTACCGGGAAGATGACCTTGCCCTGAGCCGGAATGATGGTGTAGCCCTCGATGTAGTCGAAGATACCATCGGGGTTGGACTCGTTATTGGAATCGATGCGGTCGAGGTTCATCACCTGCAGCAGCGACTTGGTGTTGAGGTTGGGGGTGGGCAGATAGTAGATTTCCGTGCCGGTGGTGTCGCTTAAGTACTTGATATTCAGCTTGAAGTTGGATCTTTGCACTTGGTAAGCGCCGAGAGAGTAGACGTTTTTCATCATCAAGTCCCACATGGGTTCGGCGGTGTTGACGGTGGTGCTCTTGAGCATCTTCACGTAGAGCGACTGGTCGGTTTGGGCCACGTCGGAGGAGAACTCGCCCACTTGGTACACTTGGCCGTGGTACGTGTATTCGAAAGCCACGGCCAGCACTTCGTCGGCATTAAGCGCTGACTTGAGGGAGATGTAGCCGAGGGTGGAGTTGAGGGTGTACTCGCTCGAGGAGAGCAAGCGCGCGCTTTCCACCTTTTCGTAGTCGGCGCCGCCGCCGAAGCCATAGGCGGAGAGCGGTTCGAGGGCTTGTGTCACATTATTTATATAGCGCGCATCGGGATATTGCTCTTTGAGGGTTGAAAGCTCGTTGTTGGATGAGTTTGCGGGGTTGTCGAAGGCGAGGTTCGGCTGCCAATAGCTGTTGGAGATGCGACGGTTTTCGCCGAGGTCTTGGAGGGCAACGAGGTTGCGCGCCTGCTCATACCGGCCGCTTTTGTTGGTGACCCAGACCTCGATGCGCGTGATCGACACACCGGAGGAGACATATGGTAGCTTCGAGGCGAATTGGTCGTAGTTGTCGCGGAAGAAGTGCGATAGGAAGTAGTGTCGGTTTTGGTCGTATTGGTCGGCGTTGACTGTGAACTTGGTGGTTTGCGCGCCGCCTTTTGAGTTAACGGTTTGGCTTTCAGAATTTTGCTGCGAGATGAGCGAGGTGATGGTCAGGCGGCCGAATTGGAGCTTGGTTTTGATACCGAACAGGGCGGCGCTACCTTGGATGAGCGACGACCCGGTGGTCATGGATACGTTACCGGCCTCGATCGACTGCACGATGTCGTCCTCCTTGCCTTCGTAGTTGAGGCGGAGGTTTTTGGAGTCGAAGTCGAAGGTGGCGTCGGTGTTGTAGGTCATATTGAAGCGCATGCGGTCGCCCACCGAGGCGTTGATGGTGGCTTGGATCCGCTGGTCGAAGTCGAAGTACGTTTTGCGGCGAGAGTTGACCGAAAGCGAGGGGTTGTCGGTGAAGTTGCTCTTGACGCCCATGTTGATTTGGATGGAGCCTTGAGTCTTGAGCTGCACACCGCCCGGGCCGAAGATTTTTTCCAAGGGGCCGAGGGCGAAGTTCATGTCGAGCACGTTGAATGCCGCCTTCTCTTTATCGGTGACCAGGGCGAGGTTGCGCTCGCGATAGTATTGTTGAAGCGACTGTCGAAGCTGCCAGTTGTTGTATTGCGCTTCGGTGAGGAGGAATGGCGAGGCGATGTCGAAGTTGCCCATCTTGGTTCGGATGACGTAGCACCCGGTGGCGGGGTCGTACTCGGCTTCGGTGGTGATGTTTTCGGGTGTGCGCAGGTCCACGGATGATGTCGAACCCATAAGATCCTCATAATCAACGGGAACGGTGTGGCGCACGTTGGGGTACTCGGCGGAGTCCGACACGGCCGGTGTGGCCGCGGGCGGCGGCGGGGTGATGGTGGGGGTGTAGTATTGGCCGGAAGCGGGCAGCAAAGAGGTGACCAAACACACGATGATGACTGCCGCGGCCAGCAGCCGCAGCATCACCATGTTAAGAGGCGTCTTTGCTGTATGTTTCGCCATCTACTACACAAAAATTAAGCCGTCCGGCATTGCAACACAGGCGGGAATGGTTAAAGCATTGACATAGCACGCTTTACGGCCATTTCGATGGAGGTGGCGGGGTCGTCGTCGAACACTTTCTTCAGCGCTTTGACCGATGCCGGGCGGGGGAAACCGAGGATGACCAAGGCTTCGAGCGCCTCATCGTAATTGGCCGTAGCGGCCGGTGCTTGTTCTAATAACGTAGCAGGGTCGGTTTTTATTTTATCGCGGAGGTCAACTATTATTCTTTCAGCGGTTTTGGCGCCGACGCCTTTGACGGATTTGAGGCGTCGGACATCGCTATTGGCGATTACGGCACCGAGGTCGGCGGCGGGGATGGCGGAGAGAATCATGCGGGCGGTGGCGGCGCCGACGCCCGACACACCCACCAACGCGCGGAACAGTTCGCGCTCTTGGTCGGTGAGGAATCCGAAGAGCACCCAGGCGTCTTCGCGGATGGATTCGTGCACCAACAAGCGCGCCTCGTGCTGCGATTGCAGGGCGGTGAAGGTGGGGAGGGTGATATTGAGCGAGTAAGCCACGCCGCCGGGGGTGTCGAGGGTGACGGCGGCGGGATTCAGTGCGGCAATGGTGCCTTTAATAGCTTCAATCATAGCGAGTTAGTCGGCTGAATGGAATTCCACCAAGCCGGGCATGGAGTTGGGTACTACTTTGGATATTTTCACGCCGAAATCGGCGGCGGCATGGTCGAGCACGGAGCGGAAGCGCACCGCGGTGGCGCCCACGAAGCACACGGGCTGGTTGCGGTAGTCGTAAGCCGCGATGTTGCGGTTGAAGAAAAGCATGAAGGCCGAGTAGACCAGCTGGTAGACGTAGGCATCGTCGATGTGGTCGCTCAGAAATGCGGAATACTTGGCCAGCGAACGCGACGGGAGCGAGTTGGTGTAGATTTCATCCATAATCATATTGATATTAATGGAATAGCGCTCGAAAAATTCGCGTTTAAGCTGGTTGGGGGCGATGTCCTTGAGGATGTCGGCGATGAACACCTTGCCTAAGTAAGCGCCGGAGCCTTCGTCGCCGAGGATGTAGCCCAGCGGCGGCACGTTCTTGACGATTTCCTGGCCGTTGTAGAGACAGGAATTGGAACCGGTGCCGAGGATGCAAGCCAAGCCGGAGCGGCGCACCAACAGCCCGCGAGCGGCGCCCAAAAGGTCGCTGCCAACGGTGACCGGCGTGCGAAACTGCGCCACCAACGACGATTCCATAATCTTATTCTTCTCGGTATTGGCGCAGCCCGCGCCGTAGAAATACACGTGGTCCCAACGGCGGCGGAAGAACACTTCGGGCAGCTCCAGGCGGATGCAGTGGGAAATCTCGCGGCGCGACAGGAAGAAGGGGTTCATACCCGTGGTGAAAGCGTGTTCCACGATTTCCTTTCCATCCACCAAAGCCCACTCGGTGCGTGTGCTGCTACTTTCGGCAATTACTTTCATATCAAGTGTTATAATGCAAAATAAAGCACAAAAGTACAACTATTTTGCGATTTTTGCAAACCTTTTACAATTTTTTAGCAAAAAGCACCGTCCGGAGAGTATTTTGCGTAAATCAAATGATAAGATTTGGATTTGTTGATTTTTTGTTGTAATTTTGTGCAGAAGTTTAGTTTTGTAGCTTTATGATTGAATTTGAATTTTTGATTTATGTGCTGACGCCGCTGATTGTGTTGCACGAGGCGGGGCACTATCTGTGGGCGCGCCGATTTGGTGTGCCGGTGCGCCGTGCCAGCTTGTTTTTCAATTTTGGTTTCACATTAATTAAATATAACCCGGCCACGGGGCGCGTGGCGCTGATTTCGCGCAAGCGTCAGGTGGATGTTGATTACGACAATGGGGTGTCGATGCACGCCATGGGCGAGTGGGCGCTCATCTCATTCCAACTGACTCGCCCCTACGTGGACGACGGCCTGATTTCGCCCACGGGCTGGCTGGTGCCGGCGCGCGGCACTCTGTTTAAAGCCGTAACGGTGAAGCAGTTACCGCCCGACACCCTGCCCCGATGGCGCCACACGGAGTACTGCCTTGGCTTCCTCCCCTTGGGCGGTTACATCACCTTTAACCCGGACGAATTGGAGCGCCGCTCCACCACGCAGCAGTTGCTCATCAACGCCGGCGGCCTGATGGTCAACTTGCTGATCACCATCGTAGGCATGGCCGCGGCTGTGATATTGGCCAATAACGGGAGCGACCATGCAGCCGTCTCGATCTCATATCAATATGCCCTCGTCAGCTTCCTGCTCTTCGGCCTCAACGTCCTGCCCTTGGCCGGACTGGACGGCGGCAACATCATCCGCAACATCGCATCTTATTTCGTCAACGTCGAGAGTTCGAACGTCTTCCGCAATCTTTACAACATGATGGCCATAGTCACCGTCTTTCTCATCTTCGGATGCCCCGGTTTGGTCAATCGTGTCTATGACTTCTTCGGAGAATTGTTCTTCGACATATTCAGGATGTTTGTGCACTAATAGCAATTTTTTTTGGCCGTTTGCCAAATTTTTGCTAAATTTGCATACGCCTTAAAAAATGCCTTACAATGAGTGACGAAAACCCCACATACGATCCCAACGACCCTGCCGACGAGGGTGAAGCCGACCAACCGGCTGCCACCCTGCAACATACCTCCGGCCCAAAGCCTTATTGCGACCCCAAAGACGTGGTGAAGCACCACCTGCGGGGAATGTTCCAGACGTGGTTTTTGGACTACGCCTCCTACGTGATTTTGGAACGCGCGGTGCCTAACATCGACGACGGCCTCAAGCCGGTGCAACGCCGTATTCTCCACTCAATGAAGACGTTAGACGATGGCCGATTCAACAAGGTGGCCAACATCGTGGGCAACACCATGCAGTACCACCCCCATGGCGACGCATCCATCAACGACGCGCTGGTGCAGCTGGGTCAGAAGGACCTGCTGGTGGAAACGCAGGGCAACTGGGGCAACATCCTCACCGGCGCTTCGGCCGCCGCCGGCCGTTACATCGAAGCGCGCCTGTCGCAGTTCGCCCTCGACACGCTCTACAGCCCCAAGGTGACCGAGTGGACCGTCAGCTACGATGGCCGCAAGAAGGAGCCGGTGACCCTGCCGTCGAAGTTCCCCCTGCTCTTAGCCCAAGGGGCCGAGGGCATCGCCGTGGGCCTGTCGTCGAAGATTCTGCCGCACAATTTCAACGAACTGTGCGACGCCGCCGTGGCTTACCTGCGCGGCGAGGATTTCAAACTGCTGCCCGACTTCGTCACCGGCGGCTACATCGACGTCAGCCGTTACAACGACGGCCGCCGCGGCGGCACGCTCAAGGTCCGCGCCAAAATTGAGAAGGTCGACAACCGCACGCTGGCCATCACCGAAATCCCCTTCGGCCGCACCACCGGCGCCGTGATCGACTCCATCCTCAAGGCGTTCGAAAAAGGCAAGATCAAGATCCGCCGCGTGGACAATAACACCGCCAGCACCGCCCGCATAATGGTGTACCTGCTCCCGGGCACTTCCTCCGACAAGGCCATCGACGCCCTCTACGCTTTCACCGACTGCGAAGTGAGCATCTCGCCCAACTGCTGCGTGATTCGCGGCGACAAGCCCGAATTCCTCGGCGTGAGCGACGTGCTCCGTCACTCCACCGACCGCACCGTCCACATCCTCCGCAGCGAGCTGGAAATCGAGTTGGGCGAATTGCGCGAGCAGTTGCTCTTCGCCTCGCTGGAGAAGATTTTCATCGAGCAACGTATCTATAAAGACAAGGAATACGAGCAAGCGCCCACCACCGAAGCCGCTGTGGCTCACATACATACACGTCTGGCACCCTTTGCCGGTGCCTTCTTCCGCCAAATCACCGACGACGACGTGCTGCGCCTGCTCGAAATCAAAATGAAGCGCATCCTGCGCTTCAATGCCGACGAGGCCGACCGCCTCATCTCCTCCCTCGGACAGCGAATCGCCCAAACGCTCGAGCACCTCGACCACATCGTGGACTTCACCATCCGCTGGTACGAAACCCTCAAAGCCAAGTATGGCGATCACTACCCCCGCCGCACCGTCATCCGCGGTTTCGACTCCATCGAAGCCACCACCGTGGCCGAGGCCACCGAGAAGCTGTACATCAACCGCGAGGAGGGCTTCATCGGCACCGGCCTCAAGAAGGACGAACTGGTGTGCCCCTGCTCTAACATCGACGACATCATCATCTTCTACAAGGATGGCCGCTACAAGGTGGTCAAAGTCCAGGAGAAAATGTTCGTGGGCAAGGGAATCATCCACATCGACGTGTTCAAGCGCAACGACCGCCGCACCATCTACAACGTCATCTACCGCAATGGCAAGGACGGCGCCTACATGATGAAGCGCTTCTTCGTCAACACCGTCACCCGCGACCGCGAGTACAATCTCACCCAGGGCCTGCCGGGTTCGAAGGTGTCGTGGTTCTCGGCCAACCCCAACGGCGAGGCCGAAGTGGTAAAAGTCATACTCAAACCCAAACGCGGCCTGAAAAAGTTGCAAATTGACGTGGATTTCGCCAACTTAGCCATCAAGAGCCGCACCGCCAATGGCAATTTGGTCACCCGCAACGAGGTCTACCGCTTCACCCTCAAGGGCCGCGGCGCTTCCACCTTGGGTGGGCTGCAGGTGTGGTTCGACCCCGACGTCTTGCGCCTCAACTACGAGGGCCACGGACAATTCCTCGGCGAGTTCGCCGGCGAGGACCTCGTGTTGGTAATCACCACCGACGGCCAATTCTACACCACCTCCTTCGCCCAAACCAACCACTACGACGACAACATCCTCCGCATCGAGCGCTTCGACCCCGCCAAAGAGTGGACCGCCGTGCTCAACGATGCCGACCAAGGCTACCCATATATCAAACGGTTCAAATTTGAACCGTCGCCCCGACCGCAGCGCTATCTCACTGATAATGAAAAGTCTACACTGATTGCGCTCAGCGACAACCGCGGCGCCATGTTCCGCGTGACCTTCGCCGAAGACTTCCGCGAGCCGCTCATCGTCGACGCCGAAGAATTCATCGGCCTTAAGTCGTTCAAAGCCAAAGGCAAACGCCTCACCACCTTCCCCATCACCGCCGTGGAAGAGTTAGACCCCAAACCGGTGGAAGAAGCCCCGCAAGAGGAAGCCCCCGACCAACCCACCGAAGAACCCCAACCAACCGACCTGAGCGACGACCAACTCCGCGACGAAATCACCGGCCAACAACGCCTCTTCGACTAAAATGCCCCACCCCGCAAGCCGAGCGGGGGGTTAAGCCGTGAGAGCCGGGGGGTGAGGTTGGCAAGCCTACGCGCGGAGCGCGTTCCTCTTTAGATAACACCACGTTGGCACGCAGCGGA
>CAMGBT010000013.1 GCA_946011725.1 uncultured Bacteroidales bacterium | reverse complement strand
TATTCAACATATTTTACGAATGGCGGCTTTTGAGAGGAACGAGGGACGAGAGAGGGAGGGGCTTCGCTAAAGCTCAGAGCCGTTACAAAAGGGCTTCTCGGCGAATGTATAATGCAAAATTTATAATTGGTGATTGGGCGGGTTGTGAAAATTTTTGGGGAGGTGTTAAGGATGCTTAAAGGGGCGGGGGCGATTAAACTTTGGGGGGCGGGAAGGGTCTGAAATGATGAAAACCGCAAAAAATAACTGTTATGAAACATTTCATTCTCCTCGCAGCTATGGGCATCGCCGTCCTTTCTGCCTCCGCTCAATCTCAAGGCCAATGCCAACAACAATGCCAAAGCCAAGCTACCTGCTGCGACAGCACGGCCAACTGCCAACGCCAACGTCCCGCCCGCCAAATGCGCCAAGCGCGGGTGGATCCGTTCGCCGGAATCGAGCTCACCGCCGAGCAACGCGCCGCTGTGGATTCGATCCAATCCGGACAGCAATCGCGCCGCCAGCTGCAGCAGCAAGCCCGCCGTGACTATCTCGATCAGCTCAAACAAGTCCTCACCCCTGAGCAATATGTGCAATACCTCGAGAACATAGCCATTAACGGCTACAACCAGCCCGTGGGCCAAAACCGCCGTCTGCGTCAACCCGGCACCCAATTCAACGACTCCGTCCCCGCGCAAGGTCAGCACCGCATGCGCCGCCAAGGCCAACGCCAACGTACTCCTCAACAATAATCATTCTCCGCTCTCCAATCTCCTCAAGGCATCGACTTCGGCCGGTGCCTTATTTATACACGGCTCTTTCATTTAAGGTGCAGTGGTGGGGTTAAACGAAGAAACGAAGTACGAAATAACGAATTATATTAATTTTTTCGTTACTTCGTTGATTCGTTTTATTCGTTTAGCCGCTATTTGCAATTACCGAAGTTTAAATGAAAGAGCCGTGCTTATTTATATATTATAATGTGAAAAAATTTGTGCAACTGACTAATTTTTCGTAACTTTGCAGCCAAATTCTACGGATAAGCTGTTATGTTTAATTTCTTTTCTAAAAAATCCGCACCGGAATCTTTGTTTGTGTCGACCGATATCCACTGCCACGTGCTGCCGGGTATCGATGATGGTTCGCCTGATGTGAATACCTCGGTGGAGCTGATCGAGGGTATGAAGCAGTGGGGCATTCGGCGCATAATAGCTTCGCCGCACGTGACCTTCGGCACCTTCCCCAACACGCCCGACACGGTGGCGCCCGCTCGCACGGCGTTGCAAAACGAGTTGGACGCTCGCGGCATCGAAATCGAGCTGAGCAACAGCGCGGAGTACCGCATCGACGACCTCTTTGCCGAGCAGCTGGACAAGGGCATACTCATGCCGCTACCCGACAACTATTTGCTCATCGAGAACTCATTCATCCAAGAGCCGTGGAACATCGACAACTTAGTGTTCGAACTGCAAGTGAAGGGCTTCCGCCCGATCTTGGCGCACCCCGAACGCTATGCCTACTATTACGCGCACAAGGGCCGCTACAAGGCGCTACACGATGCCGGGCTGATGTTCCAAATCAACTTTCTGAGTTTGGCCGGCCACTATGGCCGCAATGAGAAGCGCTTTGCCGAATACCTCATCGAGCAAGGGTATGTGGACTTTGTGGGCACGGACATACACCGTCGCAGCCACATTGCAGCCATCTCCGACTACCTCTGCACCAAGGACTACAAGCGCCACCGCGATGCGTTAGCCAATCGCGTGCTCAACGACCGGCTGTAAGCCGCATCATTTACAGCCTGAAAAGGAAGCTGTTGAAACGAATAAAACGAATTAACGAAACAACGAATTAAAAAAATTCGTTCAACGTTACGTTAATCGTTAATTCGTTTCTTCGTTATTTCGTTTGACCCACTATTGTTCGACGAACGGATGTAGGTCGCGGTGGCTATTTGCGCTTGCGGCCGTTTTGGATTTTGATGCCGGTGATGATGATGCAGCAGATAAGGGTGATGGTGTTGGTGACCATCAGGGGCCAGTTGCTGAGCACCAAGCCTTGGAGTGCGAAGAATAGCGAGCCGAAGCCCATCATAAGGAAGGTGGGGAAGTATATGCCGTCGGTTTGGCGAGTACGCAAGGTGTTGATGGCTTGGGGCAGGTAGCCCATAAGCATTGACAGGGTGGCAACCCACCCGAAGATGTTGGCAAGATCCATGGTGAAAATAGTTGTGTGTAAAGGATTTAACGGTCGATGAGTGTGCACACGCTCACGCGGTTCCACGAGGGCTCTTCGAAGAGACTACCAACGCCTTTGCCGGTGGCGGTGATGCGTTCCGGCGCGATGTGGTAGCGGTCGATAAGCAATTTTTTGACAGCGTCGGCGCGATAGCGAGCCAAGCGATTGTTAGTGACATCGCTGCCGTCGCGCGAGGCGTAGCCGGTGATTTCCACGCGCCAGCCGGGATTATTGCGCAGGTACATAGCCACGCGCTCCACGTTGGGCATTTGGTCGGGGCTTACGGTGGACGAGCCTTGGTAGAAGAATACGTCGACCACGGTGTTGAGATGGTTGTCCACGGCCACTTCGCGCACCACTCCGTTGCGGCGGCGCGCTTCTTGCAGCTCTTGTTCGGTCATAATGAGCTGCGAATTGGTGTTGGTAAGGTCGGTGGAGAGCATATCCACTTGTGAGCGCAGCGAATTGATTTGGCCGTTGAGCAGGCCGAGCTGAGCGGGGTCGCAGAGCGGTGCGGGGATGAAGCCCGGACCGAAATGATAGCGCAAGCCCACCATAAGCATGAAGGCGGCGCGATTGGCCGAATAGCAGGCGGAGGATTGGCGGCACTTTGTGTCGGACATGTTCCACACAAAGCGTGGATGGAGTTCCAAACTGAGAGCGCGATTGAGGCGCATACTGAGCATCAGGCCGGCATGGGTGGCGAAAAAGTTGGAGTCCAAGGTCGGACCGGTGGCGAAGCGATGCCCCCAACCGCTGCCGGCGGCGATGGCTAAGCCGAATCGCGGGTCGGCGGCGCCCAAGCGGAGCAGGTCCACGGCGCCGTAAAGGCCCAGGTATTGGTGGTCGAAGAAGGTTGACTGCGGCAACAATCCGGGCCAACGCGAGGTGTTAACGCTCCAAAACGCGTCAACACCCACGCGGAATGCCGGGGTGACATCTTTGGAAAAATCCACGCCGAATGCGCCGCGAGTGTTGGGGAAGAATCCGCCGTTGAGTGGCGCGATGCCGCCGGCCGAGATGCCCACAGACCAATTGTCGGTCAGCTCCGGCTGAAAATAAGCTTGCTGCGCAACCGAGGGCCACGCCGCCACAAACATTAATAATATGATAGTTGCAAACTTATTCATCAACAGACACTTGGGCTATTTATTCAATTTTGAGCTACAAAATTACAAAATCTTGCACAATTATGCAAGAAAAATCGCCAAATTGGCCATTTTTTCTACTTTTTCGGCAAAAAATTCATTATGCATGATTCATAATTCATAATGGGCTTACAGCCGAGTCAGTAGCAGGTGCCACGAACCGCGAGTGACACTGCCTTGTCGCACAAGATAGCCTTGCTCTTGCATGTGCTTAATATGTCGTTGTATAGCGGAGGTGTTCACACCTACTTTGGCAGCTAACGAACGAATGGAGACCTGCGGATTGGCTTGGATTTCACAGATGATTTCTTCCGCAAGTTGGTTCTTGAGCGAAACCCAACCTCCATTAAACCACCATTGAGTGCTCGTGCCCGGAGCCTTCTCCAAATGAGTTTGCATCTCGGCTACCATTAGACGTTCGAGCTAGTCTATAAATGGCCGCACGTGTTGCAAGTTTGCACGCGCACCATTCACGGGCAACGAGCCAACGGCAACATCCACGGCCGATAATGCCGACAGATATTCCTGCTTGGACTTTGTTGGCACTACAATCAATGGATATTGATGTCGGCTCAGGATATAGTTCATTATCAAGCGTGCTATGCGACCATTACCATCCTCAAATGGATGTATTCGGATATAGCGATAATGAAACATTGCAGCCAGCTCCAATGGATTAAGTTCGCCCTTGGCCTCTTCGGTTTGATACCATTGAATCAAATCGGTCATCAGCATTGGAGTTTCCTCCGGCGAAGCATACTCAAAGCGTTCACCTGAGAGTGTTATCACCGAATTGGGGCGCGTCTTGTAGCATCCTGCGTGAACGGTGTATGAACTGCTCATACCGCCGGGAAGAGTACGATGGACCACATAATCCTCTCGTAATAGCGTTTGGTGTACTTGGCGTATAAACATCTCCGTCAAAGGACGGTCAGTGCAAGCCTCATCAAGGATCATCCGAAGGCCGATGTTGTGAGCCTTCATCTCTTCAAGGTCGCGCATTTTAGCTTCGCCTATAACCTTACCGAATAGTAGCAATACTTCCGTCTGGCCGTAAGTCAAAGTGTTGCCTTCAATATGGTTGGAGTTATAGTTGAACTCAATCGAGAACTTTCGAGCAAGCCTGTCCTTGGCCTTATCTCGCAAAGGCTTCAGTTCCATCCAATGGGCTAATAATTCAGAGGTGCCTCGTTTCATATTATTTTTTTTGCAAAGTTAGTAATAAATTGCACCACTGCCAAATAATTATACCACTAAATTTGGGGATACAATCAACTTGTTTGGCAATTATTAGGGATTGTACCACTGAATTTGGTGGTACAATATGATTTTGGTGGTACAATTGCGGGGGGAAAGAAAGCGGGCGGTGCCACTGTGTGTGGAACCGCCCGCTTTATGGGGATTGGCGCTCGATTATTGAGCGGGGTTGAGGATGATCATTTGACGATTGTTTTGATCCAGGAAGTTGCGCATGAACATGCGGATGTCGTCGACGGTGATGGAGTTGATGGTGTCAACGGCGCCGTTGAACACGTCAATACCATTGAGCTGGGTGGCGGCGATGGCGGAGCACCAGTCGGTGTTTTCATCCAAGGATGCGATGGCTTCTTTCACCATGTATTCTTTGACGGGGTTGAGTTCGTCTTCGGTGACGTCGTAGCACATGTTGAAGACGATGGTTTCAACGGCGGCGAATACGTCGGCGGAGAGTTCGGGGCTCATGGGCCACATGGTGCGGAGCACAACGTTGTTGAGGAGCTCGCGGCTCATGTAGCAGGAAGCGCCGATGGAGTAAGTGGCACCCATTTCTTCGCGGACCTTGTTGAGCAGGCGTTTGCTCAGGATTTGGCCGGCGATGGAAGCAATGGCGCGGTTGCGAGCGCTGTAGGGGAATTGGCCTTGGTAGTTGATGTAAGCCCAGGTTTGAGGAGTGCTCATTTCGGTGGTGGCGGTGGTCACCTTGTTGCCGGTGCGAACTTCGAAAGCGGGGTCGTTGACGAATTTCACGGAAGCGTTGGCGTCCACGGGCAGGGTGGCGAGGTATTGGCACATCAAGGGTTTGAAGGCTTCGAGGTCGATGTTACCAACGAATATGAAGGTGAAGTCGCCGGCGTTGGCAAGCATTTGGTGCACGAAGGCTTCGGTGGCTGCGCAGTCGGCTTGGCCGAGGATTTCGGTGGTAATCATTTGCTCGGCGGCAGCGCGGTAGAGGGTGCTGTTGATGAGCGATTGGAACTTGAAGTCGGGGGTGCTTTCTTGGTTACCGAGAGCGGTTTGGAGCAGGCTAACCATCGAGTTGAAATCTTCGGGATAGAGTTTGTACTCGGTGAAGTAAGCGTAGATGAGTTCCATCAGAGTGGGCATGTCGGCCACGGTGGAAGTGCCTTGCAAGGAGCGGTCGTAGGTGTCGATATCCAAGCTTACGCCCACTTGTTTGCCCATGAGGTATTTTTCAACATCGGAGTTGGTGTAGGCGCCCAGACCGTTTTGGCTGCCGGTGTAGGGCAAGCAGATGATCGAGGGAGCGAGGGCTTCGGAAGCTACGGAATAGCCGCCCTTGGCGATGGCTTGGAATTGGATGTCGTTTTCTTTGAAGGTGGTGGGCTTAACGATTACGCGCAGGCCGTTGGAGAGGGTGAACTCGGTGGCATCCCATTGAGCGTTGTGCTTTTCGGCGGTGATGGTGCCGGCAGCGGGCAGGGCGGGGATGAGGGGATCGGTGCGCACTTCTTCGGCATAGGGTTCGATGTCTTCGGCATCTACGGCGGAGAGAGCGGCGCTGAGGCCGGCTTCAGTGGCGTAGGGGAAACCTTCTTTTTCGGGGCTCATAACGGCGATAACGCGGTTGTTCTCGGTTACGAGTTCGGGCAGGAGTTGGTTGATGGCGTCAACGGGAATGAATTGAGCCATTTGGTCGTAAATTTGCTTTTCGAGTTCGATGCCTACCATGGGTTCGTTGTCCACGAAGAAGCGAACGATTTCGCGAGAGTAGCTATCGCTCTCGGTGTTGTTGCGGGAATCGTAGAGGCGTTGGTAGCGCGAGATGAGTTCGGCTTTAGCGCGGTCGTATTCGCTGATGGTGAAGCCACCGCGTGCGGCGCGGAGCAGTTCGCGGTAAGCGGCAGCGAGAGCGGGTTGGATGTCGTCGCCTTTGGGGATAACTTGCAGAGTGAGAGCGGATTTGGTCTTGGAGATGAAGAAGTCACCGATCTCGATCGAAGCCATAGCGAAGGGGCAGGCGGGATCTTTGGCCAGGTCGCTGAGGCGTTGGTTGAGCATGGAGGTGACCATGCGGGTCATGTAGCTTATGGGGAAGTACACTTGGGTGTTGCGCGCTTCGCGGGGAATCAGGGGATCAAATTTGAACATCATCATAGCCACAGTCATAGCCATTTCGGGGTCGTGGCCGATAGCGTAGATGGTGCCTTCGTTGTCGGGTACTTGTTCGTAAGTGCGTTCGGCAGCGTTCTCGGGCATTTGGATGGGCGAGAAGATTTCGATGATCTTTGATTCGATGTAGTCTACATCGATGTCACCGACTACGATAATACCTTGTTGGTCGGGACGATACCATTTTTCATAGTAGTCAATCAGAGCTTGGTGGGGGAAGTTGTCCACTACTTCCATGGTGCCGATGGGCAGGCGTTCGCCGTATTTGCAGCCGGGATAGATCACGGGGAGCAGATCGGTGATGATACGCATCTGGCCGGCATGGCTGCGGCGCCATTCTTCGTGGATCACACCACGTTCGGCGTCGATTTCCTCGGGAGCGAGGGTGAGGGCGTCGGCCCAGTCGTGGAGGATGAGCAAGCAGCTGTCTTGCACGCTCTGACGAGCTACGGGCACGCTGGAGATGTTGTAAACGGTTTCGTCAACCGAGGTGTAAGCGTTGAGGTTGTAGCCGAACTTCACACCGATTGATTCCAACCAGTTGATCACACCCTTGTCGGGGAAGTTTTGGGTGCCGTTGAAGCACATGTGCTCCAAGAAGTGGGCGAGGCCGCGTTGGTTGTCGTCTTCGAGGATTGAACCAACCTTTTGGGCGATGTAGAAATCAGCCTGGCCTTTGGGGGTTTCGTTGTGACGGATAAAATAGGTGAGACCGTTGGGCAACACGCCGGTGCGGATTGCCGGATCAAGCGGGAGCTGCTGGAGTTGCTCGGCAGCATCTTGTGCGAAGGCACAAATAGCGGTGAACACGACCATCAAAATGGCCAAACCGCTTTTAAACAACTTGTTCATGCGTATAGTTATGAAGTTAATTATATTGATTTTCAGAAGATTAAGCCCTGCAAAAGGGTTGGTAGTTTGTTCTATCTCACTCAATTAGACGCAAAGTTAACAAAAAAATGACACCCCTCAATGTTAATCTCTGTTAAAAATGAATTTTCCCCGAAATTTTCCGCAAAACCACCCATCCGACCCACTCCTCCCGCACCCATAGCGACACCACTCGACCAAACAAACCACGAAAGATTCCTCCAACCAATCTCAACTATTAGAGACCACATTTCATCTACACCAGTTTTTGTAACGGCTATGAGCTTTAGCGAAGCCTCCTCATACATTCACCAATCTGCCGCTGTAAATGACCACTCCCGCTCGCGCGCGTATATAATTAATAAGGTGGGAGGGGGCGCGGCAAGCATTTTTTCACTTTTCTTCTTAAAAAATCTCAAAGAATTAGCGCCAAATTTTTTTGTTCGAGAATATTTTCGTAACTTTGCGTGTTCAATTCTGCATCTGAATAAATGAATACCGCAAAATACCTCATCCTCTCCCTGTTGGCGCTGCTGGTTTGCTCCTGCGGCGAATACCAACGTGTGCTCAAAAGTACCGACTACAATTACAAGTTCGAATACGCCAAGCAAGCATTCGAAGAAGGTCGATATCTGCAAGCCGCTACGCTGTTCAAAGAATGTAGCACCGTGTTCAAGGGCACTGACCGCGCCGAAGAATCGTTCTACCTGTTGGGTATGAGTTACTTCGAGAACCGCGACTACATCTCCTCCGGCGCCACATTCCGCTCCTACTATCAGCGCTACCCCAAAGGCAAATTCGTGGAGCCCGCCCGCTTCTACTGCGGCTACGGTTACTACCTCGATTCGCCCGACCCGCAGCTCGACCAGTCCACCACCGTGCAAGGCATCCAAGAGTTGCAAGCTTTCCTCGACCTGTTCCCCCGCAGCGACAAGGTGCCCCAAGCCCAAGCCGCAATCTTCGAACTGCAAGACAAGTTGACACTCAAGCAGTTGCAGAACGCTATGCTCTACTACAACCTTGGCACCTACATGGGCAATAACTACCAAAGCTGCATCATCGTGGCGCAAAACGCCGTCCGCGACTATCCATACTCCAAATACAAGGAAGAACTCGAACTGCTCATCCTCAAAGCTCGCTTCCAAGAAGCACAGCTCTCAATCGACGAGCGCAAGGAAGAACGCTTCCGCGAAGTGATCGATGAATACTACTCCTTCATCAACAACTACCCCGACAGCCCCCACCGCGAAGAGGCCGACAATATCTTCGCCATCGCAAGCAAATACGTACACGACTAAAATACATCTAACGGCAAATGGACTACAAGAAATCTAACGCTCCGCTTAACACCGTAACCCGCGACTTGGTGGAACTCGCCGAGCCCACCGGCAACATCTACGAAACCGTCTGCATCATTGCCAAACGCGCTAACCAAATCGCCGGCGCCATGCGCGACGACCTCGAAAAAAAGCTTCAAGAGTTTGCCTCGCTCAACGACAACCTCGAAGAAGTGACCGAAAACCGCGAGCAAATCGAAATCTCGCGCTACTACGAAAAGCTGCCCAAACCCACTCTGATCGCCACACAAGAGTACATCGACGGCAAGCTCTACTACCGCAATCCCGTGCGCGAACGCTCCGCTAAAGACTAATTCCGCATTTTTTATTTGCATATCTGCAAAATTTTTGCTAACTTTGCACCCGATTTCAAAAATATATTATTAACCACTTAAAAACTTCCAAGAATGCACTTAAGTTCTGAAGAAAAAGTACAGATCTTCGAGAAGTACGGTAAGAGCAAGACTGACACTGGCTCACCTGAAGCCCAGATTGCATTATTCTCCATCCGTATCGCTCATTTGACTGAACACCTCAAGTCAAATCACAAAGATCATACAACTGAGCGCGCTCTGAAGATGCTCGTTGGTAAGCGTCGTCGCCTCCTTGACTACCTCATGCGCAAGGACATCACCCGCTACCGCGCCATCATCGCTCAAAAAGAACTCGGTATCCGCAAATAATTCCGCTCGAACCACGACGGAATCGTTGCGCACACCGACAACCAATCACGGGTCGCATCATCCCTCAATGGGGTATGACGCGGCCCGTTTTCAACAAAATCGCACCACGCGCCAACCCGCGCCACCCCCCTTCATAATAAAACGCGCTTGACCGCCCTACCCCCGCCCCCACTCCTCCCTCTTACCCATCCATTCTTACCTCTTACCCCTTACCTCTCCACTCTTACCTAAAAAAGAATTATGAAATACTCACTCATTTCCGCAATCATAGCCTTGGCAGCATGCACCTGCTCATGCTCCATCTTCTCTAACGCCGAAAAAATCCGCGGTGACCAAGGTGCCACCACTCAAACCACCACACCCGCCCAACCGGCCACCACACCCGAACAGGCCTTCACCCCCGCTCAGTCCGCCGAAGCCGCTCAGCCCGCGCCCCAACCCGAACAAGCGCCCGTTGACACAGCCGCCGAACAGCCCGCCGAACCGCAGTCGCAATTGCCCGAGCCCGCCGACCTGCCCGACACTGAAATCGCTCGCGAAATCGCCGGCGAATGGGTCATCATCTCCGTGGGTGACACCGCCATCGACCGCGACGAAGACATGCCCTACATCATCTTCGAGCCCTCCACCGGTATGTTCTACGCCTACAACGGCTGCAACAACCTCACCGGCTCGTTCTCCCTCACCGACAAAGACCAGCTCATCCTCGGCCCCGGCGCTTCCACCATGAAATACTGCGCCGAAGTGCAATTCGACCACGAAATCAACGTGGCCCTCGGCACCGAAAACATCCGCCTCAAAATTTCGCACAACGGCCCGGAGACATTCCTCGACGTATGCCATAACAACCAGTCAATCATGCGCTTGCGCCGTGGCGACCTCTCCTTCCTCAACGGCAACTGGGCCGTGGACGCCATCAACGGCCTCGACCAACTCGAAGTCGAAGCCACCCTCTTCATCGACATCAACCAACACCGAATCCACGGTAACACCGGATGCAACTACTTCAACGGCGACATCTATCTCGACCACCGCATCGGCAACGCCGTAGACTTCAGCAACTTAGGCGTTACCCGCATGGCCTGCCCCCACACCGCACAAGAAACCGCCATGCTCGTGGCCCTCGAACAAGCCTACACCGCCGCCCCCCAAGGCCATGACCGCGTGGTCATCCTCGACGACCAAGGCGTGGCCCTGCTCACCCTCCGCCGCCTCCCCCTCGACGGCCTCGACACCGAAGAATAAGACCCGCCTCGGTAACCATACAACCCGCACCCCCGCACCCTTCCATAGGGTGCGGGGGTGCGGCCCATTTGGCGGCACGGCAAGCGGCACAGCCAACGCGCGAGCAAGAGCTCGCAGCAGGTTCAAAAAAGGCTCCGCGCGCGCCGCAGCTCGTCTTCCGCCTCGCCACAGAACCCACCGCGGCCGCGCGTGGCCGGCGGCACAGCGGGCGCGGCGGTTAGGCCATGGTGAGGAGGTAGGTGGTGTAGGCGAGGTAGGTCAGGAGGAGGATGAGGCCTTCGATGCGGTCGAAGCGGCGGACGCCGAAGGTGAAGACGAATACGAATACCATGGCGAGTGAGATAAGCATCATCAGGTAGTCGAGCATGCCCACCACGCTGATGGTGATGGGGGCGGTCACGGAGGATATGCCCATGATCATCAGGATGTTAAAGAGGTTGGAGCCGAGCACGTTGCCCATGGCTAATTGGGCGTTGCGCTTGCAGGCGGCCACGATGGAGGTGATGAGTTCGGGCAGTGAAGTGCCCACGGCCACGATGGTGATGGCGATGGCGGCTTCGCTCAGGCCCCATTCTTTGGCGCAGGCCACGGCGCCTTTGAGGAAGAGTTGTCCGCCGCCAATCAGCCCGCCGAGCGACACCACTGCGATGCCCCACAGCAAGGCGGGGTGCAGGCGCGCCAGCGCCGACGGTTGTGGTTCTTCCTCCGGCTCGGAGGCGGCTTTCTTGCGGTCGTTGCGCACCACGTAGAACATATACGAGGCGAACAGCAGCAACAGCAGTATGCCGTCGAAGCGCGAGAGCGAGTTGGCGTCAGCTCCGAAGAGCAAGCTATCGTTGGCCAACACTAACAGCATCAGCGAGGCGAACAGCGCAAACGGCAAGTCGCGGCGATAGGTGTCGCGATCGAAGGCAAACGGGGCGATGGCGGCGGTGGCGCCCAAAATGAGCAGCACATTGGTGATATTCGAACCGATGACATTACCCACGGCCAAGTCGCCGTGGCCGCTGAGTGCGCCGGAGAGTGAGATGAGCAGTTCGGGCGCGGATGTGCCCATGCCCACGATCGTAAGGCCAATGACGAAGTTCGACAAGTGAGCGCGGCGGGCAATGGCCACGGATGATTCTACCAAGTAATTTGCACCGGTCAAAAGCAGTGCCAACCCTATTATTAAGTAAATATATATCATAAATGTGCTGTTATTTAAAAAATTTCGGCTACAAAGTTAGTAAAAATCGCCAAAACAGCCGCTATCATTGACAAAAATTCCGTAACTTTGCAAAATAATATACGAAGATACGAAAATGAAGATATTTTCCACTCACGAAATCAATCAAATCTACGAATTCACGCTGCGCGAGAGCGGCATGACGGAATCGCAGTTTGTAGAAGCTGTGGGCGAATCGCTCGCCTCGGAGATTATAACGTCGATGGTTCCGGAGCATCGGATGGTGATGTTTGCCGGGCCGGAGCGGTGCGGCGCCTACGCACTGTCGGCGGCGCGACAGCTGAGCATGCAGGGCTACAAGCCGCAGGTGATACTGTTTAACATCGGCGGCAAGCGCCTCACAGCGGTGTGCAAGCAGATGTTGGAGACCATGCGCAACGACTGCGGCGAGGATTCGGTGAACGAAATCACCGAGCTGCAGTTTGCCATGCCCGACATCAGCGAAGACGTGACCGTGATCGACGGCATCTTCGGCACCGAGCGCACCACCCCACTGCCGGGTGGCTACCAGAGCATCGTGCGTTATATCAACGAAAATGCCAAGCGAATCATCGCCATCGATGTGCCCTCTGGCTTGATTGTGGATGCGGTGGAATGTATGATCAGCCGCAATATCATTCATGCCAACGTAACGTTGGCCGTTGGCATGCCGCGAGTGGCGTTCTTTATGCGCGAGAACCACGAACTGCTGGGCACGTGGAAAGTGGTGCCGGTGGACTACTCGGCGAAGGCCATCAAGACGGCGCCGTGGATGTTTCGCGTGTTGGAGCGCAACGACATCAAACACGTGCTGCGGCCGCGCGACCCGTTCGAATCGAAGACCGACGCTGGTAGCACTATCCTCTTTGCCGGCAGCTACGGCATGATGGGCGCGGCCGTGTTGGCAGCACGTAGCGCATTGCGCGGCGGCTGCGGCAAGGTGACGGTGCACTCGCCGCGCGTGGGCTATTTCACCATGCAGAATTCCGTGCCGTGCGCCCTGTTTGACTGCGACCCCGGCGATGTATGCATCACCGAAATCGAGCTCAAGCACGACTTCCAGTCGGTGGCCATCGGCCCGGGCCTGGGCACCGCCGATGAAACCATCAACGCGTTGGAATCGTTCCTCAAACTGGCCAACGCTCAATCGCGCCCGCTGATATTGGACGCCGACGCGCTCAACTGCCTGTCGATTCGCCCCGACATGATGAACCACATCCCGGTGATGTCGATTTTGACGCCGCACGTGGGCGAGTTCGACCGCCTGTTCGGCCGTCAGCCCTCGTCATATGCGCGCCTGCTGCGCGCCATCGAAGTGGCCTCCGAGCGGCAGGTAATCATCATACTGAAAGGCCGTTACACCGCCATCATCCGTCCCGACGGCAAGGTGTACTTCAACCCCACCGGCACTCCTGCGCTGGCCACGGGCGGCACCGGCGACGTGCTCACCGGCCTGCTGGCCTCGTTCATGGCCCGTGGCATGGTGCCCGAATTTGCCGCCTTCGCCGCCCCCTACGTCCACGGCCTCGCCGGCGAGTTGGCCGCCCAAATCCACGGCACCTACGGCGTGACCGCCTCCGATGTGGTGGACCAAATCGGCCGTGCCATCAAATCCATAATCGAATAACCTCACTCCTGATATTATGAAGATACTCAGCTATTTAGCACTTTCGATAGCGGCCATGCTGCCGCTGAGCTCCGCGGCGCAAAGCACCCGCCAGTTCACCGCCACCCGTGCCAACGAGTACGCGCTGGTGTACTCGCTGCCCACCACCGCCGTGGACATCACCATCGAAACCGAGCACGTGCACCGCGTGCCGGGCGAGTTCCACAACTATGCGCGCCGCCACTTGGCCATCACCGATGCCATCACCGAGGAGAGCACCACCGTGAGCGTTCGCTCCATCACCATCGCCACCCGCGGCATCGCCGACACCTCCAACCAGTGGCAGGTGCAATTCAAGAACGGCTCCGGGGTGACCATGCTGCTCACCGCCGACGGCCGTCCGCTCACCATCAACACCGAAGAGGTGGCCGAGCAGGCGCAACCGGAGCTGCCCACCGCGCAAGCCGCCGCCCCCACCCCGCTGGAAACCGAGGCCGCACGCCAAGCCATGACCCAAGATATGGTGCGCTCGTCGTCGGTGTCCAAGCGAGCCGAGTTGGCCGCCCAGCGCATCTTCGAGCTGCGCGACATGCGTTCCGACCTGCTCTCGGGCCAGAGCGACAATCCGCCCGCCGATGGCCAAGCCATGCAATTGGTGCTCGACAACCTCGCCGGACAGGAGGCTGCTCTCACCGCCATGTTTGCCGGCACCGAGCAGCGCTACACCAACGTGCGCACCATCTCGTTCGTGCCCGACTCCGACGAAGTTGACCGCCAAGTCATCGCCCGCATCTCGCCCTACGAAGGCATCCTCGAGGCCGACAACTTGGCCGGCGCTCCGCTCTCCCTCTCCGTCCAAATCCTCGAGACCGGCAGCCTGCCCCTCACCGATAAGGGCGAGCCCAAACGCTTCCCGACCAACGGTGTAGCATACGTAATCCCCGGCACCGCCCGCATCAGCGTGCAGTACGAAGGGCGCACCATTGCGCAAGCCGACGTGACATTGGCTCAACTCGGCTGCGTGTTCGGCATCGACCCCGGCTTATTCACCGACAAGAAAGCACCGGCCACGTTGCAGTTCGACCCCACCACCGGCGCCATAGTGCAACTCGCTCAATAATCAGCAACCATAACCAACCAATTATATGCTTCTTTCAATGACAGGCTTCGGCAAAGCATCCGCCGAAGTGCAATGCAAAAGATTTACAGTTGAGGTTAAGTCGCTCAACTCCAAGCAGATGGACTTGGCCACGCGTGTGCCGGCATCGCTGCGCGAACTCGAAATCGAGGTGCGCAACCGCGTGTCGGCTCGGTTAGAGCGCGGCAAGGCCGACCTCACCGTTACCGTGGAATCTCTGGCCGGCGCTCCGGCGCAGGTCAAACTGAATTTGGCCTCGTTAGCCGCTTACAAAGAGCAAGTTAGCCAGGCATCGGCGCAGTTGGGCATCCCCGAACCCACAGAGTGGTACTCAATTTTGATGCGCTTCCCCGACGTGTTCATTACCGAAGGCAACGACGACATCAACGAGGAAGTGCGCACCGCGCTACTGTCGGCCACCGACCAAGCCGTGGAACAGCTGATGGCGCACCGCCGCGCCGAAGGCATCCGTCTGGAAGAGTTCTTCGCGCCGCGAATCGCCCAAATCGGCGAACTTTTGAAAGAAATCGAGCCGTTCGAGGCTGAGCGCGTGCCGCAAATTCGTGCCCGCATCGAAGACGGCCTGTCGAAAATTCCCGCCGTGGACTACGACAAGGGCCGCTTGGAGCAGGAGATGATATTCTACATCGAAAAACTCGATGTGAACGAGGAACGCCAGCGCCTGGCTCAGCACCTGCGCTATTTCATTGAAACAATGGAAGGTAAGCCCGGCCAAGGCAAGAAATTGGGCTTCATTTCGCAAGAAATGGGCCGCGAAATCAATACCCTCGGCTCCAAAAGCAACCACGCCGAGATGCAGCGCATCGTGGTGAAGATGAAGGACCTCCTCGAGCAAATCAAAGAGCAGGTGCTCAACGTAATGTAACCGCTTATGAATCACAGCATTTGCATAGCCACAAGCACTCGGGCCGACTGGGGTTTGCTCAAGCCCTTGGCCACGGCGTTGCACCAAAATCCCGACATAAAGTTGCAGATTTTGGCCACGAATATGCACTTGCTGCCGCGCTACGGCCACACTATCGACGAAATTACGGCCGACGGCTTCGCGGTGGATGCCACCGTGGCCATGGACGATTCCGCCGACGACTCGCCGCAGGCGCGCGCCGAAGCCATGGCGCAATGCCTCTCCGGCACCGCTCGCGAGTTAGCTCGATTGCAGCCCGATGCCATGGTGATTTTGGGCGACCGCTACGAAATGTTGGCGGTGGCGTCGGCGGCCACGCTCATGCGCGTGCCAATCATCCACATCGCCGGCGGCGAAATCACCCTCGGCGCCATCGACGATGCTATCCGCCACGCTATCACCAAGTTAGCCTCGCTCCACCTCACAGCCACCGAACCATATCGCCGGCGCGTGATTCAGATGGGCGAGGCGCCCGACACAGTGGTGTGCACCGGTGCCATCGGCGTGTGGAACGTGTTCCAACAGCCCTTCCCCACCGATGCGGAGCTGCGCAACGAGCTGAATATCAGCGGTGAATCCGACTTGGCCGTGGTGACTTACCACCCCGCCACCTGCGACGATGCCGACCCCACCGAGCGCTTCGCCGCGCTCCTGGCCGCCTTGGACCGCTTCCCCGCGCTCCACTGCATCATCACCTACCCCAACAACGACCCGCGGTCGATGGGCATCATTCGCCTGATTGAGCGCTATGCCGCGGCGCACCCCGAGCGCGTCACCGCCATCAAATCGCTGGGCATGCGTCGCTACTTGGCCGCCATCACCGCGGCGAAGGTGGTCATCGGCAACTCCTCCAGCGGGCTGGTGGAAGTGCCCTCGGCCGGCACGCCCACAGTGGACATCGGCATCCGCCAAGCAGGCCGTTTGGCCGGCGAATCGGTCATCCATTGCGACGAAGGCGCCGACGCAATCGCCGCAGCCATCGAGCGCGCTCTCTCGCCGCAGATGCAGCAGTTGGCCGCGCGCCGTATCAACCCCTATGCCAAGGCTAACACCTTGGAAATCATGGAGAAAGCCGTGCTCAACTTCGTGGTTTCGCTTCCTCATAAACCCAAACAATTTTTCGACATCGATTTCACATGCTGACGCCATTATACATCATCCCTGCCCGCGGAGGCAGCAAAGGCATACCTCGCAAGAACATTAAGTTGCTGGGTGGCAGGCCGTTAATCGACTACGCCATAGCCGAAGCGCGCGCTGCCGGTGCCGACGACCGCCACATCATCCTCTCCACCGACGATGCCGAGATAGCGCAAGTGGCGCGTGATTTCAGCCACTTGGCCGTGGATTACATGCGTCCTGCGGAGCTGGCCACCGACACCGCCGGCTCGCGCGAAGTGATTATCGATGCAATGGATTACGCTGACAGTCAAGGTATTACCTACGACTGCGTGGTGCTGCTTCAACCCACTTCGCCGCTGCGCACCGCCGCCGACATCAGCGCCGCCGTGGCGCTCTTCGCACAGCATCGGCCCGACATGGTGGTGAGCGTGGTCGAAGCCGCCTCTAACCCCTATTACAACTGCTTCGAAACTGAGCCTGACACCGGCTTCCTGCACATCAGCAAGGGCGACGGCCTGTACACCCGCCGCCAAGATGCGCCAAAGGCATGGGAATATAATGGCGCAGTGTATGTGATTGACCCTCAGGCGATTCGCCACTGGCCGTTAGGCAAATTTCCGCGCCGGATGCCCATCGAAATGCCGCGCAGCCGCAGCATTGACCTCGACACGCCCACCGACTGGCTCGTGGCCGAAGCCTTAATTGCCCAACAAAACGTTAAGTAGCTATGAATAAGCATATTATATCTTCAACCGCAACACTTTTGGATGCCTTGGCGCAGCTCAACCGGCTCAGCGGCAGCGAGATGACGCTGTTTGTAACCGATGACACCGAGCGCGTGGTAGGGTCGCTCACCGACGGCGACATCCGCCGCGCCCTATTGGCCGGACGCCAACTCACTGATACAGTGGCCGATGCAGCGTGCCGCACCTTCAAAGCAGTGGGCACCGAGCGCACCGACGAGGCCGCCAATTTGCTGCGCGAATGTCGCCTCAAAGGCATCTCGATGGTGCCGCGCATCGATGGCGAAGGCCGCTTAGTGGACATCATCAATCTCAGCCGCACGCGCTCGCTGCTGCCGCTGAGCGCCATTCTCATGGCCGGCGGCAAGGGCGAACGTCTGCGTCCGATGACCCTCACCACGCCCAAACCGCTGCTGCAAATCGAAGGCAAGGCCATCATCGACTATAATATCGAAGCCTTGGCAGCAGTGGGCATCGACAATATCACCGTGACTACCAGATACTTAGCTGAGCAACTATTCGACCACTTCGCCGCACCGGTGGCCGGTGTGCAGGTGAAATGCGTGCTTGAAGACCAACCCTTGGGCACCATCGGTTCGGCCGCCTTGGCCGACATCCCCGCCGAGGGCAACACCATCGTGATGAACTCCGATTTGCTCACCACCATCAACTTCGAGGAGCTGTATCTGAAGCATCGCGACAGCGGCGCAGAGGCCACCATCGCAGTGATACCGTACCAAGTATCAGTGCCTTACGCCATTCTGACGCTCGACAACGACCGCGTGACCGGCATTGCCGAGAAGCCGTCGTACTCCTACTATGCCAACGCCGGCATATACATATTTAATAATAGACTGTTGCGCGCACAGCCGCTCGAAAGGCGCACCGACGCCACCGACTTGGTGGAGCAAATTATCACCCGCGGCGGCCATGTGGCTTACTACCCCATCAAAGGCACGTGGATCGACGTGGGCTCTCCGGTCGACTTCCGCCAAGCCGGCGAACTGATGCGCCACCATCGCAACTTAACTTCCTTATAATCAGCCTCAAACATTACTGAATATGCCCGAATCCAATTTTATCGACTACGTGAAAATCCTTTGCCGCTCAGGCAATGGTGGCGCCGGCTCGCGCCATTTTTATCGCGCCAAATATGTGCCGAAAGGCGGACCCGACGGCGGCGACGGCGGCCGTGGCGGACATATTATCTTGCGCGGCAACTCCCACATGTGGACCCTGCTGCCGCTCAAATATCGCCGACACATCTTTGCCGGCAACGGCCAAGCCGGCTCGGGCGGTCGCAGCTTCGGTTGCGACGGCGATGACGTGGTGGTGGAAGTGCCCTGCGGCACTGTGGTATTCGATGCCGAAACCGGCGAATACCTCGCCGAAGTCACCGAGCACGGCCAAGAACTCAAGCTGCTGCGCGGCGGGCGCGGCGGCCTTGGCAACTGGCATTTCAAAAGCCCCACCAACCGCACTCCGCGTTATGCGCAACCGGGCGAACCTGGAGTTGAGAAGAGTATCGTATTGGAACTCAAAGTGTTAGCTGACGTAGGCTTGGTAGGCTTCCCCAACGCGGGCAAGTCGACCTTGCTGTCGAGCATCTCAGCCGCCCGCCCCAAGATTGCCGACTATCCCTTCACCACCATGGAGCCGCAATTAGGTATCGTGGCCTATCGCGACAACCGCTCGTTCGTGATGGCCGACATCCCCGGCATCATCGAGGGCGCCAGCGAAGGCCGCGGCCTCGGACTGCGCTTCCTGCGCCATATCGAGCGCAATGCCGTGCTGCTGTTCATGGTGCCGGCCGATGCCGACGACATCACCGAGCAATACCACATCCTGCTGCACGAATTGGAGCAATTCAACCCGCAGTTGCTCGACAAAGCGCGCGTGTTGGCTGTGACCAAGTGCGACATGCTCGACGAAGAGCTCACCGCCGAAATTGCCAAGACGTTGCCCGACGATTTACCCTGCGTGTTCATTTCCTCGGTGGCCCAGATTGGCCTCACCGAGTTGAAAGACATCCTCTGGCGCGCCATTACCGACGATGCTAACCGCCTCGCTACCATCGATATAGCTCGCCGCAACTTGGACGAAGCCCACCGCGTGGCCACCGAGGACGAGTTCATATTTGCCCACGTGCCCACTGCCGAAGAGGCCGAAGCTGAGGCCGAAGACCTGCGCAAAATCAGCGCCGAAGCATGGGGCGAAGACGTGGACTACGACGACGAGGACGCTTACGACCCGTTTGAGTTCGGCGACGACGCTGTGGACCAAGAAGAGGACGACCAAACTTCGAATTAATGACCCTCGAAGAGTGTAACAAGCTGCTGACAAGCAAGTTAACCGCAGCGCTCGATGCCGGCGAAGCGCGGTCGACGGTGCGACTGCTGTTGGAGGACGTGGCTTTCGCCTCGCCCGTGGACGTGATGTGCCACGGCGAGCGGCCGTTGGAGCCCGAAACGGTGGACCTGCTGCTGTCGATGTCCGACCGCATCGCCGCGGGCCAACCGCCGCAATACGTGGTGGGCCGCGCACGCTTTTGCGGTATGTATCTGCGAGTTACGCCTTCCACACTCATCCCGCGGCCCGAAACTGAAGGCCTCGTGGACATCATCACCGACCGCCACCGCGCCGGCCGCGACCTGCGCGTGCTCGACATCGGCACCGGCTCCGGTTGCATCGCCATCGCGCTCAGCCGCGCCTTGCCGTTTGCTCGCGTCGACGCATGCGACATCAGCGCCGAAGCCCTCGAAGTGGCTCGCGACAACGCGCGCCAACTCCGCGCCGCCGTGGATTTCTTCCACGCCGACATCCTGCACGAGCCGCTACCCGACAACGCGCTGTACGACGTGATTGTGAGCAACCCGCCATACATCGCGCGCAGCGAAGCGGCCGAGATGGAGCCGCGCGTGTTGGATTTCGAACCGCACACGGCGCTATTCGTCGACGACGCCGACCCATTGCTGTTCTACCGCACCATCGCCCGCTATTCTCGCGCGGCTTTGCGGCCCGAAGGCACACTGTATTTTGAAATTAACCCACTGTTTGCCAAGCAGTTAGTAGAAATGTTACACGCCGAAGGCTTCGCTCGCGTGGATGTGAAACGCGACTTCTGCGGCCGCCAACGATTTGCCATTGCTCAACGATGAAAGCGCCGAAAGAATGGTCCGCGGAAGCGGCCTTAGACTATGCCCGCACGCTGTGCTCGCGTGCTGAATACGCGCCCGACGAGGTGCGCCAGCGGCTCATCCGTCGCGGCCTGCACTCCGCTGATATTGAGCAGATTATCAGCCGGTTAACCGACGAACGCTACCTCGATGAAGCCCGTTTTGCCGGTGCATTTGTGCGCTCGAAAGTGGAGTACGCCGGCTGGGGTCGCCGCAAGATAGCCGCCGCCTTGGCGCAAAAACGCATCCCGCGAGCCATCGTGGCCGACGCCTTGGAGGCGATTGACCCGAAAGTGTATGCCGAGCGCCTGCAAGCGGTGGTGGAGGCCGCCCGACGGCGCGAACCCGACCCGGACTCTTACGAGGGCCGCACGCGCATCTTCCGCCATGCGGCCTCTCGCGGCTTCGAGCCTGATTTGATTGCGCAATACCTTAAAAACTAAGCTGTTAACCATGAAAAACGTCCTTGAAATTTGTGCCGGCGACATTGATTCGGTCCGAGCAGCCGCTCGCGGCGGAGCGCAGCGCGTGGAACTGTGCAGCGCCTTGGCCTTAGGCGGCCTCACGCCATCGTTAGGCTTTATAAATGAGGCAGTTAAGGTGGACGGGCTGCGCGTGCACGTGCTCATTCGGCCGCGCGAGGGCGACTTCGTGTACTCACCCGCCGAAGTGACCGTTATGCTCTCCGACATCGATGCCGCAGCCCGCGCCGGCGCTCACGGCGTGGTGATTGGTGCCCTACGTCCCGATGGCTCCATCGACCTCGACTCCTGCCAAGCCATGGTCAACCGCGCCAAGGCGCACGAGCTTAGCGTGACTTTTCACCGCGCTTTCGACCGCGTAGCCGAGCCGTTAACAGCTCTAAATCAGATAATTGCACTCGGATGCGACTACTTGCTCACTTCCGGCTGCGCTCCCTCGGCATGGGAAGGCGTGGAGATGTTGCGCCAACTGCACACAGAAGCATCCAACCGCATCACCATCATCGCCGCCGCCGGCGTCAACAGCGCCAACGCGGCCGAAATCCTGCGCCGCTCGGGCTGCACGCAGATTCACGCATCCGCACGTGCCGCCGTGCCCTCGCGCATGCAATTCAGCCGCGACGGCGTGGCCATGGGTGCCGCCGACAACGAAACTAATCGCCTGACTACCAACCAAGAAGAAGTATCAAAAATCATTCAATCGATATGAAACGACTGTTGATTGCCGCCATATTTGCATCGGCTTTGTTTATGCCTCGCGCCGCTGCTCAAACCACCGCATCGGAGTATGTGGATTTCCTGTATCAGTCTATGATGCAGGCAGATAGCTTGGATTATCCGCGTGAATTTTTTGAGTGGAACGCGGAATTATCACTTCGTGCGCGTCGCGAGTTGCCTTGGGGCACACAGGTGCCCGAGCGCGAGTTCCGCAACTTCGTGCTGCCGGTGCGGGTGAACAACGAACATCTCGACTCGGCGCGCTCGGTGCTATTCGAAGCCTTAAAGCCTCGTGTTCAAGGGCTTACAATGACCGAAGCGGCCTTAGAAGTGAACCACTGGCTGCACGAGCACGTCACCTATCGCCCGAGCGACTCGCGCACCTCGCCGCCACTGGCCACCATCCGCACCTCCTTCGGTCGTTGCGGCGAAGAGTCCACGCTGGCCGTGGCCGCCATGCGCGCCGTGGGCATCCCCGCCCGCCAGGTGTACACCCCGCGATGGGCGCACACCGACGACAACCACGCGTGGGTGGAAGTGTGGGTCGACGGCGCATGGCATTTCTTGGGCGCTTGCGAGCCGGAACCGCTGCTCGATTTGGCATGGTTCAATCAACCGGCATCGCGCGGTATATTGATGAATACCAACGCATTAGCCGGTTACGATGGTCCGGAAGAAGTGCTCGCCACATCGCCATTCTACACCCAAATCAACGTCACCGCCAACTACGCGCCCGTAGCGCAAGCCACAGTGCGCGTGCTCACCGCCGACGGCTCGCCGTCCGCCGGGTCCGCCGTGCGCTTCATGCTCTATAACTATGCCGAGCTCTACCCCTTAGCCACCAAAACCGCCGATGCGGCCGGCTGCGCCTCGCTCACCGCCGGATTGGGCGACGTGGTGGTATGGGCCACCGCCGCCGACGGCTCCGCCTTCGGCTTCACCAAATACAGCGTGGGCCGCGACGGCCTCGTTGACATCGTCCTCGACAAGGATGCAACATACTGTGGCACAGTGGAATACGACCTCGTGCCGCCCGAGCCCGGCGGCTCCATTCCGCAGCCCACCGCCGCTCAACGCGCCGAAAACTCGCGCCGATTCGCCGTGGAAGACTCCATCCGCCACGCCTACATGGCCACCTTCTTCACCGATGAATCCGCCGCCCGGTTCGTAGCCGAACACAGCCTGCCGGCCGAAGCCGCGCAGCTGTTAGTACACGCCTACGGCAACCACCGCACCATCGCCGACTTCCTCACCTCAGCCGCCGATAAAACCCTGGCCGTAAGGTTTTTACAATCGCTCAGCGAAAAAGACATCCGCGACATCGAGCCACGCATCCTCAGCGATTTTTACCGCGAAGACCTGCCGGCCGGCGTCGACACCCTCGCGTACATTAATTATATAATGTGTCCGCGGTTGTGGAACGAAACCCTCACGCCCTACCGCTCATTCTTCGCCGCCAACCTGCCGTCCGGCCTCACCGCCGAGCAGTGGGTGAAGTGGATTGAAGACAACATCACCATCGACCCGCGCTCCACTAACCGCGGCGTGACCATCTCGCCCGAAATGGTCTACCGCCACCGCCGCAACATCGACCCGCGCTCGCGCGACATCTTCGCCGCGGCCTCGCTGCGCTCGATGGGCGTGCCGGCCTACCTCGACCCCGTGACCGGTCGCCTGCACTACCTCCAACCCGACGGCCGTGACTGCGAGGTGGTCTTCCCCGACTCCCGCACCGCCACCGACTCCGACGCCATCCCTGCCGGCACATTGGTGCTGGATTACACCACCACCGGACGCATCGACGACCCCGGCTATTACACCCACTTCTCCGTGGCAACCTTGGCCGGCGGCGCGCCCACCCAGCTCAACTTCGACGACATCACCCCGTGGAGCGCCACCTTCGCCCGCGGCATGCGCGTGGATGCCGGCCAAAACCTCTTGGTCACCGGACAGCGCTTGGCCGACGGCACCGTCATGGCGCAGCTCGACTTCTTCCACGTTGAAGCTGACACAGTCACCCGCCATCCGCTCACCATCCGCCAGAGCGACACCGCCGTGCAAGTGGTGGGCAACTTCAACAGCGAAAACATCTACCACGACCTGGCGCTCAACGCCGACAAGAGCATCCTCTCTACCACCGGCCGCGGCTACTACGTGGTGGCGCTCATCAGCCCTAACCACGAGCCTACCGCCCACATTCTCAACGACATATCGCTCCAAGCGGCCGACTTCGAGCAGTGGGGTGGCACGCTGTTGCTCCTCTTTGCCGATGCCGACGAGGCCGCACGCTTCAACCGCCAAGCCTTCCCCAACTTGCCGCGCAACGTGGTGTTCGGCACCGATGTCGATGGCCGTATCGCCGCCGAAATGGCGCAGTTCGGTTCCCAAAAGCCGTTGGTGCTCATCGCCGACACCTTCAACCGCGTGGTTTTCATCTCCGAAGGCTACACCATCAACATCCACCAACGCCTGCTCGATACCCTCCGCCAACTTTAACGAACTACCAATCAACAAAAATAATAAAAAATTCGTTCTACGTTTACGTTTTACGTTGAAAAAAATTCAATTCGCCAACTTTTTCACAATGTTGCGCGGTAGTTCCAAAAAAATCGCTAACTTTGCAGACTAATACTCGCATAGACTCTTACACGATATGAAAAAACTCATCCTCACCATGGTGGCTGCACTGCTCGCAGTGGCCACAAGCAGCGCTCAATTACAGCCCGGCGAAAAGTCGTTCGGTCCGAAATTAGGATACGTTTCGGAGAACGAATCAGCCGTGGCCGGATTAGTGTTTCAATATAATTTCACCGAGCACCTGCGTTTAGTGCCGGAAATCGGCTGCGCATTCCGCCATAATCAGCGAGACGCGTTCCTGCTTGACGTGAACGTGCACACCCCCTTTGCCATCTCCACCGGCGACCGCGTCAACCTCTACCCTTTAGCCGGCGTCTCGCTCAACTCATGGGCTTGGCACGGCATCGACGAGAACTCCAACGATGTCACCACCCACACCACCCGCTTCGGCCTCAACCTCGGTGCCGGCTTCGAATACCGCTGCAACGCATCCATGAAGCTCACCCTCGAAGCTAAATACACATTAATTAAAAAATATTCGGCCACATACGTCACAGCCGGACTTAGTTACATTTTTTAATGTCTGACAATCGTACTATCATCTTAGGTATCGAATCCTCGTGCGACGACACCTCCGCCGCCGTCATCGCCGACGGCCTGCAGCTGAGCAACGTCACCGCTTCGCAAAGCGTCCACGAGGAATACGGCGGCGTGGTGCCTGAACTCGCATCGCGCGCCCACCAACAGAATATCGTGCCGGTGGTCGACGCCGCCCTGCGCCGCGCCGGCATCACCAAAGCCGACCTCAGCGCCATCGCATTCACCCGCGGCCCGGGGCTGCTCGGCTCGCTATTAGTCGGCACCTCTTTTGCCAAGGGCATGTCGTTGGGACTGCGCATCCCCATCATCGATGTCAACCACCTCCACGGCCACGTGTTGGCCCACTTCGTGCGCCGACAGCCCGACGACCGCGTGCCGCAGTTTCCCTTCCTATGCCTGCTCATCTCCGGCGGTAACTCCCAGATTATCAACGTAAAAAGTTACAACGACATGGAGATTTTAGGTCGCACCATCGACGATGCCGCCGGCGAAGCCTTTGACAAATGCGCCAAGGTGATGGGCCTCCCCTACCCCGGCGGCCCGCACATCGACCGCCTGGCCGCGCAGGGCAACCCCAAGGCGTTCAAATTCGCCAAACCGCACATCCCCGGCTTCGATTACAGCTTCTCCGGCCTCAAGACCTCGTTCCTCTACACCCTGCGCGACGCGCTCCGCCTCGACCCTGACTTTATCGCCAAAAATCAGGCCGATTTGGCCGCCTCGCTTCAAGCCACAATCATCGACATCCTGCTCGACAAGTTGGCCAAAGCTGTCGACGCCACCGGCGCTCGCACCGTGGCCATCGGCGGCGGCGTCTCGGCCAACTCCGGCGTGCGCCAAGCCGTGGCCGACTTCTGCCAACAGCGTGGCATCGAGGCTTTTATCCCCGAACGAGCTTACACCACCGACAATGCCGCCATGGTGGCCATTGCCGGTTACTTCAAATACTTAGACCATCAATTCTGTCGCTACGACCAAGTGCCTTACGCTCGCGTAACCATCTAAGCCGCAACGCTTTAACCACCTAACACTATGCGTCTTTCAATCATAATCATTGGCGACGAAATTCTCATCGGGCAAGTCACCGACACCAATTCCGGTGCCATCGCCCGCCAATTCGGCCCCGCCGGCTGGGAAATCACTTCCATCGCCACCGTGGGCGACGACCGCGCGGCCATAACCGAAGCCGTGAACCGGGCCCTCAGTCAAGCCGACTTGGTCATCACCACCGGCGGCCTCGGCCCCACCAAGGACGACATCACCAAAACCGTACTCATGGACATCTTCGGCGGCGAACTCCGCCACGACCCCGAAGTGGCAGCCAACGTCCGCCTCATCTTCGAAAAGCGACACCTCAACCTCAACGCGCTCACCGAATCGCAAGCCATGGTGCCATCCTCGTGCCGCGTAATCCAAAACCGCTTCGGCACCGCGCCCATCATGTGGTTCGAACGCGAGGGCAAAGTCCTCGTAACCCTGCCGGGCGTGCCCTTCGAAACCGAAGGCATGCTCCCCGAAGTCTTCGCCGCCATGATGCAGCGCTTCGCCCCCGACATCCGTTTGCTCCATTCCACCCTGATAGTCAGTGGAATAACCGAGAGCGACTTGGCCGAACGCCTCGCCTCGTTTGAATCCGCCCTGCCCACCGGCATACATCTGGCCTACCTGCCCGCCAACGGCTTCATCCGCCTGCGCCTCGATGGCCGCGGCTCCGACAGCATCGAACCGCTCTTCCAAGCCGCACGTCAGCAGCTCATCGCCTCGCTGGGCGATTTGCTGGTGTACGACGGCAACGCCACACCCGCTGAAATCGTGCTCGAACGCCTCCGTCAGCGCGGATTTACCATCGCCACCGCCGAAAGTTGCACCGGCGGCAACATCGCCCACCGCATCACCTCCATCGCCGGGTGCAGCGACGTTTACCTCGGCTCGGTGGTCAGCTATGCCAACGAGGTCAAAAGCGGTCTGCTCGGCGTGTCGGCCTTCGACATCGCCCGCCAAGGCGCCGTAAGCCGCGCCGTGGTGGAACAAATGGCCGCCGGAGCTTGCCAAAAGACCGGCGCCACCTGCGCCGTGGCCACCAGCGGCATCGCCGGCCCCGGCGGCGGCAATGCGGCCAAACCCGTGGGTACAGTGTGGATCGGCTGGTGCGTCAACGGCCACGTAGAATCCGAAGAATTTCACTTCCCCGGCAACCGCGCTCGCATCATCGACCGCGCCACCGATGTCGGCCTCCTCGGCCTGTTAAAACGAATCTAAAACACCTTTTACGATATGAACAAAATTGTAGCAAAACGTCATTTCTCCGAGCGCGTGGTATGCCTCGAGGTCGAAGCGCCTCTGATAGCGCGCTCCCGCCGCCCCGGCCACTTCGTCATCGTCATCGTTGACGACCACGGCGAACGCATTCCGCTCACCATCGCCGACTCCGACACCGACCGCGGCACCATCACATTGGTGGTGCAAGCCGTGGGCGACAGCTCGGCCAAAATCTGCGCTCTCAACGAGGGCGACTACCTGCGCGATGTGGTTGGTCCCCTGGGCCAAGCCACTCATATTGAGAAAGTTGGCACCGTGGTTTGCTGCGGTGGCGGCGTGGGCGTAGCACCCCTGCTGCCCATCATCCGCGCCTTCAAGGAAGCCGGCAACCGCGTGGTCAGCGTGCTTGCCGCCCGCACTCGCGACCTCATCATCCTCGAGGAGCAAGTGGCCAAATACTCCGACGAAGTCATTATCATGACCGACGACGGATCTTACGGCCAAAAAGGCCTCATCACCGCCGGCGTGGAGCAAGTAATCCAACGCGAACCGGTGGCCCAAGTCGTTACCATCGGACCCGCAATCATGATGAAATTCGTGGCCCTGCTCACCAAAAAATACAACGTGCCCACCATCGCGTCGCTCAACACCATCATGGTCGACGGCACCGGCATGTGCGGCGCTTGCCGCGTCACCGTGGATGGCAAAACCAAGTTCGTATGCGTCGACGGCCCGGAATTCGATGCCCACAAAGTGGACTTCGACGAGATGATGATGCGCCTCCGCGCTTATAACTAATCTTCTGAACATCAACTACATATGTCACAGAATATCGACACTCGCGATTCGCAATGGCGCGCCGATCTGCGCGCTGAAATCGCACCGAAAGAACGCACCGCCATTCCCCGTGCCAAGATGCCCATGCTCGCGCCAGAAGAGCGTATTCACTCCAACGACGAAGTGAACTGCGGTCTCACCGCCGAAATGGCTCACACCGAAGCAACCCGTTGCCTCGACTGCCCCGACCCGCAATGCGTCACCGGTTGCCCCGTGGGCATCGACATCCCCGGCTTCATCAAGAACATCCAACGCGGCCACATCCTCGAGGCCGACACCGTACTGCGCCGCACCTCCGCCCTACCCGCCGTCTGCGGCCGCGTCTGCCCCCAAGAACGCCAGTGCGAAAGCCGTTGCATCTATAATAAAATGAAGAAAGAGCCGGTGGCCATCGGCTGGCTGGAACGCTTCGCCGCCGATAGCGCCCGCCTCGATCCCGCTCGCCCCAAGCCCGAAGCCGCCGCACCGCTCGGCATCCGCGTAGCCGTGATCGGTTCCGGCCCCGCCGGCCTATCCTTCGCCGGCGACATGGCTCGCCGCGGCTTCGCCGTCACCGTGTTTGAAGCCCTCCACCAAGTGGGCGGCGTGCTCAAATACGGCATCCCCGAATTCCGCCTGCCCAACTCGGTGGTCGACGCCGAATTGGACACCCTCCGCGCCATGGGCGTCGAATTCCACACCGACGTAGTAGTGGGCAAGACCCTGAGCTACGACGACCTCGTGGCCGACGGCTTCAAAGGCATCTTCGTGGCCAGCGGCGCCGGTCTGCCCCGATTCATGGGCATCCCCGGTGAAAACCTCATCAACATCCTCTCCAGCAACGAGTACCTCACCCGTGTCAACCTCATGCACGGCGGCACCGAAGGCTACGCCACCCCCGTGCCCCGCGGCGCACGCGTGGCCGTGATCGGCGGCGGCAACACCGCCATGGACTCCGTGCGCACCGCCCTGCGCATGGGCGCCGAGAAAGCATTCTTGGTTTACCGCCGCTCCGAAGCCGAAATGCCCGCTCGCTTGGAAGAAGTGGCTCACGCCAAAGAAGAAGGCGTGGAATTCATGACTCTTGCCAATCCAGTGGAATACCTCGGCGACGAACGCGGCCACGTGCGCGCCATGCGCGTGCAGCGCATGGAACTCGGCGAACCCGACGCCTCCGGCCGTCGCAGCCCCGTGCCCATCGAAGGCGCCATCGACGAAATACCCGTTGATGTAGTCATCGTCAGCGTTGGTGTACAGCCTAACCCGCTAATTCCCAACTCCTTCAAAGGCCTCGACATCAGCCGTCGCGGCACCATCGAAGTCAACGACGACCTCCGCTCCTCGCTGGTCAACCTCTACGCCGGCGGCGACATCGTCCGCGGCGGCGCCACCGTCATCCTCGCCATGGGCGACGGACGCCACGCAGCCGCCTCCATGGCCGCCGCCCTCCAAAAATAACGCCCAAAGCCAACTAATCTCACAATCCCCCGACCATCCGGGTATGGCGCAGCAAGCCGCGCCATACCCGGATGGTCCACACATAACTGTACCCAAAGTCATACATTTACAATGATGATAGCCCAAATTGGGGGTAAAAATTGTTGGATTTATTTTCCTGTTTTCATCACTTTTTTGCTGAAAAATTTTCTCGCTGATTTTCAAATAATTCGCTATTGATGATTTGGTAATTTGGGTAACGCGGCGTGTCTTTGCACCATGTTTATCAATAAATCCAAGAACAAATCAGGCTCCATCAGCGTGCGCGTCCTCCAAAAATGGGGGCGAAACAATGTTATGGTTAGGAGTTTTGGGAGCTCAACTGACCAGACGGAGATAGATCGCATGGTTGAGCAAGCCCGCGAGTTCATCGCTCGTCAATCGGGTACATTCTATAATCTGTTCAATCCACCACCCAATCAGGAGATCTCGGATTTTATCGAGAGCTTGTCCAATGACCAAATTTCGGTTGTTGGCCCTGAGGTGGTGTTCGGCAAGTTGTTTGATTACGTTGGTTATGGAAAGATTGGAGGGTTGTTCCGCCCGCTGGTTTTGAGTCGGCTGGTGGCACCCGGCAGTAAGCTGAAAACGGTTGATTATCTTTGGAGATACAATGGGGTGGCGTATGACGTGAATAAGGTTTATCGATATCTTGATAAACTTTGTGACCGTAATCCGGCAAAGGCTGACATCAAGGATCGCATTGAACAGATTACTTTTGCGCATAGCTCCAAACAAATACCTCCGTCTTGAAGGTGAGACAACCATAAGTATAGACCTTGAGGCCTTCGAGCAAGATGCAGTTTGGGATGGCCTCAAAGGATATGTAACCAACACCAAACTAACCGATGAAGAAGTGATTGCCAACTACCACAACCTGTGGTTTATCGAGCGAGCATTCCGGATGAACAAATCCGACCTTCAGATCCGGCCAATGTACCACCGTCTGCGCAATCGAATCGAAGGACATATATGTATCTGCTTCTGCGCCTACGTTTTGTAGTTAGAGATGGAACGCTTGCTGAAAGCAGCCCAGTCCACCATTACTTTGGAAAGAGCTCGCGAGCTTGTCAAAACCATGTACGCTCTAACCTACACCAAGCCCGGCCACACACAGCCAACTAAGGTGATGCTTGGCATGGATGAAGAGCAGGCTGAGCTCTTCCGGCTGGTCGAAAATTGGGTCAAACGCGATTTGGGTAACGCATGACGAAAGCAGGAGGTTGCCCACGTGGCAAGATAATGTCAGTAAATAGCCTTTTGTCAGTATAATGTCTGGCACGGTATTTGCATATTTGATAATAGGCGATATTGCCACAATACTCTTAATCTTATACCGTATGGGAATAAAACCAGGACCAAAAAGGATTGCTAAATCTACTGGTCAACCAGACAGACGACAAAGGGATAACAAATCTACTCCCGGAAACACGCCATCATTGAAACCACATACCCATAAGAAAGGTGATTGATTGGCTTTTAGAAAAAGATAAGCGAGGTTGATAGCCCCGCTTATTTTATTTGTTTACTGATAACTCACAGTTTAGAGCCTGAAGTAACTTTTGCTTGTTATTATTAATTTTGATAGATATTAAGTCTAAAGATCTATCTTCTTTATCAAAGAATTTTGCTATATCATCTTCGAGATCATTTTTGATTTGTTGAATTTCTTTTCCTAACGAATTTGAATGAGAAATTATTAAAGGATTTAGAAAGTCAAAAAAATCTGAGATATCTTTTTTTAACGAATTAATTGCCTTTCCTTTTTGTTCTAAAAAGACTTTGTGCTCTCGCGTTGTATAATTATCCAGTTCCTTTGATTCTGATTGAACGTTTTCACTCAATTCTTTATAGAATTTGTGAAGCCCTTCTAAATGAGGCAGAACGATTACATTAAGGAACCACGTAGTTTTATTCTCTTTAACACGGTTTTCTCTATCTTTTGTCATTTGACTTCTGAATTGCCATATAGCAATAGCAAATCCTAAAATTGTCAATCCCCACGTGATAATATCAGATAATGCAATTTTACAATCCATATTAGTTAATCTAACCCTGTTGAGAAATTTAGTTCATTAGACGCATTTCGTAGCCCTTCACGCAAATCATCTTCAATCAATGATTTAAGTGTAGGTGATAGATTTGAAAAACTAAATTGATACTTTGAAAGGAATTTCTCAACTCCAAGATTTTTGATACTTGGAAAAAGAAATCCTAAATAAAAAGATGGATTAAACGCAGATGTACCAGAAGGAATGTCTATGATGTAATTGCAATCATCAACATCTTTTTCATCAAGTGACAAGACTTCTCGAACCTTTTCTCCTTCAGCACGTCCAGAAAAAGAAGAGCTCGATTTCCCTCCTCGATGTTCTGTTGTCATTGTAATATGTTTTGTTTCCATTTCGTTTATATATTTCGTTAGTTATTCACTTTATCTTTTATGTTTTTTTCCAAGTCTCGTTTGTTAAGAAAAATCTTACAATCCAATATTGTTCCAGGGAATACTGCTCCTGCGAAATATTTTAGCACAGAAGAATCAGGTAATGCGCTTAAAGACTTTTCTTTGTTTAATGTAAGTTTATAGTGATTATTATCAGAAAAAGGAGCATATTCTTCCGTACAAGTTAAAACAGTATGACCTGAAATAATGTTCATCTCAGGCTCATATGAAGAATCTTCGTTACAGAATTTTCCCAACTCAATAAATGATTTGATAAACGTCATTGTTCCATTACCACGACTTGGTTCTAAGTACTTCAAGCGACTGATACCCTCATTTAGCATATATAGAACAAACAATGGTTCTCTCTCAAATTTTTTGGTAATTGAGAAAAGATTCTTATGTATCTTATATTGCCACTCTAATTTCTCGTAAGTTTGATAATTCTCATTTTTTGTCTGTTCAAATCCATCGTACATAGAATATCCATAGTTTATAATTGCTAAATTGAACTCTATGACTTCATTATCTTTTTCTTTGTGAAGGAAAGAAACTCCATCAACGAACCATTCACTTTTTTTAAGGCTGTGGTCTTCTGCGTTGGACAAAATCTCACCTACCATACCCTCCATGTAGTTTTGCCCACGTTCATCAAACCCCACACTGAACCTCTCTGCTGTGTTTTCTACAAACTGTGTTACGATTCGAGAGACAACTGATTTTCTATTTTCCTTGTAGTTCCGAGATTTTCCTCTATGCAGACCTAACGATATATACTCTCGTTGTTCTTCCTCACTGACAGGGAAATTTGCAACGTGAAGAGTAAATAAGTATCTATTTATTTTATTTGATTTAGATGGAATCATTCTGATTGATTTTGCTTTTTCTTTGTATCTGCTTTTTGCAGTATTTTGACCAAAAATAAGCAATTCCTCCAGAATCGTTTTTAATGTTATAAGTGCAGAAATTGAAGCCTCCTTACAATTTGAAAAATTCAGTATGAGATTACCAGTGTTATTGCAGTATGCCAATACAACGTCATTTAAGAAGTTTACGCAATCAATGAAGTTTGACTTAAAGCACATTCGTTGCGGCACATCAATTTCGTTTGATGTGTATTTTCTGCTTCCACCTTGCTCAAGTATAAACTGAATAACCTTTGATGCATATTTTGTTATGTCTCCGGCTCTTATCTTAAGAATACGATTATCTGCACGTTTCGTACTCAAGCGCATTTTCCTACGTCTGCGATAAACCTTTTGCTCAATGATTAATTGCTTTAGTGAGAACATTTGAGTATTATGTGTATAAGTAAATTAATACAAAGTTACAAAAATTTTGATTATCAAAAGATTAATGAATGTTAAAAGAAAGTGTACCAAATGGATTTTTTGATTTTTTTCTTATATACACTTTCCTGTTTTCGTCACTATTTTGCTGATTTTTTTTTCGCTGATTTTCAACCAATTAGCTATTGGCGATTTGGTAATTTGGGTAACGCGGCGTATCTTTGTACTATGTTTATCAATAAATCCAAGAACAAATCAGGCTCCATCAGCGTGCGCGTCCTCCAAAAATGGGGGCGAAACAATGTTATGGTTAGGAGTTTTGGGAGCTCAACTGACCAGACGGAGATAGATCGCATGGTTGAGCAAGCCCGCGAGTTCATCGCTCGTCAAACGGGTACATTCTATAATCTGTTCAATCCACCACCCAAGCAGGAGGTCTCGGATTTTATCGAGAGCTTGTCCAATGACCAAATTTCGATTGTTGGCCCTAAGGTGGTGTTCGGCAAGTTGTTTGATTTCGTTGGTTTCTGGCGATATGCGGAGAACCGCATCGCACAGCGAAATCCCTTAGGCTTAGGCATATTCACAGAACCTTATGATTATACCTTTCGGTAAAATAGGTTAGTGGTTATTGGTTAGAGAGGTTCGATAAACGATAAACTTTCAACGATAACCGCTATGTCAAAAGCAATACACTTTACCAAGGCTCGCACCATGCTTAACAGCGGCGACCCGGTGGATATTTCAGTTTGGAAAGCTAACGGCGAAATACTTCACCTGCATAATTGCATCTCGCTCCGCTACGATTTTTATGCCGGCACTCGCAATATAAAATTGCTCTCGTCAGGGCAAATCCGCAAAATCAGAGATTGTTGCATATTTTCCGTGAATGATTGTGAAGTATTTCTTTGATTTTTCGCGGATTATTCGTAACTTTGCTATATGGAAATAATTACTTTCAAAGACATTATTGTTTTTATTTATCAATATTCAATAATTGCGAAAATCGTAATTGGGTTGATTGTTGGTATATATTTTTGCGGCAAAGGGTTATCGAAAAAATATAATGTTGCCAAATGGTACTTTTGGAGTACTTTCATTTTTGCTCTGCCAATAATTGGTGCTCCTCTTGTTTTCTATGGATCGCTTTTTATGGATAATGTAAAACATGATGAATTAGCTCCCATTGCTTGGTTAATTATAAACTCGTACTCAATATGGTTTATATTGGGATTTATTATTTCGATAAAACTCTATCGTAAAATCCCACCATATTTTTCAATTTTGCCATCAGTATGTTCTTGGATAATGGCAATATTATCTATATGGGGTGGAGTGTATTTAGTTGATTACTAATTCTATGTCTTTTCGGAACGCATTGCGGGTCCATAACTTTGTAGCAAAAACTACAATGTTATGGACTCGCTTAATTTTAACTCGGTCGAAACGCTACCGAACCTGTCGGCTCGGGCGGCGTTTCAAGTGAACTCGTCAGCGGTCTTCAAAGAAGACGTTGACATCGTGCCGGTCATCATCGACGACACGCTTTCTTATATGCCGTGGGGAGGCGACAACAATATGCCATTCGACATATTGAAGCTCATCGAGGACGATGAGACGCTCTCCACGTGCCAAATATTCAATGCTGAAGTCTGTTTCGGCGGCGGTCTCCGCTACGACACTTGTCTTGCTACTGCCGCCGTCTGGCGCAGGGGTGATTTTATCAGGGATGTATTTAAATCATTTTCAACGACATACCACTATCTCAAAGGGCTGCATAGGTGAACCTCCAAAATGAAGCCGGTTATTTTTTAATTATTAATTAAAATGATGATTGGCCAAATTGGGCGTAAAAATTGTTGGAATTATTTTGGCGGTTTTTTTGCGAAAAATTTGGTTGATTTGAAGAATTTTGCTTAACTTTGCAAAAAGTTATAATTTTGCAATTATCTTTAACAACAATCCTACTTTTGAGGTCTTACCCGCTGTGGTTTTTCCTTTTTAGAATACCAATCGTTAACTGACAATTATCTAAGTACCGTTATTTCAACTATTTAATCCTATATTACAACTATTAATCCCCTATGAAGAAACTTTTCTCCGTAACCGTGGCTCTTGCCATGGCTGTGTTGGTGAAAGCTCAATTGGTAGAACCGCTGTCGACTCAGCGGGTGCAGCTACCGGAGGGCATCGCCAGCGAACATGCCACCATCAGCCCTGATGGGTCCTTCGCCGTGATTGGCGAGATGGGCGGTGGCACTCTAACGCGCGTGGACATCGCCACCGGCGCCACCAAAACGCTCACTAACAATGGATTATCGTCCACAGTGGTTATCTCACCCGACGGTGCGAACGTGGTGTTCAATGCCGTGACCTTTACCGATGAGCACCTTCGTATGAACTCGTTGCACAGCGTGAACTTCGCTACCGGTAGCGAAGTGGAGCTTGTAGCACCGTCGCGCCACCTCAATGCCGGCGTGGCAATCTCGCGCACAGGCGTGATCGCCGTGGAAAACGGACGCGCACGCGCCCGTAGTTTTGCCTCCACCGCGGCGCAATCGCTGCCGGTGGCTTCGATCAACTATGGTCATTTGGAAATCACCATTAATGGTGAAACCACCACCCTCGACCCGCAAGGCCGCGGCTCGTACATCTGGCCGGCCGTAAGTCCCGATGGCACCAAGGTGGTGTACTGTCTGTGCGGCGAAGGCACTTTCGTGTGCAACATCGACGGCTCGAACGTGCGCCCCATCGGCTACCTCAATGCCGCCAAATGGCTCACCAACGACCTGCTGGTGGGCATGGAAGATTATGATGACGGCGTCAACTTCACACAGTAAGCCATCGTCGTGGCCGACCTCAACGGCAACCGCCAGACTCTGACCAACGACAGCCAGATTGCCTTCTATCCGTCGGCATCGGCCAACGGCAAGCGCATTGCCTACTCCACCCTGCAAGGTGAGCTCTTCATTATCAACCTCAAATAGTCCCGAGCCATGAAAAAGTTTCTCACAGCAATGATGGCATTAGCCATCGGCGTGTCGGCCTACGCCGTCACCGCCTCGTCTCTGCGCGTGTACATCAATCCCGGCCATGGCTCGTGGACGGCTAACGACCGTCCGATGCAGTTGGTCAACCACCCCAACTCGTACTCGTCGACCAACACCGACACCCTCAGTTTCTTCGAATCCAACACCAACTTGTGGAAGGGCTTCGGCGTGTTGGAAACCTTGCGCGCCTACGGCTTGAAGTTCGACCCGAAGCTCAACCAATCCACCACCGTGCGCTACTCCGTTGGCGCCGCCTTGGATATGAGCAACAACATCGTGATGAGCCGTGTGAAATGCGGCCCATATGCCTCTTCCAATACCACCAACTCCGCCAACGCCACCAAGTACAATCGCTCGCTGTCGCAAGTGGCTGCCGAAGTTGAAGCCAACAACTTCGATATGTTCATCTCCATCCACTCCGACGCGGCCGGCGATGTCAACGCCAACCGCGCGCTAATTCTGTACCGCGGCAAGGACAAGTCGGCCTACACCACCGTGCCTACCTTCGTCACCACCTGCTACAACATGGCCGCCAAGGCGTGGCCGTACATCATCGCCAACTCCAACTTGATGTTGAGCAGCACCTCCACTAACATCCGCGGCGACATCACATTCTATGGCAGCAGTTCCACCTCATCGTTAGGCTACACCGGCTATTTGGGCGTGCTCAAGCACAGCGTGCCGGGCTACTTGGTCGAAGGCTACTGCCACACCTACTCGCCGGCTCGCCACCGCGCCATGAACGTGCAATCATCGTACCTCGAAGGCGCCAACTACGCCCACGGCATCGCCGACTACTTCGGCTTGACAGACATCACCACCGGCGACATCCACGGCGTGGTGCGTTCGGCCACCGAGACCTTCACCCACGCGCAATACGCAGGCCGCAGCGGCACGCTCGACACCTACAAGCCGCTCAACGGCATGACCGCCACCCTCTTTGACAGCGCCGGCACAAAGCTGGCCACCTACACCACCGACGGCTACTATAACGGTGTGTTCGTATTCCGCAACCTCGCCCCCGGCACTTACACCATCAAAATATCCGGCCCGGGTTATCCCGAAGGCTCCGTGTCGGTAACGGTCAAAGCGGCCGCAATCGCCTACACTAACCTCCAGCTCACTCCCGAAGGCGGTTACATCCCGCCCGAAGTGGTGGAGGTGGCCAACTCCGACTACCCCGACCCGCTGACCGGCGGCTGGTTCCTGCCCGACACCGAACTTAACTTCCACCAAGCGCTCGAATCCACCGCCGTAAGCGAGCTCAGCGGCAAGACCATCCGCCGCGCAATCGTGCGCAACGGCCGCGTGTACGTGCTCGCCCTCAACAGCTCCAACGAGCCCAACATAGTGGTGCTCGATGCCGAAACCGGCGCCGTTCTCTCCAACGTGTCCACCACCGGCATGAGCTACTCGTTCACTCTTAACTCCGGCTCGTCCTCCACCTTCGACACCTCCCGCGGCCGCAAGTGCTCCGACATCGCCCTCACCACCGACGGCGTGCTTATCGCTTCGCCCTTAGGCGGCACCAACGACGACAACACCGGCTCGGTGACCGTGTACAAATGGGCTAACGACGACAATGGCCTGCCCACCGGCAATCCCGTGGCATGGCTCAACGTGACCGCCGCCGGCAACTATTACAACTCCTACACCGGCGAATCCATCTGCTACTCAGGCACTTCCACCGCCGGTTACCTCTATCTCACCACCGAAACTTACGCAACGACCAAGCAACTGCGCCTGAGCCGCGTGAAAGTAACCTCGGGCGCCGCCACTGCCAACACCGACGAATTCTGCCGCACCTCCTACGCCGGCACCGCCACCGCCCGCACCCTCTTCGGCGACAAAATTTACTTGTACGTATCGCCCTTCGGTACTGACAACGTGTTAGTGGCCGGCAGCGGCTCCACCCAAACGCTGAGCCAGTGGACCTTCGTGGCCGGCGCCGACGGCGTGAGCACCATGTACGACCCGAGCGCCGAACTGTCGTCGGGCTTGATTGATGCCACAACCACCGGCTTCTCCTTCTTTGCCAACGCCGGCACCATCTACGCCGCAGCACCCGTCAAAGGCGGCTTCACACTGCTCAATATCTCCGCCGGCTTAGCCTATGGCTCAAAGGTGAATCCGACCTTGGCAGCCGCTCCCGCTCGCGTGGCAGCCTCCGAGGTGCCCGCGTTCGTGGCTGCCGAAACCATGGCTGTGACCGATGCCGACGACAGCGTGCTGCTGGGCTACATCAACTCATCGTTACTCTCCTCCAACGGCGCTATCGAGCTGAAAACCACCAACTTAAACAACGGCGCCGCCACCCGTGCAGAGTATGCTTACGACCTGAAAGCCGTGCTCGCAGACGGCACCTTCACCCTGAGCTTCAGCCTCTCGGGCGATGCAGCCAAAGTACGCATCCTATTACACCCGTGCAAACCCGGCAGCGAGGAAATGGTACGCGACCTTGGTGAACTGACTAAAGGCTCGCACTCATACAACTTTGATCAGTCCGAACTCGGCAACGAATCCTACACCTGGGAAGTGGAAGTGAACGGCTACACCGTGGGCCGCATCACCAAGCTCTTCAGCGAATCGACCACCTTCTCCAAAACCACCACCCGCGGCGGCGTGGTGCCCATCACCGACCCCACCTCGCCCGCTTTCGGTAAAACCGTAGTGGCATACAGCTACGGCCAAGGCTTCTCGCTGTTCGGCCGCGATTACGCCGAAGAATACTCCCGCCTCAACGCCGGCGCACCCTTCAGCACCACCAACAAGCACAGCGCCTTCCGTGGCGGCGAACTCCGCGGCCGAGCCGTGTTCGCCGACTGGAGCGATGCCAACTCCGGCTACTGGATCGTTGATCCTACCGACTTCGCAGCCGCTCCCGTCAACATGCTCCAAGGCACCAAAGCGGCCAGCGGTGCCTACACCTACAACGGTGTGGCCATCGGCGGCGGCAGCTGCTGCGCTGCATTCCAAGGCACCGGCGCCGAGACCTCTCTGTGGGCCTTCGAAGAGGACGTATATTCCAATAGCTTAGTGCGTTACACCATCGGCGAAAGCGACCAAATCACCGCCGCTCCAACCTCTACCTTCGCCGGCAAATACACAGCCACTAACTATCTGACCAACTCCTCCGTGGACGTGGCTACCACCGCCAACGGCGCTTTCATCGCCCAATTGCTCGATGAAAACTCCGCCACCACTCCGGTGCTGATCTACATCGATAATGCCGGCAACCTGCTGTACAACGCCGGCGAAGATTTCGCCTCGACGATCGACTGCTCCTCGGGCGTGGCTCTCAACGCCGATGCCTCGCTGTTGGCCTTGGGCGGTATCACCCAAAACATTTGTATCTACACAGTTAGCTGGAGCGGCAACACCCCGGCGCTCACTTACCTGTACGACATTCCCTCGTCGACCTGCGCTCGCGTGGGCCAGCTCAAATTCGACTACGCCGGCAACCTCCACTGCTTCTTCCAAGACGAGGGCTACCGCGTGTACGCTCTGCCCAACGACGCGCCCGTGTGCACCACTCCTTCGGATCAAATTCTGCCGTGTGTATCGTCACTAATCGATATAGAATCCGGCGACAACACCGCCGCACCCATCTACTTCAACCTGCAAGGCGTGCAAGTAGACCCGGCCAACCTCACCCCCGGCATCTACATCCGCGTACAAGGCAACACCGCCACCAAAATCCGCCTCTAACCTTTATAGACCTTGACCCAATGCGGCTCCGCCCTCGGGCGGGGTCGCATTTCCATTGTACCTCGCTAAAGCTCAGAGCCGTTACAAAAAGCTGATGGATGGCTTTTTTGTAACGGCTCTGAGCTTTGATGAGGGCTATTATTGTGGCGGGTGATTTGCGATTCGCGAATTGCAAATTTGAGGCGTAGATGAGTGGGGATGAGGCGGTTAGCCTTTTACTTCGCAGCCGATGGCGCGGAGCTGTTCGGCCACTTTGGCGGCTTCGGCAGCGGGGAGTGCCGGGAGGGTGGAGCCGTCGCGCAAGAACTTGCCGGCATCGCCGTAGCTCAGGCCGTAGGCTTTGGTGAGGACGCCCAGAATCTTGAAAGCGGTGCCGCGCACGCTTTCGAGCACCAATTGCACGTTGGCGGAAGAGGCCTTCGGCGCCGACTTCGGTGCCGACTTCGGTGCGGCGGGCTTGGGCGCGGCTTGTGGCTTGGGTGCGGCGGGCTTGGCAGGTTTGGGCGTATCTACAGGCTTCGGCGCTTGTCCAAATGGGGACTCGAGAAACTGAAGTTGA
>CAMGBT010000012.1 GCA_946011725.1 uncultured Bacteroidales bacterium | reverse complement strand
TTCCGCCTCGCCACCGAACCGCACCGCGGCGGGCGCTTCGCTGCGCCGAGCCGGCCTGTGGGGGCGCGGGCGCGGGGAGGAGAGAAGAGAGTGAAGGCTTGCTGACGCCGGAGCGGGAGCAAGCCTTCGGGGAGTTATTGCATGGAAAATTTATTTTTTGCGTTTGGCGGCGGCGCGTTGGGCGGCTTCGGCTTGGCGCTGGGCTTCTTGGAGGCGGGCCAGGAAGCCGGAGGGCTTTTTGGGGTTTTTGAGGTTTTGGAGGAGCTCGGCGCGCACTTTGTCGTGGTTCATGAAGCGGCGGAATGCCCATGTTTGGACGATGGTGATGAGCAGCGAGAGGAAGTAGTAGTAGCTGAGGCCGGAGGCGTAGTCGTTGAAGAAGAAGAGGAACATGACGGGCATGAGGTACATCATCCATTTCATGCCGGGCATGCCTTCGCCGCCGGGTTGGTTTTGCATGTTGATGCGCATATAGATTACGTTAACTACGGTCATCATCAAGCAGAACAGGGCCACGCCGTTGCCGTAGAATGGAATGGAGAAAGGCAGTTCAACAATGAAGTCGGGGGCGGAGAGGTCGGCGGCCCAGAGGAATGATTGGCCTCGGAGTGCGATGGCTGATGGCAGGAATGAGAACATTGCTACGAGGACGGGCATCTGCAGGAGCATGGGGAGGCATCCGGAGAAGGGCGATGCGCCGGCGCGTGAATAGAGTGCCATGGTTTCTTGTTGGCGCTTCTGCATGTTTTCCTGGCCGGGGTATTTTTTGTTGATTTCGTCGATTTCGGGGCGGAGAAGGCGCATGCGAGCTTGACCCTTGAGGCTCTTGTAGGTGAAGGGGAAGATGATGAGCTTGATGAAGAGTGTGAGGAGCAGGATAACGAGGCCCATGTTCATGCCGGAGGAGGCGAGGAAGTTGAATACGGGGATGATAATCAGGGTGTTAATCCAGCGGAAGAGGCTCCAGCCGAGGGGCACGAGGCGTCCGAGGTCGAGGTCTTCGTCGGAGTGGATGTAGTCGGAGATGTCGCAGAGGCGTTCGTATTCGTTGGGGCCGAAGTAGAAGTCGAATGAGGCGGCGGTGCCGTCGTTGAGGTTATAAGGCAGGGATGCTTTCAGGTTGAGGTCTTTGACGAAGTCGCCTTCTTTGATTTGGGCGTGCGACACTTCGGCGGTGGCGAAGTAGTTGTTGGCGATGATGATTGAGGAGAAGTATTGGTTTTTGAAAGCTACCCATTTTACGCGGTTGTTGAGCGTTTCGGATTCGTCGGATGTGGCGGTGAGGTCGTCGGGGGAGTCGCCTACATATTTATAATGTATGCCGGAGTTGCGTTCCTCGAATGTGCGGCCTTTTTCGTTTCGGGCCATGGTTTGGTGCCATTGGAAGTCGAGGGAAGCGGTGGATGCGGGTAGGGCGAGGGCCATACCTTGTTGCACTATCTCGGTGTGGAGCAGGTAGTTATCGGGCGAGAGAGTGTAGCGGATGCCCCAAGTGGCGCCGGTGGCGATGGGGAGTTGGAGCAGGACGGAGGAGTCGTTTTGCTCTATGATTTTGAAGTTTAAATCGCGGGTGTCGAGGCGTTGGTCGTTGGTGGTGAAGATGAATCCGTAGCCGTCGTTGGGCCCTTTGAAGAGGCTGACGGGTTCGGGGTCGCCGTTGCGGGTGGAGGAGTGTTGCTTCATCTGGGCTTGAGCCACCATGGCGCCGCGAGAGTTGATGGTGATTTTGACGAGGTCGTTTTCGAGGACCACGGGGGTGTTTTCGCCGGCGAGTGCGGCGGCGAAGGGTCCGTATTTGGCGCTACGGTTGATGAGGTTTTCGACGGTGGCAACGGCTTGGCGGCGCACGGCCGGGTCGAGTGTGGATGCGGTGTCGGTGAGGGCGGCGAGGTTAACGGGCTGATTGTTAACGGTTACGGTGCCTTCGATGCCGGCTGTGGTGAGGCGCAGGTTGAGCGCTTGGTCGGTGTAGACGCTGTCGGAGCCGAGGGCGGCCACGGCTTGGCGGAGGTGGCTGATTTGTGCGGGCTCGAGCAGGTCGGCGCCGGAGAGGGCGGGGTCTTGTTGGGTGGGAGTGGTGGCAGCGGTTTGTTGTTGCTGCTGGATTTGTTCTTGGGAGGGTTTGTTGCAGTACATGAAGCCGAAGAAGATGGCTGCCATGAGCACCAAACCCCAAACTGTGTTCTTGTCCATTGGTAGTGTATAGGATTAGCGGTGCTCTTGGCCGTAAGTGATTGCGGCCTTCACGAAGGAGAGGAACAGCGGGTGGGGCTGAAGCACCGTTGATGAATATTCGGGGTGATATTGAGTGCCGACGAACCAGCGGAGGGCGGGGATTTCGACCACTTCAACCAGGTGGGGTTCAGGGTTTTAGCCCACGCAGGCCATGCCGGCGCGTTCGAATTGGTCGCGGTATTCGTTGTTGAACTCAAAGCGATGGCGGTGGCGTTCGCGCACTACGTCTGCGCCGTAGGCCTGTGCGGCTTTGGAGCCGGGTGCGAGGCGGCATTCGTATGCTCCGAGGCGCATTGTTCCGCCCATGTTTGAGATGCTTTTTTGTTCTTCCATCAGGTCGATGACGTTGTGCTTGGTGGCGTGGTCCATTTCGGTGGAGTTTGCGTCGGCGAGGCCGAGGACGTCGCGTGCGAACTCAATCACCATGCACTGCATGCCGAGGCAGATGCCGAAGGTGGGGATGTTGTTTTCGCGGCAGTATTTGAGTGCCACGAATTTGCCTTCGATGCCGCGCTGTCCGAATCCGGGGGCTATGATTACGCCGTCGAGGCCTTGGAGGCGTTCGGCCACGTTGTCGGGGGTGACTTTTTCGGAGTGGATGTAGATGAGTTTGAGTTTGTGGTTGTTATAAGTGGCGGCTTGGAAGAGCGCTTCGTTGATGGATTTGTAGGCGTCTTGGAGTTCGACGTATTTTCCGACGAGACCGATGGTGACGGTTTCGGTGGCGGCGTCCATCTTTCCGAGGAAGTCCATCCACGGGCCCATGTTTGGTTCGCCTTCGATGGGCACTTGGGTTTTGCGGAGCACGATTTGGTCGAGCTGCTGTTCGTGCATTTTGAGGGGTACGCGGTAGATGGTGTCGACGTCGATGGATTGGACCACGGCGTCGGCGGCCACGTTGCAGAACAGGGCGATTTTGCGGCGCATTTCGGGGGCGATGTTGCGCTCGGTGCGGAGCACCAGCACGTCGGGCTGGATGCCGAGTTCTTGGAGCTTTTTGACGGAGTGCTGTGTGGGCTTGGTTTTGAGCTCCTTGGCGGCGGCGATATATGGCACGTAGGTGAGGTGGATGCAGAGGCTGTTTGAGCCGAGTTCCCAGCGGAGTTGTCGCACGGCTTCAAGGAAGGGGAGCGATTCGATGTCGCCGACTACGCCGCCGATTTCGGTGATGACGAAGTCGAAGTTGCCGGTGTTGCCGAGGGCTTTGACGGCGCGTTTGATTTCGTCGGTGATGTGGGGGACGATTTGGACGGTTTTGCCGAGGTAGTCGCCACGGCGTTCTTTGTCGATGACGCTTTGGTATATGCGGCCGGTGGTTACGTTGTTGGCGCGAGTGGTTTGGATGTTGGTGAAGCGCTCATAGTGGCCGAGGTCGAGGTCGGCTTCGTGGCCGTCGACGGTGACGTAACATTCGCCGTGTTCGTAGGGGTTAAGAGTGCCGGGGTCGATGTTGATGTAGGGGTCAAATTTTTGGATAGTGACCCTGAAACCGCGAGCTTTGAGCAAGCAGGCCAGCGATGCTGAAATAATACCTTTGCCAAGCGACGACACCACGCCGCCGGTCACGAAAATATATTTAGTATCCACGTTTAGAGATGGTTGAATTTGGAAATACAAATTATCGTGCAAAGGTACGAAAAATTTTGCGAAAAACCGCGGGTTGGGCGAAAAAAGTTTTCGGCAAGTGTGGAAGCCTACCCCCGGCCCCTTCCTGAAGGGAGGGGAGAGCGGCTACGGCGGGGGCTTCGCTGAAGCTCAGAGCCGATACAAAAAGGCGGGCGAGGCGCGTGGGCTTTCGCAGCTAAGCTGCGGCGCCGGAGAGGAAAATAAGGGGAAAAGGAAGCGGAGCGAGTTTGGCTCGCCCCGCTTGTATGTGGGTGGATTGGTGGCTTAGAGTTGGGTGGCGGGGTCGAGGTTGGCGGATTCGATGTCTTTGAAGTAGCGGTAGGTTTGCACTTTGAGTTCGGCGCAGGCGTCTTCGTCGGCCACGATGATGGCTTTGCGGTGGAGCTGCAAGGCGCTGATGGTCCACATTTGGGAGACGGCTTCTTCGACGCCGTGTTGGAGTGCGCGGGCTTTGTTGTGGCCGTTGACGATGAGGAGTACGCTCTTGGCGGCCATGATGGTGCCGACGCCAACGGTGAGGGCGGTTTTGGGCACGGCGTTGATGTCGCCGCCGAAGAATCGGGAGTTGGCGATGATGGTGTCGTGGGTGAGGGTTTTTTGGCGGGTGCGCGAGGTGAGAGATGAGCCGGGTTCGTTGAAGGCGATGTGTCCGTCGGGGCCTACGCCGCCGAGGAAGAGGTCGATGCCGCCGTAGGATTCGATTTTGGCTTCGAAGCGTGCGCATTCGGCTTCGAGGTCGGGTGCGTTACCGTCGAGGATGTTAACGTTTTCGGCTTCGATGTCGATTTGGTTGAAGAAGTTGGTCCACATGAAGGTGTGGTAGCTTTGTTCGTGGTCGCGGTGGATGCCGCAGTATTCGTCCATGTTGAAGGTAACCACGTGTTTGAATGATACCTTGCCTTCGTTGCAGAGTTGGATCAGGTGCTTGTACATGCCTAAGGGTGACGAGCCGGTGGGACAGCCGAGCACGAAGGGGTGTTCGGCGGTGGGTTTAGCTTTGTTGATTTGGGCGGCAACGTAGTTGGCGGCCCAGCGTGATACCTCAGCGTAGGAGGGTTCGATAATCAGACGCATATAGTGAAAATTTTTAGTTTATAGTAGCTATAGGTATAATTATGGTGCAAAGTTAGCGATTTTGTGTCGCTTTTCCCAACCTTTTTCAAAAAAAATTAGCTTATTCCAAAATAAAACGCTATTTTTGCCGAAAAATTTGAAAGATATGACTTCTGACGACCTTAAACATCTGAAAAGCGACCCTGATGGTCTGCTCACTTACGAATACATAGCGAATCACATCGAGGAGTGTGATGCTGACCTTCCGATGCTGATCGAGAACATAATCACGGTGGACCGCACGGGGCAGTTCACTGCTTCGGCTGCTCGCTATCTGGAGGCAATCGACCCGGCGAAGTACGGCGCGTACGTGCGCCAATTGGCTGCGGCGGTAATCGACAAGGACCGCGACCACGCGTTCTTGCCGGGGTTGGTGCAAGCGCTGTATGGCGCGGATTATCTGGAGCGTGCTGAGGACTTGGCTCAAGCCGACGACATCTTCCGCCGCATCTACAAGCGTCTGTACCCCAACCCCGAAGGGCTGTAAGCCGCTTCCCGGGTGGGAGCCGTGCAGATGGCTTTTAACGTAGGTCGTAATGCTTTTTGCGCACTTACGCTCAAGATTTTTTGCATTTTCGTTAATCTCCCTAATTTATATGAAAGGAAAAATTTTTGGTATGATGGCGGTGGCGCTGTTGGTGGCGGTGGCCGCTTGCAGCAATTCTGCCGCCTCAGCCGATTCTCAAACATCAAACGATTCTATGGCTAATCAACAACCTGACTCTGCCCTGACTTTGGTCAAGTTCGAGACCTCGGCGGGCGACTTTGTCGTTGAACTGTTTAACGACACTCCGATTCACCGTGACAATTTCATCAAGTTGGTGAACGAAGGCTACTACAATGGTGTGCTTTTTCACCGCGTGATCAACCAATTTATGATTCAAACCGGCGACCCCGATTCCAAGACTGCGCGACCGGGTCAGCGGCTCGGCGCCGGCGGTCCGGGTTACACCCTCGAGGCTGAAATCCACTATCCGCAGCACTTCCACCGCCGCTATGCGCTCGCTGCGGCTCGCCAGGGCGACCAGGTGAACCCGCAGAAGCGTTCCTCCGGGTCGCAGTTCTACATCGTGACCGGCAAACGCGTGCTGCCGGCCCAACTCGAGCAGCTTACGCAACAGCTTCAAAATCAGCAGCTTCAGAGCATTTTCAACGGTTTGGCTCAGCAACATATGGAGCGCATCCGCGCACTGCAAATGGCGCAGGACCAAGCCGGGCTGAACGCGTTGCGCGATTCGCTCATCGCCGAAACCGAGGCCATCGCGGCTCGTAACCCGCTCACTCTCACCGAGGAAGTGCGCGAAGCGTACACCACCGTGGGCGGCACTCCGCACCTCGACGGTGCTTACACCGTGTTTGGCCAAGTGGTGGATGGCACCGCTGTGATTGACTCGATCGAAGGCGTGGCCACCGACGGCTCCGACCGCCCGAAAGAGGATATTCGCATCATTTCCGCTTCGGTAGTGAAATGATTGATTATCAAACGTATACGCTCGGCAACGGGCTCCGCGTAGTGCACAATTACGACCCCGCCACCTCGATGGTGGCGGTGGATGTGCTCTACGATGTGGGCGCCCGTGACGAGGGGCGTTCGCTCACCGGCATCGCGCACCTGTTTGAGCACCTGATGTTCGGCGGCTCGGTCAACGTGCCCGATTACGACGGCGAACTCACTGCCGCGGCCGGCAACAACAACGCGTGGACCTCGGCCGACTTCACCAACTTCCACTGCCAGCTGCCGGCGGCCAATTTCGACACCGCGTTGCACTTGGAGAGCGACCGCATGCTGTCGCTGTCGTTCAATCCGCAGGCGTTGCAGGTGCAGCGGTCGGTGGTGGTGGAGGAGTTCAAGCAGCAGTGCCTCAATCGGCCTTACGGTGACTTGATGCACGGGCTGCGGGCGGCGCTCTACGCCCCGGAGCATCCCTACTCGTGGCCGGTGATTGGTTTGGAACCGCAGCACATTCTCAATGTGACCGACGACGATGTGCGCCGGTGGTTCTTCGCCCACTATGCGCCGAATAACGCGGTGCTGGCCATCAGTGGTAACATCCCCTATGAGCTTGGTAGACAGCGAGTTGAGCATTGGTTTGGTGACATTCCGCGGCGCGACATAGCGCCGCGCCGCTTGCCGGCGTGCGGCTTTCCGGCGGAGGATCGCCATGTGACGATGCGCGGGCCGGTGCCGTCGCCGTTGGTGGTGATAGCCATCCCAATGGACCCATACGGCACGCCCGACTACTTCGCGGCCGACACCATCACCGACCTGCTGTCGGCGGGTCGTTCCGGCAGCATGTTCCGCCACTTGGTGGCCGAGGGCAACGGCTCCATCATCGACGCCGACGCTTCGATTATCGGCAGCGAGCATCCCGGATTCGTGCTATTCAACGCCCGCACCACGGCCGAGGCCGACCCGCAACGCGTGGCCGCGGCCATGCTCCACGAGTTGGAACTGCTTGCCCAACCGGGCGAGGTGACCGACTACCGGTTGCAGCGCACGTTCAACCGCTTTGCCACCACTCACGCGCTGGAAAACCTTGATTATCAGGCGCGTGCGTACAATCTTGCCTTGGAGCACCTCCACGGCGAGGACATCAACGAGGCGGTGGCGCGCCAGCAGCGCACCACGGTGGCCGCGGTGCAGTCGCTCGCCGCGCGCCTGCTCGCCACGCCGAAGGTGATCCTCAGCTACGAGCCTACCCCCGACCCGGGGCACTGAGCAGGGGCGGGGGGCTTCGCTGAAGCTCAGAGCCGATACAAAAAAGCAGGCGCGCGGCAGCTCGGCTTCCGCCTCGCCACAGAACCCAAGGCGGGCGCGTGGGGTGCTATATATAATATGTGTAACTATTTTTGCAGAAAATTTTGGAATGCTCTCAGCAGTGATGAGAGAAATTTTGGTTTAGTATGAATGTGTCGCGTAAGGCGTTGAGTATCAGCTTGATTGCGTTTACGGCGGTGGCGCTTTTGGCGGCGCTGCTGATGATGCCGTATGCTTTCGACGATTTCGTGTATATGGAATTTCTCCGGGTGACGGTCGATGGTATTCCGTCACCAATCGATTGGGAGCATTTTTACGACTGCTGGGCTTGGCGATATATGAATGACAACATTCGGCTGGCTAATATGGCATGCGTGTTTTCTTTCTACTTGCCCAAGTGGGTGCCGGATTTGGTGGCGGCGGGGCTGTTTGCAGCGTCGATCGGCTTTGCGATGCGCTTGGGGCGCATCGAGCTGCGGCGGCCGGGTGCTGTGGGCTTGCTCTGTCTGCTGCTGTCGGTGGGTCCGGCATGGTATGATATGATCCTTTCGCTTGATTTCTACCTTAATTATATATATCCCACGGCAATGGCTTTGGCGGCGGTGTGGGTGGCGATCCGTCGGCAGCGTTTCAACTGCTTCGGGGCGCTGTGCTTAGGCGGCATCCTTGGCGGATGGCATGAGGCCTTCGGCCTGACGGTTTTCTGCACCATTGTCGGGTTGATGGTGGTGCATCGGCGCTTGCGCCGGCACCATGTGTTGTGGCTGTTGGCGGGTTTGGCCCTCGGTTCGGCCTTCCTGCTGAAGGCGCGCGGCATTGGTGTGCGGTGGGCCGACCGCGGCGATGCGTTTGAGGTGCAAAGGACGGTGGAGCGCATGGTGGCCGCGTGGCCCGGGTTGCTGTACTTGCTGCTGCAGAGCGTGGGCGCGTTGCGCCGGCGGTGGCGGTTTATGGGCGACGTGCGGCGGCAGGCACTGTGGTTGATGGCCTTGGGCGGCTCGCTGTTTATGTTCGCAAGCCCTGCGCCGCGTGCCTCATGGTTCGGTCAGGTGGTCGGTTGCATCGGCTTAGCGGCGATGGCGGCGCAGTGGTGCTTGCCCGGGCGCGTGCGCCGCGTGGGCGCTATCGCGGCAGCCGCGCTGTTAGTGGCGCGGTGGGCGGTGGCTTTGCCCGTGTGCTATGGCGTTATTGCTGAGTATCAGCAAGTTATGGATGCGCGCCGATGCAATGTCGACACCGTTGCATTTCTGCCCATCACCGAGTACCCGCAGCAGCCGCTTGCGGCTCTGGGCTTGCCGGGAAAGACTCCGCTCCATTACCTTTCCGGCTACGATTACTACCACATTCGCCCGGAGGCCAACTTCCGCTTTGTGGCGGAGTCGTTGCGCCACTACCGCTACGGCTTAGGGCGCCAATTGCCCTCCGGCGGGGTGTGGGAATACGAGCACGCGTTAGTGGCGCCGGCGCCCGCCGGTATCACTGCCGACAGCCGCATGCACACCTGTGCCGTCGAGATCGATTCGCCCCTGCTCGACGGCTACCGCAGCGAAGCCATGCTTATGCCCTTCCGCGGCGCCGACGGCCGCGATTATGTGTACATCTACATTGATTACTACCCCATCTACGTGCACACGGTAGGCGACCTGCGCATCACCGGCGACTTTAAGGAGAAACAAACCATGTGAGCGATAGCTAAGATGGCTCTTGCATTTCTTTTTGCGTATGTGGGCGGAAATTCGTAACTTTGCGCTATGAAAATTTCTGAACTCAATCAACCGGTGGCCGAGCGTGCCGTGCTCGTCGGCCTGATTAATGACTCGCAAAACGAGGCACGCGTGCGCGAGTATCTCGACGAGTTGGCTTTCTTGGCCGACACCGCCGGGGCCGTGTGCGTGCGCACTTTTACCCAACGCCTCGACTACCCCAACCCGCGCACCTTCGTGGGCAAGGGCAAGCTGGAGGAAATCGCCGCCTTCGTGGAGGAGAACGACATTGCCATGGTGATTTTCGACGACGATTTGAGCAGCAAGCAGGTACTTAACCTCGAACGCGAGTTGAAGGTCAAAATCCTCGACCGCACTTCGCTCATCCTCGACATCTTCGCCAACCGCGCCCGCACCGCCCACGCCAAAACGCAGGTGGAACTCGCTCAGTATCAGTACCTTCTGCCCCGATTGACCCGCATGTGGACCCACCTCGAACGTCAGCGCGGCGGTATCGGTATGCGTGGCCCGGGCGAAACCCAAATTGAGACCGACCGCCGTATTATTCTCGATAAAATAGCCCGCCTGAAAGAGGAACTTCGCTCCATCGACAAGCAAAAGAGCATCCAGCGCAAGAACCGCGGCAAGCTCACCCGCATAGCGCTGGTGGGCTATACCAACGTGGGCAAATCCACGCTGATGAACCTGCTGAGCAAGAGCGACGTGTTCGCCGAGAACAAGCTCTTCGCCACCCTCGACACCACTGTGCGCAAGGTTATCATCGACAATTTGCCGTTCTTGTTGAGCGACACGGTGGGCTTCATCCGCAAGTTGCCCACCCACTTGATCGAGTCGTTCAAGTCCACCCTCGACGAGGTGCGCGAAGCCGACATCTTAGTGCATGTGGTGGACATCTCGCACCCCAATTTCGAGGAGCAAATCGAGGTGGTGAACCAAACGTTGCGCGAGGTGTGCAACGGTGCTGACAAGCCTACTATCTTGGTATTCAACAAGATAGATGCGTTCACTTACACTCCGAAGGACGCTGACGACCTCACCGCCGTCACTCGCGAGAATATCTCTTTAGACGAGCTTCGCGCCACGTGGATGGCCCGCTTGGGCGACAACTGCGTGTTCATCTCCGCCCGCAATGCCACCAACGTGGACGAGTTGCGCTCGCTGCTCTACGCCCGCGCCCGCGAGATCCACCTGACTCGCTTCCCGTACAATGACTTTCTGTTCCAGACCTACGAGGAGCTGGAATAACCGGAAGCCTCACCCCAGCCCTCCCCTAAAGGGAAGTGAGAAAGGCTACAGGGAGGGTAAAAAGATGATAATTAGCTACTTGTAGTGCCGCGGCTTGCTGCGGCAACAGCCGGATGGCCCCCGCCGTACACCGAAATCTCACGCAGATTAAGCAGATTTTTTCGGAGTGGATAGAGGTTTCACAGTGGGGAACGGTAGTGCCGCGGCTTGCTGCGGCATACCCGGATGGCTATGGCTATATGCTATGTTGAACCGCGGCGCGGTTCCTTATATCCGCCTATCGCCCATCCTGCATAAGGAACCGCGCCGCGGTTCGTGGCCGTAGGGGTGGCGCTTCTGTCACCACGTAGTCGCTCCGCAGGCTCCGCTCCAACGTGGTGTTATCTAAAAAGCAACGCGCTCCGCGCGTAAGCCACCGGATGGCTATCGGAAACAATCGTGGGGAATCGTCTTTTTTGCTTGCTTTTTACTTTTATGTTTTTTTAACATTGTGGTTTGGGGAAATTGTTGTAATTTTGCAACGAGATTTTTAGACAAAACAATTAGACAGAGATTTCGGTCGGCTTTCCGATTTGTGACAGAGATTTTAGGAGGTTGACCACCAAGCAGTTACATAGACGATTTTCATTACCGAAGATTGTCGCCCAACCAAGACAGAGATAACTTAATCTATCCTTATCAAATTTTTACCGAGACAAACAAACTAATACAAACTAAACAAAACAAACCAAAACAAACTTACTATGAAAAAATTCCTACTTTTACTCGTGGGGGTTCTGTTCGCCTTGTCTGCAAAAGCCGACTATTATTTAGTAGGCCAAATGAACGAATGGAAAACTAACGAGACCTATAAGTTCCAAGCTGTAGGTGATGGGACTTATAAACTTGTAGTCCCCGGAGCTATTACCGCCGGCCAACCATACAAAATTTGTGCCGGTATGATCGACGAAAACAACGTCAATTGGGAGGTAAACATTGGCGCTTGGGAAAACAATTATCAATTATCTTATAATTCTCCCTACGGCGCCAAAAACGCATCCGACTCTCAAAATTTCCAATGGGAAGAAGACGCTACCTACCCTATTATCTACCTCTCCAATTTCGTTAATGACAATGGCACCAACAAAGTTACCATAACTGTTTACAAGAATGAGGAATTTGAGGAATCTTCGGTATATATCAGTGGCAATTTCTCTGGTGCAGAATGGGTAGAGCCCGGTAAAAATGGCATATTTAAATTCACTTACGATGTCGGCGGTGTTTACACCCTTGACCTGTCCGATACATCATATTCCCTGACTGGAAATAGACAATTTAAAATTTACAAAGATGCTAACGGCTGGGAAGGCGGCACTCAATATAGCACCAACGGCCAGGATTTGAAAGTTGGCACCCCCTACAAAGCCTCAACCGGCGGCAGTAATATAACAGTTGCCAAAGAGGTAACCAATCCCGTCATTACTTTTGATGCTATCACTCAATACATCACCATCACCGATGAGTCTGCCACTCCCGATCCCACTCCCACCACCTACTACTACCGTCTCCACGGTCAAATCTTCGCAGAGGGCGACTCTTGGAAGACTCAAGCGGTTATGAAAGATAACGAGGATGGCACATATTCTTTCGAAGCAACCAACCTCACTATCGGCTCTTTCGGTATTAAAGAGTTGCCTTCCGCCACTACCGAAACCAATACTGCCTGGATTCGCGCTGCGAAAGGCACCGGTACCATCTCCCGTGCGAATACTCCTTACGCAGTAGCATACGAAAACGGTGATAACGATGGCGGTAGTGACCTTTCATCGACTCTTACCGGCAATTACACCATCGTGTTCGATAAGAAAAACATGACCATTACTTTCAAAAAAGCTTCCACCCCCGATCCCGGTGTGAATACTGCTTACACTATCTATTTTGATGCTGTGCGGTCGGGTAGCGCTTGGGCTAATCCGCACTTGACACTTGGTGGTGTTGAGGTGATTGGTGTTGCTGATGGTAGCTTGATTAAGTATGCTTTCAATGCTGTCGCAGGTGCTGAAATTGCTTTCTCCAATGGCTCTACTACCTCTGACCCGGTAGCACTTGAGAATAACACTGTGTATTACGTAGATAACAATAAAATCACTTCCGACTCTAAGACCGGTTACAAGTACTCGCCCACCCACGAATATACCTATCGCGTACATGGTCAGATTGGTGGTAACAAGGATTGGGGCAACATCGAAATGACTTACTATCCTGATGGAACTTGGCGCACCGCTGCCACAAAATTTGTTGCAGGCCGTTTCGGTATCCAAAAGCTTGACCAAGATGGTAACCAATACACGGGCCCCGATAACAATAACGATGAGTATGGCTGGATTTCTTGCTCTTCAACCTCTAATAATAATATGAGTTTAGGTGTGAAATCAGTTGGCGTCATCAAGGCCGGAAATAGCGTTCAAGATTGGGCAATCGCTGCTGATTCTGAACTGGCCAAGAAAGAATATGTTCTGGTGTTTGACCCGGAGGCTAAGACTGTTATGTTTATCAACCCGGCGGTGGCTGCTACTGCTACGGCTACTGTTGACCCCGTGTCAACCACTTCGCACGCTAATAAGCTGTCGGTGACCATCAAGGTACGTGACTATTCTTCAGTTACCGGTGGCTACGCTCTCTCCAATGGCACTTTCACCGCTGTCTCTACTGATGGCAATTTCACCAACGTGCCCTACGCTTCCAACTACACCCTCACTGTCGGTAGCACCTCTATGCCCATCAACATCGCTCTGCCCGCCGAACCGGAATTCAAAATCTCCAAAGCAATTCCTACGGTTTTTGCACCGGTTGCCGGCCAAGCAAATGGCATCCTGTCGGTAGCGTTCACTGTTTCAACCGATTGGGCGTACAACCTGCCGCACGTTATATGCACATACAATGGTGCAGTTGTCCCCGGCGAAGTAGAATGGTCAACCAACGGCTTCACCTTCAGCGCAGCTAATGTTGTACCCATTATCACTACCGAAACCGGTTATGCCGTTAAAGACAAGATGACTTTCAACTTTGTCATCACTCCCGAATATCCGTTTATGGTGAACGCCGCTTCCACCCGCGGCCAAATGCGCGTGTCGGGCACCGGCTACCAAAATGTATTGGGCACCGCTGTAGCAGCTGTAGCTACCTTTAACGGCGGCAGCGAAGTTTCCGGTGTGGAAGGTGTGATGATTGAGGATGAGGAAGCTCCTGTTGAGTACTTCAACCTCCAAGGTCAACGTGTTAACGGCGAGCTCGCTCCCGGCATCTACATCCGCCGCCAAGGCAGCAGCGTTACTAAAGTGCGCTTCTAATTCGTCGAGGTGATAGAGCCTCGCCCCCCGATATCAAAGCTCCCACCCCAAAGGTGGGAGCTTTTTTCGCCCGGTGCAGCAGATATCTCACGCAGATTTTTGCAGATTTAGACGGAGGTGGGCGAGGAAGTCATAGGAGGACAGGATAAATAATTGACAATCAATCGGCTACCTGTAGTGCCGCGGCTTGCTGCGGCATACCCGGATGGCTCAACCGCGGCGCGGTTCCTTATATCTGCCTATCGCTCATCCCGTGTAAGGAACCGCGCCGCGGTTCGTGGTCGGGGGGATCGCGTGCACCACGTAGTCGCTCCGCAGGCTCCGCTCCAACGTGGTGTTATCGAAAAAGCAACGCGCTCCGCGCGTAGGCCCCACGCTCCACCCGGATGGCCATCGTAAAAAATCGTTGAAATCGTCTACCCCACCCACCAAAAAATTCGTTCCTTCGTACTTCGTAACTTCGTTTAACCCCGGATGGCCATCGTAAAAAATCGTTGAAATCGTCTATCCCCCCTCCACTCTGGAAAAATCTGCGAAATCTGCGTGAGATTTGTGGTATTTTTGGGGATTTTTTTATCAAATTGGGGGATTTGGGCGATTTTTGCAAGGTTTTGCATCAAAATTGTTAACGTTTGGTGGAGAAAAGGTGGTAACTTTGCGGTGTCGAAAGACAAATGAAAGATACTTCACTCGCAACCTCCCTCATTCCATGAACAACACAGTTTCTTCATAAATAAGTTTTCAGGTATTAGTTAGTTTATAGTCTCAAAACGGCGGCGCAACTAACCATGACTCTTTCCTCTGAATTGTTGCGTGTTAGACTTTAGGGTGTTGTGCCGCCGTTCTCTTTTAAAGGAAAAATAGTTGTAAAAAAATCTCCTCATAATTTACTTGGTAAAGGTGTTTATTTGGGCCGCCGGACCTCGTTGAGAAGTCCGGCGGCCGAATTTTTGTGCGCGTGCGAGTGGGGGTGGGCGGATAGTTTTTTGTTCCCCAGAGGGGATCTCAGCGCAGGATGGGCCGCCGGCGGATGCAGAGATCCCCTCCGGGGAACGGGTGGTGGTGGCGCCTCGACCGTGGGTAGGAACCGCTCCGCGGTACCAACCCACGGTTAACGAAGATATAGCGCCTCCGGCGCATCAGAGCCGCTGCGCGCCAACGTGGTGTTATCGAAAAAGCAACGCTCTCCGCGCGTTCGTAGCCGGGCGTCCCTACTGATTCTGTCCTCGCGGGCCGCGGCCGGGGGTGGGGGGTTTGGTGTGGCGGTCGCGGCGGTCGGTGGGGGTTTCGTTGAATTCGTCGCGGAAGCATTTGGAGAAGTAGGCCGGGGAGGAGAAGCCGGTGGCGTAGCATACTTCGGAGATGGATTGCTGGGTGGTGGTGAGGAGTTGGCGGGCGCGGCGGAGGCGGTGTTTGCGGAGAAGTTCGACGGGGGAGGCGTTGGTGAGGGCTTTGATTTTGCGGTAGAATTGTGAGCGGCCGAGGCCCATGCGGGAGGCGAGTTCGTCGACGTTGAGTTCGGGGTTGGCGATTTCTGCGTTGATGATTTCCATGACGCGGGCGAAGAATTCGCTGTCGATGTCGCCTTGGGGTAGGGTAGCGGCGGGGCGTTCGGGTGTGTCGGCGGGGCGGTCTGTGGCGCCGGTGATTCGTTTGCGGTTGTCGATAAGGTTGCGGCAGCGGGTGAGTAAGAGCTTGCGGGAGAAGGGTTTGGAGATGTAACCGTCGGCGCCGGCTTCGTAACCGCCGGCCCGTTGTTCGTCCATGGAGCAGGCGGTGACCAGGAGGACGGGGATGTGAGAGGTGGAGATTTCGTTTTTGATTTGGCGGCACATTTCGAGGCCGTCCATCACGGGCATGAGAACGTCGGCCACGATGAGGTCGGGGGTGAAGCGGGTGGCTTTTGCGAGGCCGTCGCGGCCGTTTGCAGCCATGATGACGTTGTAGTCGTTGGCGAGGAGTTCGCGCATGAGCAGGCGGATGTCCATGTTGTCGTCGACCACGAGCACGATGGGTTTGTCGGGGTTGAATGAAGCTTGGCTGTCGTCGGCTATGTCGCTGTCGACGAGGGGGTCCTCGGCGGCGGTGATGGTTGGTTCGAGGTTTGGTTCGGTGTTGGCGGTGTGGGTTATGGGGAGCACGACGGTGAATGTGGAGCCTTCGCCTTGGCGGCTTTCGACCATAATTGAGCCGTCGTGGAGTTCGACCAGGGCTTTGGCGAGTGTGAGGCCGATGCCGGAGCCGTTGGCGTTGACTTGGTCCACTTGGAAGAAGCGTTCGAAGATGTTTTGGATGGCGTCGGCGCTGATGCCGCGGCCGGTGTCGCTGACCTTGATTATGACCTCGTTATCGCCTCGGTGAGAGAGGCTTACGGCGATGCGAGCGCGGTCGGGGGAGTATTTGAAGGCGTTCGACACTAAGTTGAACACCACGCGCTCGATTTTGGGCACGTCGAAGGCCATGGAGAAGTTGAAATCGGGCGAAATGGAGAGCGAGAGGTCGATATTGCGGCGCTTGGCGAGCGGTTTGAAGGCTTCGAGCCAGCGGGTGATACATTTGTCCAATTCCGCTTCGACGGGGTGGAGCGTTAGCTTGCCGTTTTCGTAGCGGCGGAAGTCGAGGATTTCGTCGACGAGGCGGTGGAGGATGTCCACGTTGTTGCGGGCGATTTTGAGCAGATGTTGCTGACGGTCAGAGAGGTTATGTTCGTCGGCGAGCATTTCGAGGGGCTCGGCGATGAGAGTGAGGGGCGTTCGGAGGTCGTGCGATACGTTGGTGAAGAATCGGAGCTTGGAGTTGGTCGACTCGGTGAGGCGCTGGTTGAACTCCTTCTCTTGTCGGTGCTGCTCCGAGAGCAGGCGGTTGTGGGCTTCGAGCACATGGCGAGTGCGGCGGTTTTGCCAGAACGCGCGCATGAGCAGGAAGAGGACGCCGCTGAGCAGTACGGCGATAGCGATAACGGCATAGAACAGAGCCGTTTGGATGTTGTGTCGCTCCCAATAGAGGTCCACTTGGCCTTTGAGCTGCTGCACCCGCTTGGTGCTTTCGTGGATTTGCTGGTTTTGGAAGAGAAGGATTTCGGCGTTTGAAAGGTCAACGGCCTCGCCGGCGGGGAGGATGTAAGTGCGCTCAAACGGCTCACCTTCAAGGATTTTGATGGCGTTTCGGAGCAGCTTGTGGCCCTCGGTGGGGTAAAGGAAAGTGGCGTCGATGATAGAATCTTGCACGGCTTGGATGCCTACTTCGGGAGCGGCATCGATGCCGACCACTTTGACGTTGAGGCCGCGGCGGCGTGCTACTTCGGCGGCGGCGATGGCCATGTTGTCGTTGTGAGCGTAGATGAGGTTGACGTCGGGGTGGAGGGCTAAAAGCGAGTCGGCTTTGACTTCTGCCACGGCGCCGAGCCAGCGGCCGTCGGCGGAGTCAACTACCTGAAAATCAGCCACACTGTCGCTCACTTGGTGGAAGCCTTCGTAGCGATTCTGGGCGGGGGTGGAGCTCATCAAACCGGTGATTTCGATGGCTCGGATGGGGCCTTTGATAAGGTGCTGGGAGTATTTGGCGGCACTGTACCCGAGTTCGACGTTGTCTGAGCCTTGGAACATGGTGTAACTGTCGCCGATGACGCCGCGGTCGAAGATCACCACGGGGATGCCGCTGTCGTATACCTCTTTTATTATAGGAGTGAGGGCTGCGGCGTCGTTAGGAGCGACGATGATGAGGTCGAATCCGTTGTCGACGAAGTAACGGATGTCGGCGATTTGCTTTTCGTTGTTGTCGCCGGCGGAGCGGATTTCCACCTCGATGTTGTCGTGGAAAAGGGCTTCGCGCTCGATCTCGGCGTTCATCTTGGAGCGCCAAGTATCGTCGGAACATTGCGACACTCCGATATGGTATTTTGGCTCTTCGGAGCAGGCCGAGAGCAGAAGAGTGCACAGCAGGGTGAAGAATATGGAGGATAAAAATTTGGTCATGCGAAGAAGGTTATTATTGGTGTCGCGGGTGCAAATTTAGTAAAAAAATCTTATAAATTATGTTGAAAAGGCTGTAAATTTTGTTGCAAAGGCGATTTTTTATAAAAAACTGCGCCAAAAATCATAACAGACATTAAATAATATGTAATAAATTTGCAACAGAAAAATTCAAACCACCTAAAAACGCTTTAAACTTATATCATGAAACGATTTTCGTTAATGCTATGTAGTGCGTTGCTGTGCGGCACCGGAATGTGGGCCGACGGTAATGTAAAAATAGACTACTTGGGCACCGGCAACACGTTGGTGCGAGTAGACGCAAACGCCGGACATTATCTTCTGATGCCGGTAGAAGACAACGGACCGGAAGCCCGCGTGGAAGTACTGGTCGACGGCCGCTTGGATCGCACCATTGTGGTGCGCGTGGCTAACAGCAAGGTCGACTACAAAGTGCCGTTCGACCTGAGCCAATACGCAGGCCACCAAGTGGCGCTGAACGTGTACACCGAATCCGGCCGCAGTAACGGCCGCGACGCTTCGTCGTTTGTGGCATGGAAACACTTCTCCGTGGCCGACACCTTCAGCTTCGCCGAGGAACAGTATCGTCCCGCTTACCACCACACTCCCGCCTACGGCTGGATGAACGACCCCAACGGTATGTTCTACAAAGACGGTGTGTGGCATCTGTACTACCAATGGAACCCCTACGGCAGCAAGTGGCAAAACATGACGTGGGGTCACTCCACCTCCACCGACCTCATCCACTGGGAAGCCCAGCCCACCGCCATCGAAGCCAACGGCTTGGGCGCAGTGTTCAGCGGCAGCTCTGTGATTGATACCCGCAACGATGCCGGCTTCGGCGCCGATGCAGTATTGTCGTTCTACACCTCGGCCGGAGCCACCCAGCAGCAATCGATGGCCGTGAGCCACGACGGCGGTAAGACCTTCACCAACTATGCCGGCAACCCGGTGATCTGCCAAACCACCGAAGCCCGCGACCCCAACCTGTTCTACCATAAGGAGAGCGGCAAGTGGGTGCTGATGTTGGCCCACGCCCTCGAGCATGAAATGCAATTCTTCACCTCCGACGACTTGAAGCATTGGACCTTGGCCAGCGCCTTCGGCAAGGGTCTGGGCTGCCAAGACGGCGTGTGGGAATGCCCGGATATGTTCCGCCTGACTGACCCCGCCACCGGCGAGCAGAAATGGGTGCTGATTTGCAACATCAACCCCGGCGGCCCCTTCGGCGGTAGCGCCACACAATACTTTGTGGGCGAATTCGACGGCACCAAATTCACTCCCGACCTCGATGCCAACGGCCAAGTGCCCACCAAGTGGATGGACTGGGGTAAGGACAACTACGCTTCCGTAAGCTTCTACAACGCTCCCGAAGGCCGCACCACCATCATCGGCTGGATGAGCAACTGGCAATACGCTCCCGAAGTGCCCACCATGGCATATCGCAGTGCCAACACACTGCCGCGCGACTTGAGCTTGTTCCGCGGCGCCGACGGCCAATTCTACTTAGCTTCCGTGCCCTCGCCCGAATGCGATGCTCTGCGCGGTGCCGTGGTATCGAGAGCCAAACGCAAACGCGTTGGCGCACAGCCCGTTACCTACGCTCTGCCCGCTAACGGCTTGTGTGAAATCAACCTTACCATCGACGCCGGCAAGGCCGACAGCGTGGACCTGACCCTGCGTAACGTCGACGGCGATTGCGTGAAAATGACATTTAATCCTGAAGCCGCCACTCTTACCTTCGACCGCACACACAGTGGCGTGACCGCTTTCAACGAACAATTCCCCGTAAACTCAGTAGCACCCACATTCAATGCCGACGGCACCGTGAGCTTGCGAATCTTTGTAGACCGCTCCTCCGTAGAAGTGTTTGAATCCGCCGGCCGCTTTGCCCTCACCAATACCGTGTTTCCAATATCCCCATATACTTCGCTGAGCATCTCAGCCGCCGGGGGCAAGGCCACAGTGACCAACTTGAGCGTGAACGCCATCAAACTTTGAACCCAATTATCTAACCGTTAACCTTATATTGTAATAATGTCAAATTCAACCTCCTCAACCGGCTCCCGCGCCACGATGATGCAATTCGTGCCGGTGATGCTCTGCTTCTTCGCCATGGGCTTTGTCGACCTGGTCGGCACAGCGTCCAACTGTCTCAAAGGCGACCTTGGACTGAGCGATACTCAGGCCAACCTGTTCCCGTCGTTGGTATTCTTCTGGTTCTTGATTTTCTCGGTGCCCACCGGCCTGCTGATGAACAAGATCGGCCGCAAGAATACCGTATTGGTGAGCTTGGTTATCACCGCCGTGTCGTTGGTGATCCCCATCTTCGGCGAAGGCTACTACCTGATGTTAGTGGCATTGTCGCTGTTAGGCATCGGCAACGCCATTATGCAGACCTCGCTTAACCCGTTAGTGTCGAACCTTATCGACGACTCGCGCTTGGCATCGACCATGACCTTCGGTCAGTTCGTTAAAGCTATCGCCTCGTTCCTTGCGCCGATTATCGCCGGCTGGGGCGCCGCCTCGGCATCGATGACCTTCGGTTTGGGTTGGCGCGTGCTCTTCCCCATCTACGCTATTGTGAGCACCTTGGCAGTGGCTCTGCTTGCCGCCACCCCCATCCGCGAGGAGAAGCAAGATAAGGCCTCCGGCGTGGGTCAATGCCTCAAACTCTTGGGCAACCCCGCCATCCTGCTGTGCTTCCTCGGCATCATGTGCCACGTGGGCATCGACGTGGGCGTCAACACCGCCGCTCCCAAAATCTTCTTTGACCGCTTGGGCGGTGACAAGTTGGAAGACTGGCTGTTCGTGACCTCCGTATACTTTGTGGCTCGTACCGTGGGCTGCCTGTCCGGCTCGGTGATTCTGCGCTTGATTTCGGCCCGATTGTTCTTCACCATCAGCGTAGCGATGATGGTACTATCGATGGTAGGCCTGTTCATTGGTCAAGAAGCGTGGATTCTCTACGCCGCAGTGGCTTTGGTAGGCTACGGCAACTCCAACATATTCTCCATCGTTTTCTCGCAAGCCATGTTCGCCGCTCCCGACAAGCGCAACGAAGCATCCGGCCTGATGATCATGGGCCTGTTTGGCGGCACCATCTTCCCGCTGGCCATGGGCTTTGCCTCGGACGCCATGGGCTCGCAAGTGGGCTCAGTGGTGGTAATCTCCGTGGGCGTTGCTTACCTATTATATATGATTTCAAGAATTAAAGGATAATCCCTAAACAATAACCAAAACGACAAAACAACCTAATAACTATGGAAAGAAATTTAGTAGTAGGCATCGGTGAAGCCTTGTGGGACATGCTCCCCGGCGGTAAAAAACTCGGTGGCGCACCGGCCAACTTCGCATACCATGTAAGTGCTATGGGCTTAAGCTCCTGCGCCGTGAGCGCAGTGGGCAACGACTCCCTGGGCGACGAAATCGTAGCTCAATTCCGCGACCGCGGCCTCAATACACACATTGCCCGCGTGCCCTTCCCCACCGGCACCGTGAAAGTGGAAATCGATGCCAACGGCATTCCCAACTACGATATCTGCTGCGATGTGGCATGGGATAACATTCCCTTCACCGAAGACTTGGAAGAATTAGCATCGCGCACCCGCGCCGTGTGCTTCGGCTCGCTGGCTCAGCGCTCGGAAGTGTCGCGCCGCACCATCACCAACTTTATCGACTCCATTCCCAATGAAGACGGTATCCTGAAAGTGTTCGACATCAACCTGCGCAAGGACTTCTACACCCCGGAAATTTTGACCGACTCGATCCGTCGGTGCAACGTGCTGAAAATCAACGATGAAGAGCTGGTGGCTATCTCCCGCATGTTCGGCTACCCCGGCATCGATCTGCAGAATAAGTGCTGGCTGCTCCTGGGCAAGTACAATCTGAAAATGCTCATCCTCACCTGCGGTGTGAACGGCTCGTACGTGTTCACCCCCGGCAACGTGTCGTTCGTGGAAACCCCCAAAGTGGAAGTGGCCGACACCGTAGGCGCCGGCGACAGCTTCACCGGAGCGTTCGTATCGGCCATCCTCGGCGGTATGAGTGTGAAAGAAGCGCACCAATTGGCAGTGAAAGTGTCCGCTTTCGTGTGCACCCAAGCCGGCCCGATGCCCGAACTGCCGGCCGAGCTGCGCAATGCCGTGAAAAAGTAATATCAAACCTAATCATAACTATCAATTCAATGAAACATTACCTACTTAGCGCCCTGATGATGCTGATGGCACTCATCACCGCACAAGCGCAAAACATCACCGTGAACGGCACGGTATTGTCGGCTACCGACGATGAGCCGCTGATCGGCGCATCCGTGGTGCCCGCCTCTACCAATCAAGGTGTCACCACCGACTACGATGGCAACTTCACCATCTCCGTGCCTGAGAACACAGTTCTTAACATTTCTTATGTTGGCTTTGAAACCCTTTCCGTGAAAGCTCAGCCCAACATGACCATCCGCCTGAACGAGAGCGTGGCCGCTCTGCAAGAGCTGGTGGTAGTGGGTTACTCGGTACAACGTAAAGCCGACCTCACCGGCGCCGTGTCGGTGATGGACATGAAGAAACCCGTGAGCGAAACCTCCGGTAACATTCTCAACTCCCTTTCGGGCAAGCTGGCCGGTGTGAACGTAATCCCCGACGCAGCCCCCGGCGGCACCGGCTCCATCCGCGTGCGCGGTATGTCCACCGCCAACTCCAGCAACGATCCTCTGTACATCATCGACGGCGTGCCCACCGATAACATCAACGTTATCAACCCCGCCGACATCGAATCGATGCAAGTGCTGAAGGACGCCGCATCCGCTTCTATCTACGGTTCGCGCGCAGCCAACGGTGTAGTAATCATCACCACCAAGCAAGGCAACACCGGCCGCCTCACCGTAAACGTGAACTACGCTCTGAGCGCCCAAACTCTGGCCAAGCGCTACGAAATGCTCAACGCCGAGCAATGGGGTCAAGCTTACTGGGTGGCTTCCGCCAACTCCGGCATCAAACCCTCGCACGTGCTCTACGGCGACGGCGACACCCCCGTGCTCCAACCCAACTGCGGCGATCCCAACTATCCTACCACCTACACCGACTGGCAGGACGAAGTATACCGCACCGCTTGGACCAACAACCTCACCGCTTCGATCTCCAACAGCTCCGACAAGGGTTCAACCCTGTTCTCGCTCAACTACATCAACCAAAACGGTAACATCCAAGACACCTTCTACGAACGCTACTCCGCACGTGTGAACTCGCACTACAACTTCAACCAATACGTAAGCGTAGGCGAAAACCTGTTGGTAGCTCGCTGGACCAACCGTGGTGTTGACGTAGCCGGCGACCGCGGTATCCCCTTCACCGCTATGAGCCAACACCCCGCCATCCCCGTGAAAGGCCTCGACGGTTCGTGGACTCGTCCCTTGGCCCTGATTTCCTCCGACTTGGCTAACCCCATGCAGCTCATCGCCAACGCTGCCGACAACGACTTCTCCTCCTGGCGCATCCTCGGCAACGCTTACTTGGAAGTGAAACCCATCGACGGTCTCACCCTCAAAACCAACCTCGGTATCGAGCACAGCCAATACTTCAACGTAACCCACGGCCGCACCGTTAACCCCGGCGACGTTAACTCCACCGGTAGCGTTTACGGCCAAGGCGACACCTGGACTTGGACCAACACCGCCAACTACCTGAAGACCTTCAACGGCGTGCACCATCTGGGCGTGCTCGTTGGCTCCGAAGCCATCGGCTACACCTTCAAGGACGTAAGCGGCTCGCGCGAAGGCTTCGCTTTCGAAGACTCCGACTTCATGCAAGTAGGTGCCGGTACCGGCGAACAATACTCCGGCGGTGGCAAAACCCAATGGAGCGTGTTCTCGCTGTTCGGTAAAGTCGACTACAACTTCGCCGACCGCTACTTAGCTTCGTTCACCATCCGTCGCGACGAAAACTCGCGCTTCGCCAAGGACAACCGCGCCGGCGTGTTCCCCGCAGCATCCGTAGCATGGCGTCCCACCTCCGAATCCTTCTTCCCGAAGAACAACATCCTCTCCGACTTGAAGATCCGCTACTCATGGGGCCAAAACGGTAACGCCAACATCCCCTCGCTCTATCCCGCTTACTCCACATATATTTATAATACCGGCAACGGTGCTTACGACATCGACGGCACCAACAGCGGCACTACCTCCGGTATCACCCTGGCTGCTTCCGGTAACCCCGACCTCAAATGGGAAACTACCACACAGCACAACATCGGCTTGGATATGTGGTTCCTCAACGGCTCCCTCAGCGTAAGCGCCGACTACTACATCAAGAAAACCAAAGACATGCTCACCATTCCGCCAGCCTTGGACGTAGCAGGTGAAAACGCAGCCGTATGGCTCAACACCGGCGACATGAAGAACCACGGTTGGGAACTCGCTATCAGCTACAACAGCCGCAAGTACGGCGACTTCTCGTGGAGCGGTAGCTTGAACCTGTCGCAATACAAGAACGAAGTGGTGGCACTTAACTCGCGCCAAGCCTTCGTAGGTGGCGACATCCGCCTGATCCCCGGCCAGCCCATGGGCGTTTACTACGGCTATGTATGCGACGGCATCTTCCAAACCACCGAGCAAGTGGCTAACCACGCCATCCAACAAGGCGCCGCTCCCGGCCGTCTGATCTACCGCGACCTCAACGGCGACGGCTTCATCAACGAATCCGACCGCTGCATCATCGGCGACCCCAACCCCGACTTGAACCTCGGCCTCAACCTGACCCTCAACTATCGCAACTTCTCGCTCGATATGTTCTTCGCCGGTGACTTCGGCTTCGACATCATCAACCACATGAAACGTCAGCTCTACTCCATGGCTTACGGCAACTTGGCCACCAACCGCGGCGTAGACATCCTCAACGCATGGTCGCCCACCAACACCGGTTCGGACATCCCCGCGCTGACCCTCACCGACGACAACAACGAAGCTCGCTTCTCCACCTACTACGTGGAAGACGGCTCCTACATGAAGATGAAATACCTCAAACTCTCCTACGCAGTGCCCGCCAACCTGCTCACCAAGTTAGGTGTAAGCCAACTGAGCGTTTACGGCCAAGTTGAGAACGTATTCACCCTCACCGGTTACAGCGGCCTCGACCCCGAAATCCTCCCCGGCGAATACGGTGCACACGTCGACAACGGTGCTTATCCCCGTCCTCGCACCTTCACCCTCGGTGTTAACCTGCAGTTCTAATTCTTCAAACCAACAAACATGAAATCAATCAATATGAAATCCATCATAAAGAACGCAGCCTGCGCAGTGGCATTGACCGCCATGGCTTTCGGCGCCACCTCGTGCGACGACCTGCTCGACACCAAGCCCCAAGGCTCGTTCACCACTGAACAAATCGGCGACGAAGAAGCTGTGGATATGCTCACCGCTGCTTACGCCACCCTGATGTGCCACTTCTTCGGCAACAACGAATCCTTCGCCGGCCCCATCAACAACTGGGTATTCGACGTGCGTTCCGACGACGCCCTCAAAGGCGGCGACGGTGTGACCATGGAAGCCTACATGCACCAAATGGAAGTAGGTAACGTGCAGTCCGACAACGATATCCTCAACTTCAAGTGGCGCAACAACTACTACTCCATCTCCCGCTGCAACGTGGCTATCAAAGCCATCATGGGCTCCTCAGCCATCTCCGACGCCGACAAGGTGATCATGGTGGCCGAAATGAAGACCCTCCGCGCTTACTACTACTTCGACATGTACCGCATCTTCAAGAAGTTCCCCTACTTCGACGAAACCGTGGTTGACCCCAGCGCTTGCCGCGCCGATGAATACACTCGCGACCAAATCGTAGAGTTCATCAAAGAAGACCTGCGTCAAGCTTACAAAGCCCTGCCCGCTACCCAAGCACAAGTAGGCCGCTTCAACCGCTACGTGGCAGCTGCCATCCTCGCCCGCGTGGACCTGTTCACCTCCTCCTGGGCTGAAGCCGAAGAATACGCCGGCTACGTGATCGCTTCCGGTCAATACCAGCTCTATCCCAACTTCCTCGATATGTCCAAGCCCGAGTACAACAACATGTACGAAGCTGTGATGCAAATCCAATTCTCCAGCGCCAACGCTCCCAATCAATACAACTTCAACAACTGCTTGAACTGCACCTGGAGCGAAGGTAACCTCTACGGCAACGGCGACGACTTCTATCTCGCTTCCCAAAACCTTGTGAACTCCTTCCGCACCGACGAACGCGGCCTGCCCTACCTCGACGGTACTTTCAACGACGTGAACATCGACCGCGCCGACTATCCCGGCAACGTTGACCCCCGCTTGGACTTCACCCTCGGCCGCATCGGTATGCCTTGGCGCGGTCACACCTACAACGAAAAATGGTGCCGCAACCTCGAGCTCTACGGCCAATACTCCGGCAAGAAGCCTTATCCCGCACCCGAATCGCCTTACGTTAAGGTTGGTATCGTGCCTTGGGGCGCTTCTTCGCTCAACTGGAGCCTCATCCGCTACGCCGACGTAATGCTCATGAAGGCTGAAGCCCTGATCGAGCAAAACAAGAACTTGGACGAAGCTCGCGATCTGATCAACCAAATCCGTCGCCGCGCCATGAACTCCGTTGACGGCAACTACGCACCCGTTGACTGCAACCCCATGCTCGCTTCCTACGCTTGCGCCGAATATCCCGCCGAAGGCTGGAATCAGGACTACGCTCGCCGCGCCGTGCGCATGGAACGCCGCATCGAGCTCGCCATGGAAGGCCACCGCTGGTTTGACCTGGTACGCTGGGGCAACGTGGCCGACCACATGAACAAATACTACGCTTCCGAAGCAAAAGTACACTCCTACTACCAAAACGCCTCCATGAGCGATGACGACATCTTCTGTCCCATCCCCGTCAACCAAGTTGACAACGCCGGCGACCTCTATAAATAATCACTATCAAAACTAAAGCAATGAAACGTATATCATTATATCTCACCGTGGTAGTGGCTCTGGTATTAGGCTGCTCGCTCCACTCATGCTCCGACTTCGAGCCCACCGGCTACGATCCCGTGCCCGTGTTGGCAAAAGCCACGAACCTCACCGCCGAGGTGTCGGGCCGCACCGTCACCCTCTCTTGGGCTCTGCCCCAAGGCGACATCCAAGCCGTATGGGTAAGCCGCGATGGCGGTAACCCCACCGTGCTGCCCGCCGATGCCACCACCTTCACCCTCAAGGGTCAACCCATGGACAAGGAAATCCTCTACACCGTGAAAGTGGCTTACGCCGATGGTCACGTGTCGGAAGGCATCTCCACCAAAGTAACCATCCCCTTCGTAGAATCCAAAGTAGGCTTCGTGCTGCTTGCCGATTCTCCCGAAGCACTGCCCGATGACGACGAACAAGCCGCTGCCAAGTGGTTTGCCGCTCAACCCAACACCGTGTTGGTTCGTCCTTCGGAAATCGCTTCCCTCGACCCCGCCACCGTGTCGGTGCTCTGGATTATGGTTGACCGCGTAGGTCTCCCCTTGGGCTGGGAAAACCTCCCCGCCGAACTGGTGTCGGAAGAAACCATCGCCGCTCTGCGTGAATACTCGGCCAACGGCGGTAGCTTCTACCTGTCGAACCACGCCACTCAGCTCTCCGTGCCTCTGGGCTATACCCCCGAAAATATGAACCCGACCGTTTACGGTAACGGCATGGGCGGTTCCGGCACTGACGTTTGGGTACTCCAAGCTTACCTGGGCTGGGACTTCCGCGAAGGCTCCGACCAAGGCTTCTACGACCGCACCACCCACGACATCTACAAAGGCCTCACCTTCGAAGACCCCAACAACTACGGCTATCCCAACCTGCCCCTCATCGGCCCCGGCGAACGTGAAGACCACAACTGCCTCTGGGACTGCAACATCTACGGCCGTGGCGCTTATCCCGACGTAATCAAGAACTTTGAAGTGACCACCAACTCCTTGGTACTCGCTACTTGGGGCCACGTGCGCGACCACTGCGTTGCCGCCATGGTGGAATTCTATGCCGACGACACCCGCGGCCGTTGCATCGCCAATGGCTTGGCTGCCTACGAATGGAACCAAAACTCCGGTGCTAACCTCTATCAAGGCAACATCGAAGGCCTCACCACTAATATTCTGAATTACCTCAAATAATAGTCTGATCTCTCTTTGCAGTCACCGCCAAGTGGCTCTCGGCCCTTGGCGGTGATTTTCCAAAAACTCTCACCTCAAAATTCAAGGATGCAATAGGTACCATTGCCTACTTTATTCCAACCAAAAAAAATCAATAGGTACTCTTACCTATAAAAAATAACCTAATCATAACTTCTAAATCTTTTTAACATGACCAAATCAGTACTCGCCGCAATCGTGGCACTCGGCTTATCCGTAGCCGGTCAAGCCTACGCAGCCAACCCTGCAATCATCGTGGCTGCACCCGTCGATGATCTCGACTTCCAAGAATACGATGCCGCTCAATGGTTCACCGCCACCTATCCCGAAGGTGTGGTGCTCGAAGCATCGGAAGTCACCAATCTCGACCCCGCAGAAATCTCCTGCGTGTGGATCCACATCGACCGCTGCGCCGTGGGCAAGGGCAACCTCCCCTCGTCGTTCACCGCCACCACCATCCAAGCGCTCACTGACTACGTGAACGCCGGCGGCTGCCTCTATCTCACCAAGCAAGCCACCCAGCTGCTCTCCAAAATCGGCCGCATCGACTCCAAATTCGACCCCAACATCTACGGTGACGGCGAAGGCGGCATGGGCTCCGACAACTGGAACCTCAACGCTTACCTCGGCTACTGGCAGGAAAACCCCGACAACCTTGGCGAACGCTTCCCCGAACAAATCTACAACCGCACCGGTCACGCTATCTACGAAGGTTTGACTTCTAACAACGACTTCGCATGGCCCACCTTCCCCCTGCTGGGCACCGGCGACCCCACCACCAGCCTCTGGCGCGAAGACCACAACTGCATGTGGGACCTCAACGCCTTCGCTTACAGCAAAGAGGGCGCCAACACCATGGTGACATTCGAAGCTGACAACAATGCTCAAATCCTCGGCACTTGGGGCCACGTGCAAGACTACGCTGTGGCCGGTGTAGTAGAATTCTACCCCACCGCCACCACCGCCGGCACCATCATCGCTAACGGCCTCGCCGCTTACGAATGGGCTCCCCGCCAAGGCACCAACGCTTTCCACTCCAACATCACTAAGCTCACCGCCAACACTATCGACTATCTGACCAAGAACAACTCCGCTGCCATCGACATCGAAGCTCCCGCCGCCGAAGGTGACGTGCGCTTCTTCAACCTCCAAGGCGTAGAAATCACCGGTGAACTCACCCCCGGCCTCTACATCCGCCAACAAGGCAACACCGCTGCCAAGGTGCTTGTAAAATAACAGATTGATTGATAAATAGATGAAACAGAGTTTAATAAAAATATTAACCCTGACGCTGGCTCTGCTCGCCGGCGGTTCGGCCTGGGCCGAACCGCTGCGAGTGGGCATGTTTATCGACGCTACCTCCGTCGATGGCATAGCCTCGCCTCAGGAGAAGGCCGCCGCGCAGTGGTTCCAGTCCGCTTTCGTGGACCAAGGCATCGGCGCCTTCATCACCAATGATGCCGCTCCGGTGCTGTATCAGCCCGGCGGCACGCCCAAATACGATGTTATTTGGATAAACGTGGACCGCGTTGGTGATGCGAACCTCCCCTCATACCTCACCAACAACCTCGCTGCATTCAAGAAGTATTATAACGAAGGTCACAACTTCTACCTCACCAAGGTCGCTACCAAGTATGCGGTGAGCCTTGGTCGTATGACAAAGGATGTGAATATGTGTAATGTCGAAGCCGGCGGCCAAGGCTATGACGACTGGCTCATTCGCTTATTTACCGAAAATGCCTCCGCCAAATACATGTCTAACGGCCTGACTTACACTAAGTTCGGTGACAAAGGCTATCCATCCTACTATATACATGGCACCGGCGATGGCAACACTTCGCTGTATCGCGAAAACCACAATGTGGGCTGGGATAACGGTGGAGACGAAGGTGCTGCTGAAGCAACTAAAGCTACTTTCGAATCTACCTATAACTGTAAAGTGCTCGGCACTTGGGACCACAACAAGGGCAACGTGGCTCTGATTGTGGAATTCCCCGCCACCGATGGCGTTTCCGGCACCATCATCACCAACGGCGTGGCCGCTTATCAATGGCAAAGTGCCGACACCAACAATAAGTACATCTCCAACGTGGAGCGCCTGACCTCGAACACGCTCAACTACTTGGCCGGTTTCACCGGTTTGGTAATGCACTTCCCTATGGAGTTGCACAATAGTAAGTATGTGTACGACTTAGTCACCGGCACCAAGTTCCATGTTGAAGGCCAATTCGCTCCCGAGAACCTGCCCGGCGCCGCCGGTCAAGCCCTCCGCTTCGATGGCTACACCACTCAAATCAACGGCACCATTACCAATACATTGCCCGAGGGCTCACGGCAAATGACTGTGTCGCTGTGGACGGCTATCCAAACATATCCCATCGTAAAAAAAGACCTGTACAGCACCGACAAGGTGAACATTTTCAGTTGCTTGGACGATGCCAACAAGAGCGGCTTCGCCTTCGGCATCAGCTTCGAAGGTAAGTGGTCGTTCAAGACCTACGTGGGCGATAACCTCGTTGAAATCCCGGTCGACACCCCCATGCCCACTTATCAGTGGAACAACTTGGTGGCCGTGCTCGACTGCGATGCCGCCTCGAAAATAATCCTCTACCTTAATGGTAAGGAAGTGGGTAGCGCTAACGCTAACGGTGTCATCAAGCTCGGCCCCGGCCAACTCATTGTCGGCCACAATGCAAGTGATATCTATGAAGGTCCGTTCTGTATCACTGCATTCAACGGCTTGCTTGATGATGTGAAAGTATGGAATGAAGTCATTCCCCTCTCCACTATCCAAGCTTGGGAGCCCGAGAACGAGGCCGACCTCACCATCCCCGAATCGCGCTTCGCTAACGATAAGTGGCGCCCCCGCTTCCACGGCATGCCCGGCGCCGGTTGGGCAAACGAATGTCACGGCATGGTTTACTCCAACGGCCGTTATCACCTCTTCTTCCAATGGAATGCCAACTGCCCTGAGATGCTTCGTCAGCACTGGGGCCACATCTCCTCGGAGAACCTTTATGACTGGCGCGAAGAGCCCGTGGCCATCATGCCCGGCGATGCTTACGACATCAAAGGCTGCTGGAGTGGAGCCGTGTTCACCGACCCCGTCATCGGTGCCGGTAATCCCTACATCATCTACACCGGTGTAGACTACACCCATGCATCTATCGTAGGCGCATCGCCTGAAGACGCAGATTTGGTTAATTGGACCAAATTAGGCGAACTCATCCCCGGTCGCCCCAACGGCTTGTCGGGCGACTTCCGCGACCCATACTTCTTCCGCAACGGAGATAATGCTTACATCATCGTGGGTACCAACAAGGGCGGCCTCGGCGCTTGCACTCTCCACCGCTATAATGCCGCCGATGGCACTTGGAGCAACAACGAAGGCGACATCTTTTTCCAAAGCCCCAATGCAGCTGACTACGGTGACTTCTGGGAAATGAGCAACGTCACCTTAATGCCAACCGGCAAGTGGCTCTTCACCACTACTCCTTTAGGTTGTGCCGACGTCTTAGGAAAAGGTGTTCGCACGCTCTATTGGACCGGCTCTATCAACGCTGACGGCAAATTCGTTGCCGATTTCACAAACGGTAAGAATTTGGAGCTGTGCGCCGGTAATGGTTTCGGCTTGCTCTCGCCCACCATTTATCAGCACAACGGCAAAACCCTGTGCCTGGGCATCGTGCCCGACATTTTGGCGCAAATTGTTCGTAAGAATCACGGCTTCGCCGCTCACTGCTATTCGCTGCCTCGCGAATTGAGCCTCGAAGGCGAAACCCTCATCCAAAAGCCGTACTCCGGCCTCACCGGTCTCCGCACCGCCACTTCTTACACCAAATCCAATTTCACTATTAATAATGGTGAAGAAGAGCTTGGCGCTGTGAACGGTCGCTCTGTCGAAATCTGCGGTGTATTCACCATCGGTGATGCTCCCTTCGGCTTTAAGTTCTTCAAGACCGGCGACAACGAAGCCTCGATCTCATACGATCCGGCCACCAATACAGTGACTCTTAACTGTTCAACTCTCGCCCGCGAAGTCAACGACTGGGACCACTGGAGAGGCTTGTACACTATGCCCATCCCCGAAAGCCTCGCCAAAGGCAGCGAGCTGAAACTCGATGTATTCATCGACCACTCCATTGTGGATGTGTTCGTTAACGACCGCTGGGCTTCGTCGGTGCGCGTTTATCCCCTTAACGACGATGCCGATGGTCTGTGCGTGTACTCCACCGGCAATGTTACCGTTAAGTCGCTCAACGCCTGGGTGCTCGACCCCAAAGCTTCTTCCGAAAGCGGTTCCGGCAGCGGTAGCGGCTCTTCCGAATCTACTCGCGAACCTCTGAAAGTGGGTATGTTCATCGATGCTCCCTCCGTGGGCGAAATCACTTCCCCGCAGGAAAAAGCTGCTGCACAATGGTTCCAAGCCACCTACGTGGAACAAGGCACCGGTGCTTTCATCACCAACGCTTCTGCTCCCGAACTCTATTGGTCGGACGGCTCTGCCAAATACGATGTAGTTTGGATTAACGTTGACCGCGTGGGTAGTTCCGCCCTTCCCGCTTACCTGATTGAGAACCTCGATGCCTTCAAGAAGTATTATAATAAAGGCCATAACTTCTACCTCACCAAGGCCGCTTCGCAGTATGCGGTCAACCTCGGTCGCATTTCCGCGAATGTAGACTTAGCCGGCAATGCTGCCGGTGGCGAAACTACCGGCGACTGGTGGATTCGTTTGTTCACCGATGGAAATGCATCGGCTCAATTCTTGGCAAACGGTCTGTACAGCCAAACGCTCAGCACGAACCCGTATCTGTCCTACGGTATGCATGGCAACGGCGAGGGAACACTCTACCGCGAAGACCACAACACCGGTTGGAATGCCTCTTCACTCTCCGGCACCGGCGCCAAGGTGCTCGGCACTTGGGACCACAACGATGGTTCCGTGGCTCTGATTGTGGAATTCCCCGCCACCGGCACATCCGGCACCATCATCACCAACGGCGTGGGCGCTTATCAATGGCAAACCAACGATGCCAACAACTTGTACATCGACAACGTGGAACGCCTCACTGCCAATGCTATCAACTTCTTGGCCGGCGACACCAACCCCGAGTCGAAGGTGGCTATGTACATTGACTCCGACCGCGTTAAGACTATCGCTTCGCAGCAAGAACGCTCCGCAGCCGAATGGTTCAAGCGCGCATGGGTATACCAAGGCACCGGTGAATTTATCACCAATACAACTGATGCCTCCACCATCACCACCGACAACTACGCATGCGTGTGGGTAAACCTCGACCGCAACGGCTACACTAAGGATGCTCTGACCGATTACCTCAACAATAATTGGCCCGCATTCCAAAGCTATTGCGATGCCGGCGGCGCTTTGTATCTGTCGAAGATGGCCACCGATATGCTCGTGAAGCTTGGCCGCATCACCGCGGACCTCAAGCCCACTTCCGTTCTTAAATACAACACTGAAACCATATCTGATCCTAACGACTGGTGGGGTATCAACCCGTATATCAACTACAATGGCATCGCCGCCCATGGTTGGTATCGCGACAATACCTCTCACCCGGTATTTGCCGGTCTCCAAATGGGCACATTGCAAAGTGCTCCATTCCAAACATATCCTTTGATTGGTTGCAACACCGGTGAAACCATCCAGCGCTATGACCAAAACTGGTGCTGGGATCTCGCTGCGGAAGGCCTCGGCTTGAAAGGCGATGGCGTCAACAAAGTTGTTAAGTTCGAAGAAACTTGCGTGGCCAAAGTGCTTGGCACCTGGACTCACGTAAAAGATGATGCTTCCGCCATAATGGTTGAGTTCTATCCCATCAACGGTAAAGGCCGCATCATCGCCAACGGTGCTTCCGCTTACCAATGGAACGATGCCAACGCTTACACCGCCAATATGGAACGTCTCTCCGACAACTGTCTCCGCTACTTGGTTGACAACAACCGCCAAAAGATCTACCTCGGTATGTGGATTGATGCTGCTGACGTGGCTGAGATCGGTTCTACCCAAGAGAAGAATGCTGCCGAATGGTTCATGGAAACCGTTGTATCGACCGGCCATGGTGAGTTCATCACCACCAACACCCCGGGCTCGGTCATCAATACCACCAATTACAAGACCATTTGGGTAAACATCAGCCGTCCCGGATTCAGCCGTCCCGAAAATGATAGCGATTCTGCGCTGCCTACATCTTTGTTCGATAAGCAAGAGGCGTTCAACTCGTACTATGCTGCCAAAGGTAACTTCCTGCTTACCAACTACGGCAACGTCTTCGCCAAGAGCTTAGGCCGCGTCTCAGCGCTTCCCGATTTGTGGGAAACAGTCCTCAAAGACAACGAAGATGTATGGGCTATCAGGTGTGATTTTGAAGGTAACGAAGCCTTCGACGGCGGAACTCGTCACCCGATTTACAACAACTTGACCACTATATCCGAATCGGTATCCTTCCCGATGATTGGCGGCAGTGCCACCTCCACCAACTACAACTGCTTCTGGAAGAAATCCACATTGACCGCACTTGGTGAAGATGCTACTCGCTATCGTCTATTAGGTACTTGGCACCAAAACACCGATGACGCCTATCCCACGGTAGTGCAGTTCGATCCGGACTATGAGAAAGAAAGTGTTCAGGGTTGTATTTTAGCATGCGGCGCTTCCGCTTACCAGTGGACCGATGGCAATGTTGAAGAATATCAAACTAATGTGGAAATCTTCACCCTCAACTCGCTCAACTACCTCGCCGGTTACTACTGGGATCCGGTTAGTGGTGGTGTGTCGGGCGCTGAGGATGTGGAAGTTGCACCCGCTGAGGAAGGTCCCGCTCGCTTCTTCAACCTGCAAGGTATCGAAGTGGACGGTTCTAACCTCACCCCCGGCATTTATATTCTAATTCAAGGCAATAAAACTACTAAATTTCTCGTTAAATAATTAATCCAAACCGAGGGGCGAGCCCCCATCGCCCCTCGGTTTTTAACCTAAATCTACAAAAGATGAAACAGCGCTTACTTTCACTCCTAACTGCCTGCTTGGCGCTCGCACCCGCCGCCATGGCCGACTTGGTGATGCACTTCCCGATGGATTTGCGCTCCAGCCGCTTGGTTGAGCAAGTTTCCGGCGACCGCTTCGGCGTTGTGGGCCACCTTCCGGCAGAGAACGTGGCCGGAGCTGTGGGTGAAGCCCTCCGATTTGATGGCTACACCACTCAAATCAACGGCTCTATCACCAACACTCTGCCCGAGAACACCAAGCAAATGACCGTGTCGATGTGGGTGGCTATCGAAACCTATCCCATCGTATACCCCGACCAATACAGCACCGACAAGGTGAACATTTTCAGCTGCTTGGACGAGGACAACAAGAGCGGCTTCGCTTTCGGCATCAGCTTCGAGGGCAAGTGGTCGTTCAAGACCTATGTGGGCGGTTGGCCGGTGGAAATCGCCGTCGACAAGCCTATGCCCACTTATCAATGGAACAACTTAGTGGCTGTGTACGACTGCGACTCAGCGCGCAAAATCACCCTCTATCTCAATGGCGAAGAGGTGGGCAGCTGCCGCGCTAACGGCGTGCTCAAGCTTGGTCCCGGCAAACTCATCGTGGGCCACAACGCCACCGACAACTACCTCGGCCCGTTCTGCACCACCGCTTTCAACGGCCTCATCGACGAGGTGCAAGTGTGGAACGAAGTGGTCGACCTCGCCACCATCCAATCGTGGAAGGCCGAGAACACTGCCGACCTCTCCATCCCTGAATCGCGCTTTGCCGACGACCTGCTTCGCCCCCGCTTCCACGGCATGCCCGCCACCGGCTGGACCAACGAATGCCACGGTATGGTTTACTCCAACGGCCGTTACCACGTATTCTTCCAAAAGAATGCCAACGGCCCGTACATGTGCCGCCTCCACTGGGGTCACATCTCCTCGGAGAACCTTTATGACTGGCGCGAAGAGCCCGTGGCCATCATGCCCGGCGACTATTACGACATCAAAGGCTGCTGGAGCGGCGCCGTATTCACCGACCCGGTAATCGGCGGCGGCAAGCCTTACATCATCTACACCGGTGTGGACTACGGCCATGCGTCCATCATCGGCGCTACACCCAAAAACGATGGCCTCATCAAGTGGACCAAGCAGGGCGAGCTCATTCCCAACCGTCCCGACGGTCTGTCGGATGACTTCCGCGACCCCTACTTCTTCCGCAACGGCGATAATGCTTACATCATCGTGGGCACCAACAAGGACGGTATGGGCGCTTGCACCCTCCACCGCTACAATGCCTCGAACGGCACTTGGAGCAACGACGGCTCCATCTTCTTCCGCGGCTCCAACTCCGCCCAAGATGGCATCTTCTGGGAAATGAGCAACGTTACCAAGATGGAGAACGGCACATGGCTGTTCACCGCCACCCCCTTAGGCGCCACCTCCGGCGTGCGCTCGCTCTATTGGACCGGCTCCATCAACGACGACGGCACCTTCGCCCCCGATGCCTCTTCCTCGCACGGCCGCCCCGTGGAACTCAGCAACGGCAACGGCTTCGGCCTGCTGTCGCCCACCATCTATCAGCACGATGGCAAGACCCTCGCTTTGGGTATCGTGCCCGACATCCTCGGCGGTAATGAAAACTATCGCCTGGGCTGGGCTCACTGCTACTCGCTTCCGCGCGAATGGAGCCTCGACGGCGACCAATTGGTGCAGAAACCTTACTCCGGTCTCAGCGGCTTGCACTCCGCCACCTCCTACTCCAAGGCTGACTTCTCGCTCAACGGCTCCGAAGAGCTGGGCGAAGTGAGCGGCCGCGCCATCGAACTCTGCGGCGTGTTCACCATCGGCTCCAACCCCTTCGGCTTCAAGTTCTTCAAGAGCGCTAACGGCGAAGCATCCATCTACTACAATCCCCAATCCAACTCCGTGGTGCTCGACTGCTCGCGCCTGTACCGCATCGTCAACGACGGCGGCTCGTTCAACGGCCTCTACACCATGCCGCTGCCCGAGTACCTCTCAGCCGGCAGCGAGTTGAAGCTCGACGTATTCATCGACCACTCCATCGTGGACGTGTTCGTCAACGACCGCTGGGCATCGTCGGTGCGCATCTTCCCCACCGAAGCTGATGCCGACGGCGTGCGCGTGTACTCCACCAACGGCGCGGTGGAAGTGCGCTCGCTCAACGCATGGGTGCTCGACCCCAAGGGCTCCGGCGGCATCTTCGATGTAACCACCGACGACGACTCCTCCGCCCTCGATCCCGATGCCCCCGTAGATTTTTTTAACCTCCAGGGCCAACGCGTCAGCGGCGACCTCGCCCCCGGAATCTATATCCGTCGCCAAGGATCCGTAACTTCCAAAGTAATCATTCGTTAATCATCACGCGGAAGGGCGGATGCCCTTCACCCGCCCTTCCGCTTTTCAATACACTGTTTAATCCAAAAAACCTCAATTACTAACCAAAATTATTAGCTAATGCGTACAAATTACCCCCCCCATCTGACGCGCCTTCTAAGCGTCGTGGTGATGCTCTTTGCAATGTATTCATTGCAGGCTCAGGACATCACCGTGCACGGTACCGTACTGTCAGCCACAGACGATGAGCCGCTGATTGGTGCATCCGTGGTGCCCGCCTCAGCCAATCAAGGTGTCACCACCGACTATGATGGCAACTTCACCATCTCCGTGCCCTCGGGTGAGAAGCTCACCATTTCTTACATTGGTTTTCAAACCACTACCGTACAAGCCACCGACGGTATGACCGTCCGCCTCAAGGAGGACGCTTTGCTTCTGAACGAAGTGGTGGCCGTGGGTTACTCAACCCAACGAAAAGTGGACGTGACCGGCGCCATCACAGCCGTCGACGTCAACGAAATTTCCAAGCAAAACGAAAACAACCCCATCAAAGCGCTGCAAGGCCGCGTGCCCGGCATGAACATCAGCGCTGAGGGTTCGCCCAGCGGCGCCGCCACCGTGCGCATCCGCGGTATTGGCACCCTCAACAACAACGACCCCCTCTACATCATCGACGGCGTGCCCACCAAGAGCGGCATGCACGAACTCAACCCCAACGACATCGAGTCAATCCAGATTCTGAAGGATGCCGCATCGGCATCAATCTACGGATCGCGTGCGGCCAATGGTGTGATCATCATCACCACCAAGAAGGGTAAAGACCTGCGCGTGACCCTCGATGCATCGGTGGCCGCCCAGTTCTACACCAACCAACTGAAGGTGCTCAACGCCGAAGGCTACGGCCGCGCCATGTGGCAGGCTTACGTCAACGACGGTCAAGACCCCAACACCAACGGCCTCGGCTACAACTACAATTGGGGCTACGACGCCGCCGGCTACCCGGTGCTCCACTCCATCACCATGGACCGCTACCTCGACGCTGCCGGCACCACTCCCTCGGCCGACACCGACTGGCTCGACGAAACCACTCGCACCGGCGTCACCCAGAATTACAACCTGAGCGTGAGCGGCTCCACCGACCAAATGAGCGCCTTCTTCTCATTGGGTTACTATAAGAACATGGGTATCATCAAGTACTCCGACTTCGAACGCCTCTCCGCTCGTATGAACACCGAGTACAACCTGCTCAACAAGATGGTGACCTTCGGCGAACACTTCACCATCAACCGCACCTCCGAAGTGCAAGCCCCCGGCGGCTTCCTCGAAAACGTGCTGCAATTCAACCCCTCGCTGCCGGTATACACCACCACCGGCGAATTTGCCGGCCCTGTTGGCGGCTATCCCGACCGCGAGAACCCGCTGGCACGCTTGGAGCGCAACAAGGACAACCGCTACACCTACTGGCGCCTGTTCGGTGATGCTTACCTCAACATCAACCCCTTCAAGGGCTTCAACGTCCGCACCACCTTCGGCCTCGACTACTCCCAAAAGCAACAGCGCATCTTCACCTATCCCATCACCGAAGGCAACGTGGCCAACTCCACCAACGCCGTCGAAGCCAAGCAAGAGCACTGGACTCGCTGGATGTGGAACCTCGTGGCTAACTACAACGTAGACTTCGGCGTGCACCACGTTGACGCCTTAGTGGGTATGGAGCTCAACCGCGAAAACTCCTCATGGTTCTCCGCTTACAAAACCGACTTCTCGGTGCTCAAACCCGACTTCATGTGGCCCGACAGCGGTGTGGGCACATCTCAAGCCTACGGCTCGGGCGACGGCTTCTCGCTGGTGTCGTTCTTTGCCAAAGCCAACTACTCGTTCGACAGCCGCTACCTGCTGGGCGTGACCGTGCGCCACGACGGTTCCTCGCGCTTCGGTGCTAACAACCGCTACGCCACATTCCCCTCAGTATCAGCAGGTTGGCGCATCGGCAACGAAGCCTTCATGGCCGATACCCACTCTTGGCTCGACGACCTCAAGCTGCGCCTGTCGTGGGGTCAGACCGGTAACCAAGAAATCGCCAACACCGCCCGCTATTACATCTACGTGCCTAACTACGGCGTGAGCGAATCCGGCGGCCAATCCTACGGCACTTCCTACGACATCGCCGGCACCAACGGCGGCTCCATCCTCCAATCCGGCTTCAAGCGCGACCAAATCGGCAACCCCGACATCAAGTGGGAAACCACCACTCAGTACAACGCCGGTCTCGACTGGAGCATGCTCCGCAACCGCTTCTACGGCTCCGTGGACTTCTACCTGAAGAAAACCACCGATATCTTGGTGCAAATGGTGGGCATCGCCGCCATGGGCGAAGGCTCCACCCAATGGATCAACGCCGGCGAAATGGAGAACAAAGGTATCGAACTCAACCTGGGCTGGCGCGACAAAACCGACTGGGGCCTGCAGTACGACCTCACTGCCAACATCTCCACTTACTCCAACAAAATCACCGACATCCCCACCACCGTGGCTGCTAACGGCACCTTCGGCGGCAACGGCGTGTACAGCGTAATCGGTCACCCCTACGGTGCGCAAGCCGGCTACGTGGCCGACGGCATCTTCCGCTCGCAAGAGGAAGTTGACAACCACGCCATCCAAGACGGCGCCGGGGTAGGGCGCATCCGCTGGCGCGACCTCGATGGCGATGGCCGCATCACCGAGAAGGACCAACAGTGGATTTACAGCCCCGTGCCCGACTTCGCTTACGGCTTCAACGTATACCTGCAATATCGCAACTTCGACTTCTCCATGTTCTGGCAAGGCGTTTTCGGTCAAGACGTTATCTCCGACCTCAAGAAAGAAACCGACCTGTGGGCAGGCCTCAATATCGGCTTCCTCAACAAGGGCGAACGCCTGCTCGACGCTTGGACTCCCCAAAATCCCGACAGCGACATCCCCGCGCTGACTCGCTCCGATGTCAACAACGAAAAACGCGTGTCGACCTACTTCGTGGAGAACGGCTCGTACCTGAAGCTGCGCAATATCCAAATCGGCTACGTGCTGCCCGAGCGCCTCACCGAGCGCATCCACTTGCAGCGCCTGCGCTTCTATCTGAGCGCCCAAAACCTGCTCACCATCCACGCCGCTTCGTTCACCGGTGTCGACCCCGAAAACCCCAACTTCGGCTATCCTATCCCCGCCAGCATCACTTTTGGCCTGAACGCTTCTTTCTAATCACCTCTTAATCAATAGATTATAATGAAAAAGATAATATTTGCGGTTGCCATGGCCGCTGCCGCAGG
>CAMGBT010000011.1 GCA_946011725.1 uncultured Bacteroidales bacterium | reverse complement strand
CCCCGCCCCCCCCCTGCCCCCTCTCGACGCCCCCCCTCACCCCCACCAACACTAGCCCCCTCATCGCTGAATCTCACGCAGATTTGTTTCGACGATTCCATACGATAGCCATCCGGTGGACGTCGATTTGCCATCCGGTGGATGGGGTTTACAGGAAAACAGGAGATTTCGCAGGAGGATGGGATTTATATTGTTGATATTCGATCGTTTACCCATAGAACCGTGGCTTGCCTCGGCATACCCGGATGGCACAACCGCCGGTCTAAATAATAATCTGTGGCTTTTGACACACTTTCAGGGAAGCCATCTTGGTATGGGCGGCTACGGCTGTTCGGCTGCCGCCTCACCACGACAACCGGCCTGACGGCAACGGCCGACGGCCCGGATGGCAGTGGTTGGGATGTTTTTTGGCGAAATATTTGGTGATTATGAAAATTTGTTGTAATTTTGTCTAAATTTTAAATAGTACTTTAAATTTAGACAAATTATGAATAATCAGCTGATACATAGAACGATGGAGGCTACCCTATCTGAAGCCTTCAAGTACCTGCCTACATTGACCGTTACCGGCCCGAGACAGTCAGGCAAAACCACGCTTTGCCGAACTTATCTCTCTGATTTACCTTACGTTAACTTAGAAGATTATTCCACGCTCGAACAGTTGCAAAACGATCCGAAAGGTTTTATTGCTCGCTTCCCCAATGGTGTGATAATTGACGAGGCGCAACGGTGGCCGCAAATCTTCTCCTACCTGCAAGTTGAGGTGGACAACGACCGCATCATCGGCGGTTCGCGTCGCTTTATTGTCAGCGGGAGCAGCAATTTCGCACTTTTGGAAAAGGTGACGCAGTCGATGGCCGGTCGCACAGCGGTTCTTACCCTTCTGCCGCTGACTGTCAGCGAGATACGCAGCCGGTACCCGGAGGCATCGACCGACGAACTGCTGTTGCGCGGTGGCTTTCCTGCTCTATGGGGAATTGACCTCCGCGGTGTGGACATTTTGCTGTCGAACTACTTATCGACCTACATCGAGCGAGACCTGCGTTCGTTACTGAATATCAAAGACTTACACTCGTTCCAAACCTTCCTGCGCCTATGCGCCGGCCGCATAGTGCAAGAGTTTAACGCATCGGCAATGTCGGTGGAAGTGGGTGTAAGCGTACCAACAATCAAATCATGGCTGAGCATTTTACAGGCATCTTACGTGGTGACACTTCTGCAACCTTACTACCAAAACATTGGCAAACAGCTCACCAAATCGCCTAAGCTGTATTTCTGTGACTGCGGCCTGGCCGCGTGGCTGTTGGGCATTCGATCCACCGAGCAAATGGCAGTGCACCCGCTTCGCGGCAACCTATTTGAAAACATGGTGGTAACGGACTTGATTAAGACTGACCTCAACCGCGGCCTCACCAATCAATTCTTTTTCTACCGCGACAAAACGCGTCGCGAAGTGGATCTGTTGCGCATTCTGCCCGACGGCCACATACAAGCATTCGAAATCAAGTCGGGCAAGACCTACTCGCCCCAATGGGCCAAGCACTTATGCTATCTTCGCGACCTTTTGGGCGAGCGCGTGCAAACCACCGCCGTAATCTACGATGGCGATGACAACAACCTCGATCCGAACGGCGGATTCGTCAACTGCCGCCAAGCTTCGCGGCTGCTGATTTATTAGCGGTCGCCGGGGTCGAGTTGGCGCGGGGAGAGGTGGTAGAGTTGGCAGTGGCTGCTGCGGTAGGGTTGCACTACCCATTCCCGGCCATTGAGGTGGCAGAGGATGAGGCCATCGGGGCGGGTGACGGCATCTGTCGGCAAAGTGGAAGTGATGATGTCGCCGTTGCATAGTTCGCCATCGAAGTGATGATTTGCAGCGTATGTGGGCAGAACTACGGGTAGCGGCGCGTTGGGGTTGATGTGATTGCGGAGGGTTAGGAGGAGGTAGCGGTCGTCGGGATCGAGGACGCCGCGGATGCGGTTGAGGGCAAGCACGGGCCACTCGTCGTCGCGAGTGTAATCCAAATACACCACGCCATCGCACGAATTGCAGTACCTTTGCTCAAACGCCCGGTACTCGTTGTAGGCTACGAATTGAACAACACTCACCACGAGCAGTTGGGCCATCGGTATGGCGAGCGCTATGATGGTGGCCGGCGAAGCTACGCAGTCGAGCCGGCTGCGGCAGTAACTTATGATGACGATGAAGGCGTAGATTTCGGCGAACCAGCCGCTGCGGCCCACGATGCCGGAGGCGAGACTGATGGCCATCGACACCACGGCTGCCACGGCAAACAGGCCGGTTGGGGTGGCAAGGTATTGGCGCAAGCGATGGCGGCGCGTGGGGCTCACAATCATGAAGAGCAAGCCGAAGGCTACAATTGTTGCAGCTAAATCGCTCTGCAGCAGCAGAATATACAACGGCGCGTCGGCCACGTGTTCGCCGGCGGCGCGCATCCATATCCCCGGGGAGAAAGTCACTACGGCGGTGCCGAGGGCGAAGGCTGTGGCCAATAGTTTGTCGGGGCGTTTGCCTCCGGCCCACAGGTACACGGCGCCGGCTATGCAAAGCGGCAGCGAGGCGGCTTCGTGCATCATGCCGGCGGCGAAGCAAACGGCGGCAGCGAGCCATCGCCCATACGGCGTGTGCGGCGCTTGCCACATTTTGCGCACTGCCCACAGGCAGAGGGCGACGGCGAAGACGTAGTTGAATTGGCAGTCGAACATCCACATCGAATCCCACCATGGCAGGGCGAAAGTGAGCAGGGCTATCATCAGGGCGAAGCCGCCGCTGAAGCGGTTTACGGAGGCGGCACGTGTGGCTTCGGCATACATCAGCGCTGCGAAGAAGCCGCACACGGCCGACAGAATCCAACGCGGCGCCACCAGCAGCGGCGTGAAGCCGATGTTGGCCAAGCGGCCGTTGGTGGTGAGCCAGTGCCCCACCCCGTTGGCTATCCAGCCGAAGATGCTGCGACCGTTGGCGGCATCATAGTACACCCAATCGTCGCCGGAGAAGGGCGTGAACAGGCAGATAAAAAAGGTAATTAAGCCCACGGCCACGATGGTATAGGTGGCCGCATGGGGATATGGTGTGGAGCGTGGATTCATTCGAGGAAGCCGTTGCGCGCGAGTACATCTTCATATATAGTGGAAAAGTATTCAGCGGCCTCGCGGGTGTAGCGCACGTCGGTAAACACCTGTGCCAGAGTCTCTTTGGCGTTCTCGGCGATGAATTGGGCCGATTCGGGCAGGGCTTCCAACTCGGAGTAGTATCGCTCGATGTCGGCATCGCAGGTGTCGTGGTAGGTTTCGCTGTGGAGGACGGCCTCCACCGGCAGACGCCATGAGGGCTTGCCTTGGGCGGCGGGATAGCCGAGGGTGAGGGTGGTCACGGGCACCACGCGTTCGGGCAGTTCGAGCACCTCGGCGATGGTGGGAGCATTGTAGGTGGTAGTGCCGAGATAGCATGTGCCGAGGCCGTGCATCTCGGCGATGGTGCACACCTGCTGGGCGAAGATGCAGGTGTCGATCATGGCGGCGATGAACGACTGGAAGTTGTCGTACCCGGGCTTGGCCTTGCGCAGGTGGCACCAGTGCTCAAAGCGGCGGATGTCCACGCAGAAAGTGAGCAACACATCGCAACCGGTCACCGAGGGTTGGTTGAAGTGAGCCGGGGCCAACTTGGCTCGCAATTCGGGTGAGCGAGTAGCGATGACGCTGTACCACTGCATGTTGCCGGTGTTGGGCGCGTGCTCAGCTTCGGCAATGATTTGGCGGAGGAGGTCGTCGGAAATGTGTTCACCGGTGTAATTACGCACCGTAAAGCGGTTGGCGAAGTAATTATTTTGTGTCATTTTGATGTCAGTTTGGTGGTTGTAATATTTAGATGTGCAAAGTTAATCATTTTATTTAATATACGCATCATAAAACGCTGAAAATTATCGTTTTGGAAAACTTTTTGACCTGTGCAAAATTTTAACATACTGATTTTCAATCAATTGCAAATATTTTTGGAAAACTTTGAAATTTTTTTGAAAAAAGATGATTAAAAATTTGTGCATCTCAACTAATAGATGTAACTTTGCAGACGATTGCGTCAAACAGCCCAAAAGTGTGCGCAATTTTTAACTTTTGACTAATACAATATCTATATAATTAAAAGTGGAAAACAAAACCTACACCTTTGAAGAGGCCTTTAAGGCATCAAAAGAATACTTTGGCGGCGACGAGCTCGCGGCCAGAGTGTGGGCGAATAAGTATGCCCTCAAAGATTCCTACGGTCACCTGTTTGAGTTGACCCCGGATGATATGCACCATAGAATCGCTGCGGAAATCGTGCGGATTGAGCAGCGATATCCCGAACCTATGACCCATGAGGAGGTGTTTGAGTTGCTCAAAGACTTCCGTTACATCGTGCCTCAAGGTAGCCCCATGAGCGGCATTGGCAACAAGTTGCAAGTGGGATCGCTCTCGAACTGTTTCGTGATCGGTTTGGACGGCAACCCCGACTCCTACGGCGGCGTGATCCGCATCGATGAGGAGCAGGTACAGCTGATGAAACGCCGTGGCGGCGTTGGTCACGACCTGTCGCACATCCGCCCCAAGGGCACACCCGTGAAGAACTCCGCCCTCACCTCCACCGGCTTGGTACCCTTTATGGAGCGCTACTCCAACTCCACCCGCGAGGTGGCCCAAGACGGTCGCCGCGGTGCGCTGATGATGACCGTATCGATCAAGCACCCCGATTCCGAGGCATTCATCGACGCCAAGATGACCGAAGGCAAGGTGACCGGCGCCAACGTGTCGGTTCGCATCGACGACGACTTCATGCGCGCAGCCGAAGCCGGCACACTCTACCGCCAGCAGTTCCCCATCAACAGCAACGAGCCCTTCGTAACCAAGGACATCGACGCTGCCGGTTTGTGGGCCAAGATTATCCACAACGCATGGAAATCGGCCGAACCCGGCGTGCTCTTCTGGGACACCATCACCCGCGAATCGCTGCCCGACTGCTATGCCGACCTGGGTTTCCGCACCATCTCCACCAATCCCTGCGGCGAAATTCCCCTGTGTCCCTACGATAGCTGCCGCCTGCTGGCCATCAACCTGTTTAGCTACGTGCGCAACCCCTTCACCCCGCAGGCCGAGTTCGACTTCGACACATTCCGCGTGCACGTGGGCAAGGCTCAGCGCATCATGGACGACATCATCGACCTCGAGATGGAAAAAATCGAGACCATCCTTGGAAAAATCGACTCCGACCCCGAATTGGAGGAGGTAAAAGAAACCGAACGCCATCTCTGGGCCAAAATCAAGGCCAAGACCGCCAAAGGTCGCCGCACCGGCGTGGGCACCACTGCCGAAGGCGACATGCTGGCCGCATTGGGCTTCAAATACGGCACCCCGGAAGCCACCGAAATGTCAGTGAAGGTGCACCGCGCTTTGGCTCTGGCTGCTTACCGCTCGTCGGTGGACATGGCCCGCACCCGCGGCGCGTTCGAAATCTTCGACGCCGAGCGCGAGAAGAACAATCCGTTCATGCAACGTCTGGCCGAGGCCGATCCCGAAATGTACGAACTGATGTGCAAATATGGCCGTCGCAATATCGCCTGCCTCACCATCGCGCCCACCGGCACCACCTCGCTGATGACCCGCACCACCTCCGGCATCGAACCGGTGTTCATGCCCGTGTACAAACGCCGCCGCAAGGTCAACCCCAACGACCCCGACGTGCACATCTCCTACACCGATGAAACCGGCGACGCCTTCGAAGAATACATCGTATACCACCCCAAATTCATCGACTGGATGAAGGTCAACGGCATCGAAGTCAAGGACGATTACTCGCAAGAGGAAATCGATGCACTGGTGGCTCGTTCGCCCTATGCCGGCGCCACCGCCAACGACATCGACTGGCTCGAAAAGGTGCACATGCAAGGCAAGATCCAAAAATGGGTTGACCACTCTATCTCCGTGACCATCAACCTGCCCAACGACGTGTCGGAAAGCGTTGTAAATCAGCTCTATCTCGAAGCGTGGAAGTCGGGATGCAAGGGCTGCACCGTTTACCGCGACGGCTCGCGCTCGGGCGTGCTGGTGGCCCTCGAAGAGAAGAAGAAAAAGCAGAACGCCACACCCGCGCCGCAGGATATTCCCCACGTGCACAAGCGTCCCATCGAACTGGATGCCGACGTGGTTCGTTTCCAAAACAACAAGGAGAAATGGATTGCCTTCGTAGGCCTGATGAACGAACGTCCCTACGAAATCTTCACCGGTTTGGCCGACGACGAAGACGGCATCTTCTGCCCGAAATCCGTCACCCGCGGCAAAATCATCAAGACCATCACCCCCGAAGGCGACAAGCGTTACGACTTCCAATTCATCAACAAACGCGGCTACAAAACCACCATCGAAGGTCTGAGCGACAAGTTCAACCCCGAGTACTGGAACTACGCCAAGCTCATCTCCGGCGTGCTGCGCTACGGTATGCCCATCGACCAAGTGCTCAAGCTCGTGGGCGGGCTGGAACTGGATTCGCAGTCGATCAACACCTGGAAAATGGGTGTGGAACGCGCACTGAAAAAGTACCTGCCCAACGGCACCAAGGCCTCGGGCCAAACTTGCCCCAACTGCGGCCAAGAATCGTTAGTGTACCAAGAAGGGTGCTTGATTTGCACCAACTGCGGCACATCCAAATGCGGATAATCTCCATCTCACTATAACGCAAGCGGCGGCTCGCTATGAGCCGCCGCTTGCTATTTTCGCCCCCAGGGAAGACAAATGGCTTCGCTAAAGCTCAGAGCTGTAACAAAAAAGCGGGCGCTATGCAAGTGTGAGGGATTTTTGCGAATTATTTGGTGGATTGGGGTGAAATGTGTATATTTGCGCAAAAATTTTTTGATTATGGTTAAGAAGTTGATCATTATGATGGTGCTGTGCCTGATGGGTAGCGGCATCTGTACGGCCGACGAGTATGAGACTCGCCAAGCGCGGTCGGACATTCGTGAGGCGGAGTATTATCTTAAGCAAGCGGATGGGTATCGGCGTGATGCGGAGCGGTATCAGCGCGACGCCGACAGCTACGAGCGGCAGGAACGCAGCTACCAGCGCCAAGGCAACCAAGAGCGTGCGCAGTATTACCACCGCAAGTATGATGATGCGATGAACAAAGTACACGATTACATTCGCCGCGCGGAAGATGCGGAAAAGCGCGCCGCCGACTACCTGCGCCACGGCGCCAACGCCCTGCGTTAGAATAAACAAATGCTGCACATCAGTCAGTTGAGCTGATGTGCAGCATTTTATGCGTTGGCATTTACAGGGATTCTTCGATGAGTTGGTCGGGGAGGTAGGCGCGCGATGCGCGGCGGCCGAGGATTTGGTCCCAAAGCATGGGGGAGATGCCGTTGCCGGGGCGCTTGACGGTGAGGTTTTCTTCGGTGAGGATTTCGCCTTGGGCGATGGCGCGGGCGGCGACGATGGATTTGCGGGCGACGGCGATGTTGGGGCGTTCGGCCTCGGCCACGATTTTGTCGCCGGAGCCGAGGGCGGCTTCCACCGAGCGGATCGAGCGAATCATTTCGGCAAGTTCGGCGGGTTCGAGCGATGCGCGATGGTCGGGGCCGGGAAGGTTGCGGTCGAGGGTGAAGTGTTTTTCGATGACCTTTGCGCCGAGGGCAGCGGCTGCCACGGGGATGGCGATGCCTTTGGTGTGGTCGCTGTAACCGACTGCTTGACAGCCGAGTAGCGCGAGGGTATTCATGGCGCGCAGGTTCACGGAATCGTATGGTGCTGGGTATTGAGTGGTGCAATGGAGCACGATGATGTCGGCGCGCGGGATGCCGCCTTTTTCAAGCACGTCGATGGCTTCGGCCACCTCGCGCAAGGTCGACATACCGGTGGAGAGGATGACGCGGCCGCCCTTGGAGGCGATTTTGCGCAAGTACGGCAGGTTGGTGATTTCGCCGGAGGGGATTTTCCAGTAGTCCATATTCAGGTCGGCGAGACAGTCGATCGACACCAGGTCGAACGGCGTGCTCATGAAGCCGATGCCGACTTCGTCGCAGAGGGCTTTGAGCGGCGCGTAGTCGGAGAGTGGCAAATGAATAGCGCGACACATCTCCAACTGCGACTGTTCCGTGCCGGTGGTTTCTTTTTGATACTCAGCCTTGGGTGCGTAGGTGGAGATGACCAACTCCGGCACGGCGGTTTGGAATTTGACGTAGTCGGCGCCGGCTTCCTTGGCGGCGTAGACCATGCGGCGGGCGAGGTCGTAATTGCCATTGTGGTTTACGCCTGCCTCAGCGATTATAATGATGTGATTATCAGTCATTTTGGTTGGGATAAAATACTACTTCATCAAGATAACGAGCGATTTGCACGCCGGCTTGCCAATGCTGCTCTACGGGCGGCAGGTCGAGCAATTCGCGCAGGATGAGCGAGGGAATGTCGGCACCGGCGGCCACTGAGCACACGGCGCCGCCGCCCAAGCGTGGGTTTATTTCCATGAGCATCAGGCGGTTAGTGTCGAGGTCGCGCATCATTTGCACGGTGACGGCACCCACCAAACCGGTGGCTTCGAGCGTGCGCCGGGCGAGGGCAATGATTTCCGTGTCATCGAGGGTTTCGGTGCGTGTGACTTCGCCTCCGGCCACTTCGATGCGGCGGCGCGGGCAGGTGGCGAGGATGCGCGAGCCGCGGGTGTCGACGTAGCAGTCGACGGTGTACTCTTCGCGGCGGTCGATGCGCTGCTGTATGAGGTAATCATCGGCATGGGTGAGCACTTTTTGCAGCGCGTCGAGCGAGGAAATTTCCACGATGCCTTTGGATGCCGAACCGCATCGGGGTTTGGCTATCAAGCACATACATGGTTCGCCTTCGTGGTAAGTGTGCGGTATCGGCAACCCGAGTTGCTCGAACAGGCGAGCAGATTCCACCTTGTCGAACATTCGTTCGGCATCCTCGCGGCGGCCGGTGGGCACGAATGCCACATCGTGCAACTCGGCTGCCACGGGCACAGCGCCGTCGACAAACGGGATGACAGCGTGGATCTGCTTTTCACGACAGACTTGGCGCAAGTGGTCGAGTACGTCGGGGTCGCGCCAGCGTTTGCCCACAATGACTTCGCCTTCGCAAGCGATGGCCTCGGCCGTGGACATTTCATAGCTGAAGATGGCGCATTCACTGCCGAGCGCCGCTGCAGCGCGTTTGAAGTGGCGAGCCATCGACACGCGCTTGGCGCCGCCGAGGAAAAGAAGATTGATACGCTTGTTCATCGGTTGTAGATATCTACCTTGTATTTGGCGATGTTTTCGGGACGTTGGAACCATTCGGCGGTGAGCTTAAGACCCTCAGCCAATGACACTTGCGGGCGCCAATCGGTGAGCGAAGTGATGAGCGAATTGTCGCCGCAGAGGCGTCGCACCTCGCTCTTTGAGGGGCGGATGCGCTCGGGGTCGACCTCGAACGTAACCTCGCGGCCCATCACTTGAGCAATGGTGGTGAGGGTGTCGGCCATGGAGATTTCGGTGCCGGTGGCGATGTTGATTTCGCGGCCTTCGATGCCCGGCGTTTCGGCCAGGGCGATGAAGCCGCGGCAAGTGTCAGCCACAAAGTTGAAGTCGCGGGTTGGCGAGAGGTCGCCGACCTTGATTACGGTGCGGCCGGTAGCGATTTGACCGATGATGGTGGGGATGATGGCGCGAGCGCTTTGGCGCGGGCCGTAAGTGTTGAACGGTCGGGCGATGACCACGGGCAGTTCGAAAGCGTTGTAGAAGCTCAGCGCGATGGCGTCGGCGCCGATTTTGGTGGCGGAATAAGGCGACTGCGGCTGACGCGGGTGCGTTTCGGGAATGGGCACGTACTGTGCGGTGCCGTAGACTTCGGAGGTGGAGGTAACTACCAGACGGTCAACGTGTTCGTCGCGCGCAGCTTGGCACATATTGAGTGTGCCCTTTACATTGGTGTCGACATAGCTGTCGGGCGCCACGTAACTGTAGGGGATGGCGATGAGGGCGGCGAGGTGGAACACAGTGCCGCAACCGCGCACGAACGAGCGGCAGAAGTCGGGGTCGCGCACGTCGCCGCATACGATTTCGAGGCGGCCGTCGTTGTGGGTGCGGGCCACGTCCTCGAGCCAGCCCCAGTTGTTGAAAGAGTTGTATTGAGCTAAAGCGCGGACGCGGAATCCGCGGTTGAGGAGTGCTTCAGTGAGGTGCGAGCCGATGAAACCATCGGCACCGGTCACTGCTACGGGTTTGGAGTTATCAATCATAGTTACCAAGTTTTCTTGAGTACATATACATGGCGACGGCCATCCAAGTCGCTGAAACTGAGTGCCATTTGGCGAGATGAGCGTTGGTCTTTATGCAGCACCATGGGCGCGCCGGAGGTAAAATTGAGCCACTCAGGGGCTTGGTACATGCCTTCGCCCTGAGCGTTGTTGTTATCGTGGTGAGTGAAGTCGAAGATGAACTCGGAGTCGGTTTCGGTCCATGTGCCGACGCGCTGCCATGCGCCGCCGTATTCGTCGGTGATGAGCGACACGTTGACTACGGTGGATTGGAAGCTGAACACGGTTTGCGTGGGTTGGCCGTCTTGCAGTTGGCCGTCGATGGTGTAGGAATCCAGGCGCCACGAGCCGTAGAGGTCGCCGATGTCGCCATTGTTTTGGCAAGCGGTGGCCAGTGCGGCGGTGAGGATGATGAGTATGTAGGTTAAACGTTTCATAATCAATGCTTTGAGAGAGAGAAGTTTCCACTGTAAGTCACGCCGACGAGCGCGCCGAAGTTGTCACCGCGCAGGCTGCCGGCATCGAAAGCCACTTGCGCCGAGATGCTGAGGCCGGCGAGCAATTGGTGGGCATCGTAACTGGCCGCGATGGATACTGAATTGTCTATCAGACAGTGAGTTGCGGGCACACGCCCCTTGCCCCATGCTTGTTGCCAGCTGTACTTCACGGTGTAGGAGAAGTCATTGCCGAGCCACCCGCTGACGGCCGCATGAACACCGCGAGCGCGGTTGTGGAGGAAGTTGGGCGAACCGTTGAGGTTGTAGAGCGGCGACACAAGGAACGGGGTGGCTTGGGCCATGCCGAAGTTGGTGAACGAGCCGTAGTATTCGGAGTTGTAATAGTCGTCGCCGCCGGTTGCCTCGGTGTTGATGGAAGTGCCGGGCGCGTCGTGAGTGGCCCAGTGAATGGGTCCGCTTTGGTTAGTGAAGTCGAGGTATTCCAACGCGGCGGCGGAGATGAGTTGGCGCTTTGCGGCGTGGTAGTAGATGCCCCACAGACCATCAAAGCCGTTGCACCGACCGATGCCGGAGCCGTCTTCCCACGGGCCTTGGAATGCCACGGAGAGCTCATCGCCGGAGCGCAGGCGGTATTGCAATTTCACGTCCCACGAGCCAAGCGAGTTGCCTTCGTAATAGCCGTCTGCACCGCCCTGAGTGGGGAAGAACATCTTAAACACGTCCTTGATTTTGAAGCCGCGATTCTCGCTGCCGGTAAGCTGCCCACCGGCGTAGCGCCGGTAGCTACCGCCAAACTGGCCGGCGGTTTGCATGCCGATTGTGAGCACGAAGCGCTCGGTGGGGCGAGTGCGGAAGTAGCACCGCTTGTAGGTGTAATTGAGGTCGGAGGTGATTTGGCCGTGGTAATAGTTGAACTGCACCTCTTTGAAATCGCTGTCGAGGTAACGGCCATATTCGATGACGCCGTTGATTTGCAACCAGCCGTTGGTGAGCGGTATGTCCACGAAGTCGATGAAGCCGGCTTCCACCCCGGGGATGCCACGAGCGTTGCCGCTGCGGGTGAGGTCGCCCGAGGAGATGGATTCATCGAGCAAGAACGAGTGCTGCTGCTTCTGGCCGAGGCGGAGGAACACTTGGCGATACTTCAGTTCGCCATAAAGCTGCTGAATCCATGCTGCGGACGGTCCCGAGTTCGAACCCGTCCACCCGTTAGGTGTATATCGTTGATAATCAACAGATGAGGTGGCGCCGGTGAGCACTTCCACCCCCGCGCCCCAGCTGAAGCGGCGAGTGGTGTCGAGCGCCACGGAAGCCGACACGTCGAGCAAACCGGCCGAAGCGGCAGTGGTGCGCCCGCCATTGAGTGCGCCAATGAAATATGGAGCGAAGTCCGACGTGGAGCCTTGACCGATGGCCGTGGCCGAATAGTCGACCACCTGCGCCTGCATGCTCACAGCGCCGAATAAAGCTATTGACAGGAATAATTTTTTCATAAATATATAAATATGTGCAAAGGTACAAAAAAATCTTACACCACGAAAATTTACGGCCATATTTTTGTCCCCATCACTTATCATAAAGATTTTTTGAAAATTTTTGGCAGAAAAGTTGCACAGAACAAAAAAAAGCGGTAACTTTGCAGCCGCAAACACCGATAATGCCTTGTGGTGTAATGGTAGCACGTCGGATTCTGGTTCCGCCTGTGAGGGTTCGAATCCTTCCAAGGCAACAACCCACGCTGAAAATCAGCCACTTACGAGTGAGTGGGGCAAAATTTAGGGCAGCATTCTTCGGAATGTTGCCTTTTTCGTGAATGAGCGCAGGCAGTGGGCGCGCAGCCTTTTTGCACCCGCTCCGAGCTCCTGCTCGGAAAGACGGGCGGCGCCACGGGCGGGCGGCAAAGTGGGCTGCGCGGTGCCTTTTTGCACCCGCTCCGAGCTCCTGCTCGGGCAGGCCGGTCGGGCAGCAGAGGCTGAAGGATTGTTAAGGCGAAGCCGGCTTGTGGTAAATTGGGTTAATTTTTGAACTTATTAACGGGGAAGTTGGTTGTGATTTTAAACTATTGGCTTATCTTTGCGTCAGTATTTTAAAAGTAATCAACATCACGGAAATATGAAACGTACTTTAATAATGGCGGCCATTGCCCTTGCGGCTATCTGTGCCGCGCAGGCTCAGATTCCGGCCGGCAATCTTTCTCAACAGGATTTTATCAACGCGGCCGAAGCCACTGTCAACGGAGTGGTGTCGGTGAAGAGTTATGCAACCGTGCGCCAGCAGGCTTACGGCGGTAACGGCTTCTTCGATGACCCGTTCTTCCAATACTTCTTCGGTCAACCGCAGCAGCCGCAACAGCCGCAGCAGGGCCAGCGTCAGGTGGGCCTTGGCTCTGGCGTGATCATCTCCGCCGACGGCTACATCGTAACGAACAACCACGTAATCGAAGGCGCTGAGCGTCTGGAAGTTACGCTGAACGACAACCGCAACTTCACCGCCTCCATCGTGGGTAGCGACCCGGTGACCGACCTCGCTCTGATTCGCATCGAAGCGGACAGTTTGCACGCCATCCCTATGGGCGACAGCGATGCGCTGCACGTGGGCGAATGGGTGTTGGCAGTAGGCAATCCGTTCGGCTTCACATCGTCAGTGACCGCCGGCATTGTGAGCGCTAAGGCGCGCAACATTTCCTCGTCGACGCAAACCCGTTCGAGCGGCGGCATCGAAGCATACATCCAAACCGATGCGGCAGTCAACCGCGGCAACTCGGGCGGCGCGTTGGTGAACCTGCGCGGCGAACTGGTGGGAATCAATACTGCAATCTACTCGCAAACAGGCACTTACGCCGGATGCTCGTTTGCCATCCCCACTTCGATTGTAAAGAAGGTTACGGCCGATTTGATGGAATACGGCTCGGTGCAACGCGCCGTATTAGGCATTTCCTTTGTTGAACTTACACCTGAATTTATCTCAGAAAAAGGTCTCAAAGGCGTAACCCGCGGCATCTACGTGGCCGAAGTAATGGACGGCAGCGCCGCACTGGAAGCCGGCTTGCAAACGGGCGACGTGATCACCCACATCGACAATACCGAGGTGGTTGGCACTGCTTCGTTGCAAGAAATCATGGCACGACTCAGCCCGGGCACCAAGGTGAACATCAAGTACGTGCGCGATGGTAAGGCGCACACCGCCACTTGCACTTTGCGCAACAGCGAGGGCAACACCAACATCACCGCCATAGAAACGCCCATGGGCGTGCTGGGCGCCACCTTTGCCACACCATCGGAGGAAGTGAAGCGCAACTTGCAGATAGCCTACGGCGTGCAGGTAACCATCACCTCCAACACAGGACGCATGGCGCAAGCCGGTATCCGCAGCGACTTCATCATCGTGGCAATAAATAATGTACGCGTTAAATCGCCCGACGACGTGGAGACCATCTACAATGCCATCCGCGAGCAGAACAATGTGTACGACCGTGCAATGTTCATCACCGGCGTATACCCCAGCGGCCAGCGCGCGCAATACATTGTGGACCTCTCGGAATAGACCTGCCACACTATCACAAAAGCGGCGGAGCTTAGTGCCCCGCCGCTTTTGTTTAGCTCGGCAGGCAATTTTTTTGTAATTGATACAATAATAGCTAACATTTTGCGTTAATATTCTGAAAATTTACACCATTGTAAATATTTTTTAACCCAACCAATTTGAAATGAAATTTAAGTCGCTTGCGATAATATTGCTCGGAGCAGCAGCCTTGGCTTCCTGCTCGTCAACCAAGACCACTCTCCCCTATTTTACTGATATATCAGAGGTTAAAGTAGGCACACTCGACACTATGGAGTATGCCCCCACCCTTCGTCCGGACGATGAATTGGTGATTTCCTACTCATCTTCGGTGCCGGAAGCTATCTTCAACTACAATCTTCCGCTGAACAATCCCTCTTCGCGGGACGAGTTGAAGAACGTGACTCAAATGCGCTTGCAAACCTTTGTGGTAAATCCGCAGGGCAACATTGTGCTACCGGTTATCGGCGAGATACACGTGCAAGGCCTCACCACCGACGAGCTTCGCCAACGCCTCACCGACATAGTGAAGAAAGACGTGGCCGATGTGGTGGTACGCGTGGAATTGGTCAACTTTACCGTGGTTGTGGCCGGTGAAGTGTCGCGACCCTCCACTATCCGAGTGAACCGTAGCCGCTTCAGCATCCTCGACGCATTAAGCGCCGCCGGCGACCTCACCCCTTATGGCGAACGCTCCAACATCCTGATTATCCGCGAGAAAGATGGTGAACGCGTGTTCGCACACCTCGACCTTAACTCGTCGGAAATCCTCACCTCCGAGTACTTCTATTTGCAGCAGAACGACTACATCTACGTTGAGCCCAATGAAATTCGCCAAGCGAACGCTCATTACAACCAAGACAACGCATACAAACTTCAAGTAACATCTACCATTGTGAGCGCCGCATCGGTTATCGCATCCCTGGTAATTGCTCTAACCGTGAAATAATCTGTTATGGCTAAGAAAAATCATTCCGACCTTATCGATATCCGCGCTATTTTTACGCAATACGCGTCAAAATGGTATCTCTTCGTAATTTCCGTAATCGGCTGCGTGCTTTTAGGCTTGGTTTACTGCCGCATGCACCAAACTAAATACGGTGTGCGAGCCAATGTGCTGATTAAGCAAGAGAACACCTCTCCGCTGGCACAGTTAGGTGGCTTGGGCGACCTTTTCGGCTCGTCGGGCTATGTAGACGACGAAATCTTCGTAATTTCATCGCACTCACTCTATCGCGACGTGATTCGCGACCTGGGACTGAACCGCACTCACTGGGTTAAAACCGGCTTCCTCAAGAAAGAGCTCGCCTACCCCAACTTCCCCATCGATGTCTATCCCGCCGAAGGCATTGCCGACACACTTCGCACCGCTTTGGTGTTCCGCGTGGAAGTGGGCGATGACCAATTGGCCAATATCAAAATCAATGCCAAACGCACTACATTGCACGATGTGGAAGGCATTAAACTGCCTCACACTTTTGACACCCCTTACGGCAAATTCACCGTGGACCGCACGCAGTTCTACCCTGCCGGTCAGGAAGTTACCTCCACCGTGGTGGTAACCGGCTACCATGCCGCCGCCGAAGAGTTCGCCTTGGAAATCACCAGCGAAATCGCCAACAAGCGTTCGAATGTAATCGAGATGGGCTACAATACCCCCAACCCCAAGTTGGGCGAAGCATTGCTCGGCGACATTATCAACAAATACAATGAACGCGGCGTTCGCGAAAACAATATGCAAAGCCAAAAGACAGCCGAATTTATCGGCCAGCGATTGGCATTACTCAGCCAAGACTTGGATGAAGCCGAAGTATCCATTCAGCAGTTTAAAGAGAGCAACGGACTGGTGGACGTAGGTGCCGAAGCCAAGTATCAAACCGAACGCCGCGGCGAATTGGATGCGCAATTGGTTGCAGCCGAAACGCAGCTGGAAATCATCCGCATGGTGAAAGAATTTATCGCCAACCCTGCTAACAAATACGAACTGATACCGACCACCATCGATTCCGAAGCCGTGAAACGTATTATTTCGGAATACAACAGCATGCTGATCGAACGCAACGAAATGCTGCGCACCGTGAGCGAGAACAACCAAGCAGTGCGCACACTCACCGGACGCGTCGACGCCATGCGCGAGAATATCGCTCAAACCGTGCAGCAATACTACGACAACGTGGCAGTGACTGTGGCCGATCTCAAGCGCCAAATGGGTTCTACCGGTTCGCGTTTGGGCGGCATCCCCGGCCAAGAACGAGCTGCTATGGACTTAGAACGCCAACGCGCCATCAAGCAAGAGCTGTACATCTTCCTGCGTCAACGCGAAGAAGAGAATGCTATGATGATGGCCAACGCCACTCCTAAAGGCCTCATCGTTGACCCGCCTTACACCCTGAAGAAGCCCATCGGCATGGGCAATCTTACCATCTTAGTGCTGATGTTCATCCTCGGCCTGTTCCTGCCGCCCGTTTACCTCTACATCCGCAAGATGATTCGCAATCGCGTGGAAACTCGCGACGAAGTTGAGCGCCACACCGCCGCACCCGTATTGGGCGAGATGTGCACCTCCACCCACGCCGGCCAGTTAGTGGTATCGCCCACCGACACCTCGAGCGTAACCGAGCTGTTCCGCCTGATGCGCGCCAACATGCTGTTCATCTTCAACGAAGCCAACGACAAGGTGGCACTGATTACCTCCTCGCGTTCCGGCGAAGGCAAGACATTCATCTCCATCAACTTGGCCGCATCGCTGGCGCTGCTCAACAAGCGCGTGGTCCTTGTGGGTATGGATATCCGAGCACCGAAAATCGGCTCGTACCTGAATTTGCCCAAGGGCAAAGGCCTCACCCAATTCTTGGCCGGCAACGACACCTCCATTGACGACATCATTATCAAAGCGCCCGAAGCCGACATCCCCAACCTCGATGTGGTCACTGCCGGCCCGATTCCCCCGAACCCCTCCGAGCTGCTGGTATCGAAGCGCGTGGAAGAGATGTTCGAAGAACTGCGTCGCCGCTACGACTACATCATCGTGGACAGTGCACCCATCGGTATGGTCAGCGACACCTTCGCTCTCAACCGCATAGCCGATGCATCCATCCTCGTTACCCGCCTCAATGTCACCAACATGAGCGACCTCGACTTCATCGAAGAAATCTATCAAGACAACCGCTTGAAGAAGCTCTCGCTCGTGGTCAACGGCACTAAATCCAACAAAGTCTACGGCTACGGCCGCGCCAAAGGTGCTACTACTTACTAATCCTTAGCTAAATCACGGATAGTCACCCCACTCCACCGGGGTGGCTATCCGCTAAATACATTTCATGAGCATATTCTCCACAAGGCACATATCATCGGAGCAACCGCAAAAGGAGGAGCTTCAATTGGCCGGAGCCGAATGGCGTTGGCCTTTGCTGTTTATGCTCTCGTTGGTGATGATCGGCCTCCACTTCCCCTTGGGCTACTTGGGCGTGTTGGTCATCTTAATCAACCGCTTCCGCAATGATAAGTACGACTTCATGATTATGTTCACCCTGATGATTGGCGGCTATAACCTCACCACGCAGTCGGAGTTTACCGCGCTTTTGGTGCACATAGTCACCTTGATATGCATCATTGGCATAATCCTGCTGAAGAAGCCGCCAATTTGCCGTAAGATTATTTACGGCATAGCCGGGTACTTCATGATCCTCTTATTGTTTGCACTAAAAAGCGAGGAAACGCTGTGGGTGCAGAGCATTGAGATGATGAATTACATGATGATTCTCTTCTTTGTGGTGCCCATTATGGTGTTTAGCGGCCAAGAGTTTGACATCAAGGTTTTTACGCGCCATGTGTTCGTTTACGCCTTGCTTTTCTGTTGGTTTTACGCTATCGATACCTATATTTTTAATGGGTTCGTACTGTTGCCGCGCGACTTATCGATGCTCACCTACGATATGGCCTCCACGTTCTACGACCCGGTGATTCATCCCTTCGCAATGACCTTCCCGCGCCACTGGCCCGCCGGACTGTACATCATGACGCTGTGCGTGTTCCCCTTGCTCTATTTCTATAAACTGCGACCCATCCACTGGGTATTGATTATTCTGGCCTTATGCGCCTGCCGCACGTTCTCGTTTATCTTTGCATTGGTATTAGGTTACATTCTGTTTCAAAGCAACACTCGACGGGTTTTGGCCATGCTGGGCATCGGCATTGTGGGCTTCGTGGGGCTATACTTCGTCGACGACATGCTTCCGAAAAACTACACCACGGAAGATGGATACGAAAGTACACTGCGCATACAGTCGACGGTGCAACAGTTCTTCGACCTGAGCAATGCCACCGACGATGAGGACGTGGCAAAAATGGGCACCGGGCGTATGGCGCAAGCGTTGCCCAAAATTGAGCACCTATATAGCTTGGACCTTCAATGGTGGGGATTCGGTTTCCTCAGCAGAGTCAACACCACCAAAGCTAAGTACATTATCGACAACGAGCTATATAACAACGATGAGATCGCCGAAGAGGTGGCCATCGGTGTGGAAGTGGTGCCGATTAACATATTCCTCACCATTGGTTATTTGGGACTTATACTCCACGTGCTATTCTACCTCTACCTGTGTTGGTGCGTGCGCAAGTTAAAATACGCTCGCTACTTTTACTCGATGTTGGTAATATTCGCCATCGCCGGCATCGGCGGCTTTGCCGGCTGGATTCGTCCCGCATCATTATACTGGATATCAATGGCTTTGGCTGCCGTGATTATGGCGCAGAAACGCGAGCTGGGATTCAGCCTGCCGCCGGAAAGGAAGGAATATTCCCATGACTAACCGCAGCGACCGCCGAATCGCTCGCAACACCGCCTTCCTCTACGGCAAAATGTTGCTGACCATCTGCATCTCGCTCTACACTTCGCGCGTGGTGCTTGATACACTCGGCGTGGCGGACTTCGGCACCTACTCCATCGTGGGGTGCGTCGTCACCGTGTTTGCTTTCCTCAACGGCTCGATGGCCGGCGCCACTCAGCGCTTCCTAAATTACGAGATGGGCCTCGGCACTCGCGGCAAGCTCACTCACACCTTCGCCGCATCTCTGCTCATCCACATCGGCATCGCCCTGCTGCTGTTCGTAGTGGGCGAAACCGTGGGACTGTGGTACGTCAACTGCTGGCTCAAGGTGGCGCCCGAGCGGTTGATGGCCGCCAATATCACTTACCAACTGTCGCTGGTGGCCGGCGCCGTGTCCATTATCCAAGTGCCATTCACAGCCTCGGTGATTTCGCACGAGCGCATGGACATCTTCGCTTACGTGTCGCTGCTTAACGCCGTGCTGCGCTTGGCCGTGGCGCTCTCGCTGATGTTTATCGGCAACGCCGACTCGCTCATCGTCTACGCCGTGCTGATGCTCTTGGCTTCGGTCATCGTGATGCTGTGCTATGTGGTGTACTGCCGCCGCCATTTCAAGGAATGCAGATTCAAACGCGCCGTGCCGATGCGCATCCTGCACGGTATCCTCAAATTCTCCTTGTCGGACATCTTCGGAAACTTGTGCTACACTTTGCGCGTGCAAGGTATGCCCATGATTCTCAACCGCTTCGGCGGCACGGTGCTCAATGCCGCCGCCGGCCTCACCGTCACAGTCAGCGGTGCCATCACACAATTCGGCACCTCCATTATCGCCGCTTTCCGCCCCCAAATCATTCAGCAGTATGCCGCTCAGAACTTCGATAACATGCAGCGGCTGATGATCAACTGCTCCAAGTACGCGGTGCTGATGGTGGCGCTGTTTGCCATCCCGGCTATCATCAAGATTGACTTGCTACTGGGGCTGTGGCTCAAGCAAGTGCCGGCGTACACCAACGTCTTCTGCCAGCTCACCATCATGGCCGGCATCTGCGAGTTGGTGGTGTTTACGCTCAACTGCGGCATCCATGCCACCGGCCGCATCCTGCGCATGAGCGTCATCACCGGCATCATCTATTTGGTGGAATTGCCCGTGATGTGGGGCGCTATCTGGTGGACGCACCAGCCGTGGGTGGTGTATGCCATCCATGTGTTGGTGATGATGCTAATAGCCCTGATTGTGGCTATCATTCTGCGCCGCCAGATGACTAACTTCGCCATCGGCCGATTCGCCACTCGCGCCGTGATATCCCCCGCGCTGATCATCATCACAGCCGCCTCGGCCGCCTTCGGCGTGTCAATGGCTGTAGAGAACGAGTTCGCCGACATTGTGGCCACCACCATCACCTCATCGGCGGTGCTTATCACCCTCTCATGGATATTCGTAATCGACGCCGAAACTCGCGCCGGTTTCATCAATAAATTGCGTAATAAATTCACTCACAGGCATTAACATGAAAAGAATTCTCTTTACCCTTGACCACATGAATGTAGGCGGCGTGGAAAAAGCCTTCCTCGGAATGCTCAACGCTATGCCCAAAGACGATTTGGAAATCCACGTGGCGTTCTTTGTGCCCGAAGGTGGATTTTTGCAATACCTGCCGGACTATGTGCACGTGCACACCATCGAGCCGTACTACTCCAATATCGACTTTCTCTACCACCCGGTGCGCACCACCCTGCGCGACGTGCTTCACGGCCGCTTCAAAGCCATTCCGCGCTTTGGAGCTTTCCTGCTATCGAAGTTGGCCGGCGACAAGGTGGCCATCAACCGCTACCTGCTGCGCGGCGACGATGCGCTGGGCATGGAGTTCGACGTGGCCGTGAACTATGCTTCGCCGCACGAGTATCTTGACTACTATGTGGGGCACCACGTGCGCGCTACATCACGTGCCACATGGATTCACTTCGACGTGTCGCGGTGCTACAACTCCGTAAAGTCAATCCGCCAAGCCATGCACCACATCGACCGCATCTTCGTGGTGTCGGATCGTGCGCGCCGCATCTTCTGCGAAAAGTTCCCGGAGCTGGCGGCTCGCACTCGCACCTTCCACAACATCATCTCGCCGGAGATGATTCTCAACGACTCCACCAAGCCGTGCGACATGCGTCCTGAAAAAGATGTGCTCAACATCGTCACCGTGGGCCGCATCTCCATAGAGAAAGGCCAGCGCGATGCCATCGCCGCCGTGGCGCGACTCAATGCCACCGGCCACCGCGCCATCCTCCACCTGGTGGGCAACGGCACCGATGCCACCGCCTGCCGCCGTTTCGCCATGGACTGCGGTATCGATGACTGCATCAAGTTCTACGGCGCCAAAGCCAACCCCTACCCCTATATGGCACGCGCCGACATCTACCTGCAGCCCTCGCGCCACGAAGGCTATTGCATCACCCTGGCCGAGGCCAAGCTCTTCGATGCGCCCATCGTGGCCACCGACTTCACCGGCGCCCGCGAGCAGCTGTCGCAACGCTCCAATGCCGTCATCGCCGAGGACTTCACCCCTGAAGGTCTCGCCAACGCCATCCTCAGAGCGGCCGAGCTGCCCCGTGCTCACTCCATCCCCGACGGTACATACCCCGACGAGATGCTCGAGTTCCTTAAATTGCTGACTGATTAAGGATTATACAGGTCGGTATTATAGTAATTCATAATATCGCGACACATCTTCAGCGCCTCGCGCGCCGGCGATTCCGAATCTAACGCAAGCGAGCGTTCGTAGTCGCTCATCGCCGCCCCGCGACGGTCCATCCGCCAGTTGAGCCGTCCGCGCTGAAAGTACAATTCTGCCGTTGCGCCCTGCGCTATCGCGGCATCCAACTCGGCCAATTCGGCCTGCAAATCTCGTTCTGTTGACACGTTTCTTTTCTTTTTAAGATTAATTTCGATACAAATTTAGCACCATTTTGTGATATGCGCAAACTTTTCTTCCATATTTTTCTGAGCATCGCTCTATTTATGAGCGCTGCCGACCCGATGGCCACCACTTACACCTATTCGCAGTGCCATGGGTCGCTCTCTCCCTACCCCGAGGAGGTAAACCCTGCCGTGTATCCCGATTCGCTCACTCCGATATTTATCAACCACGTGGGACGGCACGGCTCGCGCTATCCGGCATCGGCCGCCTCGTGCACCAAGCTGCGCCGCGCGTTGTTTGTGGCCGATTCGCTCGGCACCATCACGCCTACCGGTCGCAAGCTCTATCGTCTTGTAAATGAGGTGATTGCGGTGAGCAACGGCCGCTGGGGCGCGCTCGATTCGCTTGGCGAAGCCGAGCAACGTGCTATCGCCTCGCGCCTGTACATCAACTTCAAACCGCTATTCCAACAGGGCAAACGCATCGACGCCATCTCGTCGTATTCGCCGCGCTCGATGATGAGTATGTTCGCCTTCATTCATCAGCTGTCGCGCCTGAACAACCACGTGTTCTACACCACCTCGTCGGGCCGCGAGAACTCGCCACTGGTGCGCCCGTTCGACCTCGACACAATCTTCCAACAATACCTCGGCTCGGAGCTGTGGGCCGAACCTTACAATCAGTACTTTGCCACGGCTTGCCCCACTTCGGCCATCACCCGCGCCTTGGGCGAGCGCTTCCCCTTTGAAAGCGACGAGCAGCAGCGCGACTTGGCCATCACCGAGTACTACGTGGTGGCCGGCTGCCGCGCCATGTGCCTCGACCCGATGACCTCGCAATTCTTCACCACCGAGGAGTACAACGCGCTGTGGTCGTGCTTCAACCTGCGCCAGTATCTGCAACGCACTGCCACCACCGTGTCGGTGGCGCCAGCCGACATCGCCGCCGAACTGCTGCGCGACATCGTGGCCACGTTCGACGCCGCCGCGGAAGGCTCCGACACCGTGGCGCGTTTGCGCTTCGGCCATGCCGAAACGCTGCTGCCGCTGCTGTCGCTTATCCGCTTGCAGGGCTGCTTCTATGCCACAAACTATTTCGACACCGTCGCACAGCATTGGCGCGACTTCGACATCGTGCCCATGGCCGCCAACTTGCAGATGATTCTGTTCCGATCGGCCTCCGGTCGGCTTTACCTGCGGGTAGACCTCAACGAGCGCCCGGTGTCGCTGATTCCCAACAACACCAATCTCTACCTTCCATGGGACGAGGCACGCAAGTATTTGCTCGACCGCATCCCGCTTTACCTCTGATCCTCAAGCACATAGTCCACGGCGCGATTCACAAACGAAGTGAATGGCGCCGTGGTGCTGAATAGGGCTGCCACGCGGCGAGCCAAGTCGGGCGCGAGCACGAAGTCGTCGTCGACGTTGGTCACCAAGCAGAAATTGCGCATTCGCATCCAGTCGGCATAGGGAGCGTCGGCCGGATACTCGCGCGGCACGCGCTTGAGCGCGCCCTCCATATCGGCGGTGAAGCAGCTGTGGGCCGCGCCGAGCACGTTTCGGCTGAAGTTGTCCCAGTCATCGCTGATGTCCTCGCGCAGAATCTTGATGGCCTTGGGGTCGTAGCAGTAGTTGCCCGCAGCGAGCATGTGGGCATGAGGATAGCTCTCACCGGTGCCGGTGCCGAGGTGGAAGTAGTAGCCGGCATGCATCGATTTCTTGCCGCCGGGACACATGAACACCCCGAAGTGAGTCTTGTACGGCGTCTTGTCGGCCGAGAAGCGGGTGTCGCGGTAGATGCGGTAAGTGCAGTTTGCCACCGTGAGCGGGGCGATGGCCGCATCGAAGCGGCCCACTTCGGCTATCAGCTCCTCACAAAAGGCGTTCCACAGCTGCTGAGCGTGCCGGTAGCGCTGCTTGTTGGCATTGAACCAATCGCGATTGTTATTTTGCTCCAAATCGCGCAGGAATTGCAGTATCTCTTCCATATTTATTGCATGTTTGAGCGGATGAAGTCTTCCACGGTGAATTCGGTTTGGTAGGATTGCAGTTCGGCGGGCGCATCGTCCGTGATTACGATGCGGGTGAACGAGCCGGCCGACACCGTGCGAATGAAGTCGAGCACTTCGCCCCGGTAGTCGACGCACGCGCTACTATTCACGCGGTGATTGGCTCCGCGAACGATGTGGAATTGGTGCGGCACGTGAGCCTCAACTAACTGCCGGCTAATGTATTGCGAGCCGAACAGGCCGAAACCGCCCACGGCTATGCTATCGAAGGGCACGTTGGAGTCGGCATCGCCATGGAAGAGCAGCATGGGCGCGGGAGCGGCGTCCCACTGCGGCTGGCCGAGGGCGCATACGGCTCCGGCCATGGAAATCACTCCGGCGAAGTTAAAACCCTCGGGCAGAGCGGTTTGTGCGCCGTTGCACACGCTGATTTCGGTTTGCAACACGGTGATGGCGCCGGCACTGGATCCGGCAGCGAACATTTTGGCCGGGTCGAAGCCCAAGTCGGCAGCGTTAGTCACGAGGTAGCGCGTGGCCATAGTGTAGTCGGTCACGGCCACGGTGATAGCGCGGTAGAGCGCGTTGCAGAAGCCGTCGATGGTGGCCACGCTTTCCGGTCCATCAGCCAAGAGCACGGTGCGGTAGTCGACTGTTGCCACAGCTACACCATTGTCGCAGAGGTAGTTGAACAGGCGGTCGTAGTCATCGGTGTGGCGCTGCCCGCCCATAAAACCACCGCCGAAGGCAAACACCATCAGCGGCGCATCCGCCTGAGCCGGGCGGTAGTAATCAAGGCGCAAAGTGTCGTCCTCGCACACATTATATACGTAGGTTTCGAACGAGGCGGCGCCGGCCCACAGGCTCACCATCGCGGCCGCCAAGGTAATCGATATCTTTTTCATTGCACGCTAATCAATTCAATATCAAATACTAAGGTAGAACCGCCGGGGATGCCGGGCTGGTTGAAACGGCCGTAGCCCTGCTCCGCCGGCAGGAAGATTTCCCAACGGTCACCGGGGTGCATCTGCGTTAGAGCCACCACCCAACCGCTGATAAGGTCGCGCAAGCGGAAAGCCGGCGCCACGCCCGAGCGCGAGCTGTCGAACACCTTGCCGTTAATGGTCCGACCGGTGTAATGCGCCACCACCACACTGCTTCGCGTGGGCGACGGCTTCGACGCATCCCCGCGCTTGATCACGCGGCGCAACACCCCCGCTCCGATAGCCTCCACTCCGGGTTCGGCCGCCTTCGCCGCCAACCACTGCTTATTCTTCAAAACATAATCATTCTTAGCCATAAAAATAATTTTCGACAAAGTTACAAAAAATCCCCCAATCCCACAACCCACCGCCCCAAAACCCCTCAAACCCTTACTCAATTACCTATGTAGACAACACACAAAAAACTTCATTCCCTTAACATAATTTAACCAAATGGGGGGGGTAATTTGCAAAATTATGTTTAACTTTGCATCCGAAAAGTGTAATAATCGCCTTAGATGGCTACACTACTAACTAATCCATTATCAACTGAAATAATCTTCATGGCAAAAACACTAAAGTTCAATCTAAGAATCGACAAAGATATTCAGGTGCGAACACTTGAAGATCTTCGCAATAACTTTGTTCTTGAGGACATCTTGGCATACTACAACAACAAGTTATTGCACAAATGGCTACGCGTTCGCGGCTTCGAAAAAGAGTTGGAGGCAGTCGATAAAATCACTTCCACTTCTGAAAAAGAAATTCTCATTAAGCTCATTCAAATCTTTGGAGTTGAAACTGATCCTGTCAAAATTGATTACTCCTTAGAGATTCTTAAATACGACCAACAACGCGTGCTCGTAAAAAAGCAGAAGGAGAAGATGGTATCTGCTACAAATGCTTTGTTCTCAAAGTACTTTGAAAGATATAATGGGCTGATACAGGGCATTATAAATAATCCCAAGAGTAAGCCGATGATTAAGGCTGCCTTAAAAATAATAGAAGAAGAGTATTCCGAGCTTTTCAAACACGACTTCCGCAACTTTTTTTATCGCGTTAAAGATAAATCAGTATTGGCGGTTATTTACTTGTTGATTAATCCGTTTACTCGTCAATTTTATATAAAAGATGAAGGTCCTCTAAGTTCAAATAACGATACGCCTACGTTGTATTTAGAAGTAAAAAGATGCTTGATTCCAAGCGTTTTAGACCATTGCGATGCAGTTGTTAAGGAAACAATACAAACTGGTCAGCGATGGGTAGAGTTAACATGCCAAAGGTGTTTGGTACTCGAGCTAACTCGAGCAACCTATACGGAATGTGCAGTCGCTCAGCGTAATGATACCAAGCATTTTTTGGACCATAAAGCTGATGCTCGCAAATAACGAATAATTAAGCGAAAGCAATTCCAGAAAATGCAAGCTACAGGCGCTAATACTCTTTATTATATCGAGATAAGATGAGAGATAACGCAACGAGCATCCTTGCATCATACGTCGATGCTCTTCATCCCATTATCTACATCAATCATTTTGATTACCGGATAGTGGATGAGACGATTCGTGCAATTAATCCAAACGCTAATTGCATTGAATTTAACAATGCATTAGGGTTGGTTGATTTCACGACCAAAGCTCCGCTACAGCAATGGAGCTTAGAAGAGCTCCTTGCATACAACCGAGATTGCGGCTTCAATGGTGAAACATTCTTTATCCTCAAGGATGTTCACGAGCAATTAACGAATCCCGCTGTCATTGCGCTACTTCGCAGAATAGCAGAGGACAACCTGTATCGAGACAATTATAGCGCCACCATCTTTATTGTCTCGTCGGTGGTTGTCATTCCCACCGAGTTGGAGAACTTCATCACAATCTTTGACCTTCCCTTACCCGATTCTGATGAAGTACGTGCTCAAATTCGACAGTTTGCTATAGATAATGGAATCACTGTTGAGGAAAATGTCGTTGAGAAGTTAACTCTCTCGTTTAAAGGTCTTAACGAGTTTCAAATACGCCAGATTCTCAATTTGGCTTACCAAGACGGCGGCGATATTGTAGCGGATGATGCCGTGTTAGTTCTCCGCGAGAAAGAGCAAATCATCAAGAAAGCCGGACTGTTAGAACTTATCAACTTCAAAGAGAGGATTGAGGACATTGGCGGCCTCGAGAATCTAAAAGAATGGCTCAACCGTAAAGCCAAAATCTTTGCCCAACTCGAGAAAGCCATTGCCTTTGGTGTCGATATCCCGAAAGGTATTCTCATAGTAGGCTATCCGGGCTGCGGCAAGAGTTTGTCGGCAAAAGCCACTGCCGGCTTGTTCAAGCTCCCGCTTATTCGCTTGGACGTTGGTCGACTGATGGGCAAGTATGTGGGCGAATCGGAATCGAATATGCGCAAAGCACTCAAATTGGCTTCGGCTATGAGTCCTTGCGTATTGTGGATTGACGAAATTGAGAAAGCATTCGCAGGCATTAGCGGCGATGGTGGCGGTAATGAAGTCACCACCCGCCTTTTCGGTCAGTTCTTGACGTGGATGCAAGAGAAGGATAGCGCCGTGTTTATCGTGGCCACCGCTAATGATATTTCAAGGATTCCCACCGAGTTCTTGCGCAAAGGTCGCTTCGACGAACTCTTCAAAGTAGAGCTACCAAATGAAGACGAGCGCCGCAAGATTATCGAAATCCATCTGAAGAAGCGCCATAAATGGAATAAGCATATCGACATATTCCGCCTTATCGATGAAACAAAAGGCTGCAGTGGCGCGGATCTTGAAGCAGTTGTTAAGGACGCTATCGAAGAAGCGTTTATTGATAACGAACGAACCTTAACTACTGACGATTTGATAAAGTCGTTGGGCAAAATCACTCCAATAGAAAAAGCATTAAAAGACAAAATTAAATCTATGGAAGAGAAATTCAATGGATTAGATATTCAAAAAGCAAGTAAAGCAGAATCTAAACGAAAAAGCTAACAATATGGACCCCGAACAAAAAGACATACTTCTGATTGACGAGGCGCACTCACCAATCATCGAAGAGAACTTCGTGGAGTTGAACGAAATGATCAATGATTTTGTTGACTGCTATCAACAGAATCAGGATAGACCAATCGCGCAATGGCTTCCGGAGAAAATCATCTCCGTGCTTCCTGAAAAATCCATCGAGGAAGCCACCGCTATGGTACAAGAAATCAGCGACTCTGTGCGCATAATGGAGGAGCAAAAGGAATCGCTGGCACAAGCCACTGCGAACGGCAGAAGTGCAGAATCGTGGTTTGCGGAAAGAGTTCAGCAAGTCACTTCGAAAATGACCTGTGAAGAAACGGTTCAGTACCTTCAGAGACTTGATAATGCGGTCACAACTGCAAATGAATCGTTGCTGCGAACTATCACTACCAAGGCCGGAGGAATCAGTAGGAACCCCAACTTAGATGGGTTTATCGCCGAGCAAGAGCACGTGACTTCATTCAATCTGAATGCCGAAGCTCGCGGTAGCCAGTATCGCGCTGAAAGGTTGCAAAACAACACTTGCAACTCCGTTGACATGGTGATTCGCGACGCCAAAGGTAAGATAGTACGTCGAATACAGTCGAAATACTGCAAGGATGCTACTGCAACCCAAAAAGCATTTGAACATGGCGACTATCGCGGCCAACAAAGTTTGGTACCTGAAGATCAAGCCGGTCAAATCAAGCGCAAGTCAACCACTTACATCGAAGCGCCTGATGGTACACGAAGCAATCCACTCTCAAAAGACCGCGCTAAAGAATTGCAAGAAGAAGCTCAAAGCGGAAAATGGGATCCTAAAAATTGGAATGCTTACAAAACCAAGGACATTGCATTTAGTATCGGTAAACAAGCGATGAAAGCCGGCTTAATCGGTGCGGCATTCAGCGTGGGCGCCGATGTGGCTATGAAGCTCTTTAAGGGCGAGAAAATCCGCCCCAAAGAGGTTGCCCAAAAGGCGTTGCTTAGTGGTGCTGATATGGCACTCAAAACCGTTGTGACAGCAGCAGTGAAAGTCGGAGCTGAAAAGGGAATTATACCCATAATTGCAAGAGGCACACCTGTAGGAAGAATTGCCAACGTGGTGTTTGTAGGAATCGAAAATGTAAAGATTTTGTACAAATGCGCTAAAGGCGAGGTAACCCCACAGCAAGCCTTCGCGCAAATGGAGGAGACCACGGCTGCCGCCGCCGGAGGCTTGATAGCAATGGGCATCGGCGCTGCAAAGGGTGCAGCCATTGGAACGGTTCTTGGCGGTCCATTCGGAGCGGCAATCGGTGGCTTCATTGGCGGCACGGTTGGTTACATGGCCGGCTCGGCAATCGGCACAGCGATTGTAAAGGCAAGGCGCGCAATCACAGAAAAAGTAAGCGGATGGTTGTCCAGAATCGGTAAAAAAATCAATGAAGTGTTTGAGACACCGATATACGATCCAATGCTAATTCACTAATCTGATTCAAGCACTTAGCATGACATCGAATTCAACCTGATACTGCGGGGTGGCGCCTTGGGTGTCGCCCCGCTTTGCTTGATGAGGGAGGCAAAACTGTGTCAAACGCACAAAAATAAATGTAGTTGCGAATATAATTTGACTTTCACAATACTGAAAGTCTAAAAGTACCAAAACTAGCCATTTTTTCTATCAATAACCAGACTGCGCCAACGATAACTTCAACCTTCTGCAAGTGCAATAGCGCTATTGCGAGGCGGCCTCCAAATTTAACATTTTGCCATGCTTTAACATAAAAGTGTTAATCAAATTTTTGTCCCATATTTTTTTTGATTGATTATTTTCTAAGAACAATATTAAGTATTAATTTTGCACTAAATAACCAACAAACCTAGTAACAATAGTCTATACAGGGCTGGTGCTCGACTATTCGGACACCCAAACAATGGCATAAGAGATCAACATCAACGCAGACCAATTCAGCTGATCGCCCAAAAGTAAGCAAAGCAACGATCATATATGTCTATGAGTCAAGACCATCTGCCTCGTCCAAACTGACAATAATCACCAATATGAAAGCAACGTTAATCAACAAGCAGACCGGGGAGCACATCGATGTTCGCACCACCACACGTCATCCATTAAGCAAAGGCGGCCAATCAATATGGGTAGACCGCGACAACAACGCATATCTTCAAGTAAAGGTACTAGGAGAGTACGTCATAGAAACACCGACCTACAAAATTGAGGTAGAAGAGCGCGAACTCCAACGCTACGACATAGGGCAACAGATAGTGAGCCACCGACTCGGCAAAGGCTTAACCGTCCGCCAGCTGGCAGCTCAGGCAGGCATCACAGCCGCCAACCTCTCAAACATCGAGCAGGGCAACTACAGCACCGGCGTTGACATCATCCAACGCATCTGCGCAGCCCTCGGCACAAAGCTACTCATCAAGTAAAATTATGGGTACATGGTCGAAATACTGGATCAATGTAAAATACCGGTTGTTAAATTTGTTAGTGGGTGCTTACTCAAAGAAACCGTGTCAAAAGTCTGCACAGCGTGGAAAGGTTTCACAGTAGAACAGGAGATTTAGCAGGAGTACAGGATCTATTTTATTGATAATCAGGAATTAACTTGTAGAGCCGTGGCTTGCCGCGGCACACCCGGATGGCCCAATTGCGGGTCTTCAATTAGATTTTCGACTTTTGACACACTTTCTGCTTTTTCGATAACTCCACGTTGGCACGCAACGTAGTGAAGCGAAGCGACCGAAGTGAAGTGCCTACGTGGAGCACGCGTGCCATACACACCCATGAACCGCGGCGCGGTTCCTTATCGATGGCTTGGAATCAGCGTGCCATAAGGAACCGCGCCGCGGTTCTTGGAGGGGAAGGACATCGGTCACCACGTAGGCGCTCCGCAGGCTCCGCGCCAACGTGGTGCTATCTAAAAAGCAACGCGCTCCGCGCGTTAGTCCGATAATTACCCCGTCGTTTGCTATTTTAACATTTCAACCGGTTTTTTACATTGACCCCTCAGATGGCGAGAGCGTGTCACACTTTTCGAGCCCGACTCACGAAAAAAAGACGGGCCTCGCCGAAGCGAAGCCCATCCAAAACCTTAAAAAGTCATAGAAACGTGCGCAAATTCGTGCCAACATTTCCTAACTCGCTGATAATCAGCGCTACTTGCGGAGAGGACGAGATTCGAACTCGTGGTAGGATAACTCCTACGTCAGTTTAGCAAACTGGTGGTTTCAGCCACTCACCCACCTCTCCTTGGCGGCTTTGTGCCGTTTGCGAGTGCAAAGTTAGGGAGTTTTTTTGAATTGTGCAAATTTTTGGAGGAAAATTTTGCGAAAAAGTTGCATTTGGCGCTCGTGGTTGTGTAAAAGCGGCTGGGGTACAATATTTTTGCGGTGAAATCGTTATAAAGGAATGAAACTGTCATTACATAGATTATATATGGTAGCTGTAATGGTGTGTGTCGGGCTGGCTGTGCGCGGTCAGGATGGCACAAGCGGTTACAGTTGGATAAATGTGACCTCGTCGAGCAAGATTTATGGCTTGGGGGGTATGAATATTTCGCTGGTTGACGATGAGTTAGGGTCGTCGGACCAGAATCCGGCATTGCTTGGTCCGGAGGTAGCGGACCAAGCGGTGGTGAATTATATGCGCTACATGGGCGGGTCGAATTTCGCGGGAGTGCGTTATGCGCACGCTGCGGGCGAGCGCGGTGCATGGGCTGCGTCGGTGAATTATTTCGGCTATGGGTCGATTACGGAGGCGTTGGAGGACGGCACGATTGTGGGCACGTTCTCGCCGGCCGACATGGCCTTTGGCGTGCAGTATAGTCATGAGATTACAGCCCGCTGGCGTGGCGGTGTGGCGCTGAAGGCGCTGTACAGTCACTATGCGGAGTACTCGGCATTGGCGTTGGCTGCCGATGTGGGCGTGAATTATTACGACCCGGAGCATGATTCGTCGGTGTCGTTGGTGCTGGCTAACATGGGCGGTCAGGTGAAGCGCTTTGATGAGGCTTACGACCGTGTACCGTTCGACATTCGCATTGGCTGGTCGAAGGTGTTCGGCGAGTTCCCGGTGCGTTTTTCCGTAACGGCATGGAATCTGACCAAGTGGCATCTGCCGTATATGGATAACGGCGATGGCACGGAGGCTTCGGAGCCGATGATGAAGGACACGTTCGGCTCGAATTTGTTCCGTCACCTGATTTTCGGGGCTGACTTGATTTCGAATCAGAATTTTTACATTGGCTTAGGCTATAATTATAAGACTCGCACGGATATGTCGACTTACTCGCGAAGCTTTCTGTCGGGGTGGTCGCTGGCGGCGGGTTTGAAGGTGCGCAGCTTCGGCGTGGGGGTTGCATTTGCGCAACCGCACACGGGTGCTACCACCTTTATGTTTAATCTTTCAATGAACGTAAACGATTTACTGAAATAATGGCACGCAAGATAATTGTGGCAATCGACGGCTATTCGTCGTCGGGCAAGAGCACGATGGCGCGCGACTTGGCTTCGCGCGTGGGCTATCGCTATATCGATTCGGGCGCAATGTACCGCGCTGTGGCACTGTATGCGCTTGAGCATGAGATGATTAACGCTGACGGCTCGGTGGCTGAGGCGTCGCTAATCGATGCTTTGGACGGCATCGACATTGACTTCGCCGTACAGGCCGATGGATCGCAACACACGATGCTTAACGGCGTGGATGTGGAGCGCGAGATCCGTCAGCTGCGGGTGTCGTCGGTGGTGTCGCCGGTGGCCGCCATCGGTGCGGTACGCCACCGCCTTGTGGCATTGCAGCAGGCGATGGGCCGCAGTCGCGGCATTGTGATGGATGGCCGCGACATCGGCACCACGGTGTTCCCGGATGCGGAACTGAAAATCTTTGTGGACGCGTCGCCGCAAACGCGTGCGCAGCGCCGCTTCTCCGAGTTGGTGGAGAAGGGCTCGCAGGTGAGCTATGCCGACGTGCTGGCCAACGTGGTGCATCGCGACGAGATCGACCGCACCCGCGCCGAGAGTCCGCTGCGCCGTGCCAACGACGCTATCGCTATCGACAACTCGCACCTCACTCGCGAGCAGCAGAGCGAGTGGCTGATGGAGCAGTTTAACCGCGTGATTAACAGCTTGGAGCAGTGAAACCTACGGTTGAAATCGACGACAAGTCGGGTTTCTGCTTCGGCGTGGTGACGGCCATCCGTAAGGCGGAGGACGAGCTTGCCGCGGCCGGCAGCCTGTACTGCTTGGGCGATATTGTGCACAACGGCAACGAGGTGGAGCGGTTGGAGCGCATCGGCTTGCGCACCATCACCCACGATGGGATGGCGCGGCTGCACGATGTGAAGGTGCTGCTGCGTGCTCATGGCGAACCGCCGTCGACCTACGCGCTGGCTCGGCGCAACGGCATTGAGATTATCGACGCAACGTGTCCGGTGGTGCTGCGATTGCAGCAGCGCATCAAGGAAGCGTTCGACACTCCGGTGGACGGCCGGCGCAAGCAGATTGTGATCTACGGCCAGCGCGGCCATGCCGAGGTGCTTGGGTTGGTTGGTCAAACCGAGGGCACGGCTATCGTGGTGGAGACTGTGGACGACATCGAGCGCATCGATTTCAGTAGCGACGTGTACCTCTATTCGCAAACCACCAAGAGCATCGAAGGCTTTCACAGTATGATTGCGGCCATCGAGGAGCGCTTGCAGGCGCCAGCTCGGCTGTATTCGTTCGACACTATCTGCCGTCAGGTGGCGGGACGCGTGGAGCATCTGCGCGAGTTTGCCGCGCGCCACGCGGTGGTCATATTCGTGGCCGGAGCGAAGAGCAGCAATGGCAAGATACTGTACAACCACTGCCGCGAGGTGAACGCTCGCAGCTATCAAGTGAGCGATGATTCGGGCGTGCAGGCATCGTGGCTCGCAAATGCTTCTTCGATAGGCATCTGCGGCGCAACGAGCACTCCCCGACGGCTGATGGAGCAAGTGCGCGAACGCGTGTATAACCTCTTAACAACGGAAGTAAATGGCTAAAGTACAACATATTACCAACGTGGCACGGCGCAAGAAGGTGCGTCGGCGTGTGCACCGCGGACGCGTGGCAGGCGCGCTGGCCATCTTAGCGCTGATCGTGGTGGGCATCGTGCTGGCTTTCTCCACCGACGAATGCGAATCCCCGCTGACCCATCAGCATGTGAACGCGGAAGCGGTGGCTGCGGCTCAGCGAGATGCGGCCGCTGCAAACGCGCTGGCGAAGGGCTCGATGGACCGCCAGCAGCAGTTGCTCTCCATCAAAGCAAAGGAAGCGCAACTGCGGCAGCAAGGCTACGTGAACGCGGCCAACGACTACATCACCACCGTAAACTCTCTTATTAAATAATGTGTATGAACAGCTACGTAATCACACCGGCCACACCGGCCGATGCCCCCGCTATTGCAGCGGCTATCATGATGGCATTCGGCGATGAGTTGTGCGCAGACATCGCACGCGGCAGTGCTAATGTGGAGCGGCTGCGCGAACTGTTCACCGAGTTTGCAGCGACTGAAGACAACCAATACAGCTACCGCAACACCCTTGTGGCGCGTCACCAGCCCTCGGGCGAAGTGGCGGGCGCATTGGTAGCATACGATGGCGCAATGATTCGCACGTGGCGACCGCTATTCTTCGCGGCCGCCAACGAGCGCTTGGGCCAGAGCTACACCGACGCCCTACCCTTCGAAACCGGTCCGGGCGAAGTGTACTTGGATTCGTTGGCAGTGTTCGAAGCGCACCGAGGCCAACACTTAGGCCGTCGGCTCATCGAAGCGATGGCACAGCGGCACCGCGAAAGCGGCCTCCCCTTAGGGCTGTTGGTGGAATACCCCAAAATCAAAGCCCAACAACTCTACCGCTCGTGCGGCTTCAGCGCAGTGGGCGAGGTCGACTTCCTCGGCACCCCGATGCTCCACCTGCAGCGCCGTTAGCGCATCGTGGCCGACAGGCAATCTGTGCGAGCAAGAGCTCGAAGCAAATACAAAAAGGCTCCGCGCTCTTACATTTGTCCGGAGCCGGGGATGTTTTTTTCTTACTGATTTGTTTTTTTCTTACAATTCATCATTTATTCGCGGTATTTGCTACAGTTTTATGCTCATACTATTTGCGTTATTGGCATAAATGTATTAAATTTGCAACCGATAGACAATCATTTTTGTTCATATCATCACAAGTTCAACCGACTATAATAATAAATTAATCCAATATAACCCTACAACATGAAATCATTCTATTTAGGTCTAACTGCAATCTGCGTTGCCGCTATGTCCACTTCGTGCATTGATGATGACTACGATTTGGCTAACATCGACAGCAATGTGCGTGTGGAAGTGAAGGACCTCACTATCCCCGTAAACATCGACAAAGTGACTTTGAAAAGCATCTTCAGCCTCGGCGAAGACAGCAAGGTGAAAGAAATCAACGGCGTATACGCTGTGGTGGAGACCGGCGAGTTCAATTCGTCACCGGTGCACATCGACGACTTCACCATCCACGGTGTCTCCATTCCGTCGACTTATGTCGACATCCCCTACGTGTCGATTCCGCCGGTGGGCGACATTGCTGCGGAAGTGTTCATCGAACCCGAAGAACGCGATTTCACTTACACCGGTTACAACATTCCAAAGGAAGTAATCGATTTCGACAGCGCATCCGGTCAAGTAGGTGTGAACATTGATCTCACCCTCAGCGGCTTGGAGCAGGTGGCCAGTGCTTTCACGCTCAAGAACCTGCAGGTGCAATTGCCCAAGGGCTTGCACATTACCTCGATTGAAGGCGGCTCTTACGACCCCGCCACCGGCTTGGCTTCCATCCCCGACCGTCGCATCGAAGGCTCATCGACTTCTCTGCACATCGTGGCCGACAAGATTGATTTCGACCAACTCGGCGCTGTGTTCGACCCCTCCGCTCACACCATCTCCGCCACCGGCAAGGTGCACATTAAGAGTCTCACATTGGCCATCAATACTGCCGACATCACCAACCAAAGCATCTCCACCACCCTCCGTCTGGGCATCGACTACGCCATGCCGTCGATTGCCATCAACTCCGTTACCGGCACTTTGGAGTACGACATCGAAGACCTCGACATCGACCCCATTTCGCTCTCCGACCTGCCCGACATCATCTCGCAATCGGGCACGGACATCCGCATCGCCAACCCGCAGATCTACGTCAGCCTCAACAACCCGGTGCAGAAGTACAACGTGTCGGCGCAAACCGGCATCACCCTCACCGGTGTGCACCGCGATGGCACCCGCAAGCGCTGCTCGCTCGACGACGGCTACTTCACCATCGGCACCGGCAACCCCTCGGGCCTGTACTCCTACTGCATCTCACCCACCCGTCCCGACGCCTTCTACCAAGGCTACGAAGGCGCTGAACACGTGAAGTTCACCTCCCTGAGCGACGTCCTCAGCGGCAACGACGTTCCCTCCACTATCGAAGTGGAGCTCAACGACCCCAAGATGCCCCGTCAGCACGTCGCCAACTTCGATTTAGGCACCGACATCGCTTCGATTCGCGGCAGCTACACCTTCTACGCTCCCTTGGCCCTAAATCCCGGCTCGAAAATCACCTACACCGACCAAGTGGACGGTTGGAGCAGCGACGACCTCGACGCTGTGACTATCACCCAACTCACCGTCAACGCGCTGGTTACCACCGACGTGCCCGTTGACATCGAATTCACCGGCTACCCCATCGATGCTAACGGCAACCAAATCAACAACGTATCCATCCAAGGCGCCACCGTGAGCGCCAACGCTCAAGGCCAAGCCCTCACCATCACTATCACCGGCGAAATCCGCCGCCTCGATGGCATCCGCTTCGTGGCCGTGGCCACCGCCAAATCGGCAGAAACCCTGCGTCCCGACATTAAGATTGAAGTGAGCAACGTTCGTCCCGTAGCTTCCGGCTACTATGAAAAAGAACTGTAACCCATCACGTTCATCAATCCAACTCATTATCAATCACAATCTTAACTCCCAAATATGAAAACCATCAATAAACTCACAATAGCTGCCGCCGCACTGCTCTGTGCTGCATCAGCATCGGCGCAAACCTCGGCCTCGGGTTACTTCCTCGAAGACTACACCTACCGCTTCCAGCTTAACCCCGCCTTCGCCAACTCACGCAACTTCGTGGCCATGCCCGGCTTGGGCAACCTCAACGTGGGCCTCACCGGTAACCTCAACCTCCAAGACGTAATCTATAACGTCAACGGCACCACTACCACCTTCCTCAATCCCGGCGTAAACGCCCAAGAATTCCTGTCGAACATCAGCGACAACAACACCCTCAAAGTCAACCTCCACGAGCAAGTGCTCGCCACCGGCTTCCGCGGCTTCGGCGGCTACAACACCATCAGCATCGCCGCTCGCGCCGATGTGGGCGTCAGCCTCCCCTACTCCATCTTCTCCCTGCTCAAAGAGGGCGTGCAAAATCAAACTTACGACATCTCCGACATCAACGCTCGCGGCACCGCGTGGGCTGAAATCGCTCTCGGTCACTCACATGACATCAACGAAGAATGGCGCGTGGGCGGCACATTCAAGTTCCTCGTGGGCGCAGGCCGCGTGGATGCCGACCTGCGCGAAGCTCAACTCACCTTGGGCATGGACTCGTGGACCGTCACCACCGATGCCGATTTGCGCGCATCAGTCAAAGGTCTCACCTACGAAACCAAAGTAAACGACCGCACTAACCACCGCTACGTCAACGGCGTTGAAATCGATGGCGCAGGTGTTGGCGGCTACGGTGCTGCTTTCGACCTCGGCGCCGTATACAGCCCCAAAGCCTTGAAAGACTGGACCTTCTCTCTGGCCGTGCTCGATCTCGGCTTCATCAACTGGAGCAACACCATGCTGGCCTCCACCAACGGCCGCCAGAGCGTCAACACCGACGGCTACGTCTTCAACCCCGACGACGATGCCGCCAACTCCTTCAGCAACGAATGGGACCGCCTGCGCGACGACGTGTCGGCCATCTACGAACTCAACGACATGGGCGACCAAGGCTCCCGCTCCACCATGCTCGCCGCCACCATCAACGCCGGCGTGCAGTACACCTTCCCCCTCTACCGCAAGCTCTCCTTCGGCCTGCTGAACTCCACCCGCATCAACGGCCCGTTCACCACCACCGACTTCCGCCTGTCGGCCAACGTGGCTCCGGTAAAATGCCTCAACGCCTCCGTTAACGTATGCGGCGGCACCGATGCCGTAGGCTTCGGCTGGCTGCTGAACCTCCACGTCCCCGGCTTCAACTTCTACCTCGGCATGGACCGCACCGTTGGCACCTTGAGCAAACAAGGCGTACCCCTGTGCTCCAATACCCAAGTGAACCTCGGTATGAACTTCCTGTTCTAACCCACCCCACGCCGAAAGCCACAGCCCAAACCGCCTTTTTGTACCGGCTATGAGCTTCAGCGTAGCCTTCAGCCCAAAAAATGGTTTTAACATTTTTTTGGCTGAAGGCTTGCTCATTTGCGTTTTTTTGGCTAACTTTGGAGAAAATTTCACGGAAGCGTTATGGAAATCACCTCTGCTAAGTTTTTTATCAGCTCGCCCTCGGTGGAAAAGTGTCCCGAGGGAGAGCGTCGCGAATATGCGTTCATCGGCCGCTCGAACGTGGGCAAGTCGTCGCTGATCAACCGCTTGCTTGGTCGCAAGGGGTTGGCCATGACTTCGTCGACCCCGGGTAAGACGATGTTACTAAACTACTTTTTGGTCAACGATGAATGGTTTGTGGTGGATTTGCCCGGCTACGGCTACGCGCGGCGCAGTAAAGAAGACCGCGCGCGTTTGGAGCGCATGATTAAGGGTTACGTGGCACGGCGCGAGCAGATGACCAACTTGTTTGTGTTGGTCGACATCCGCCACGCGCCGCAGCGCATCGACCTGGACTTCATGGCATGGCTGGGTGAAAACGGCATACCGTTCGCCATCGTTTTCACCAAGTTGGACAAGCTCACATCCACCGCCGTGAAGCGCGCTCGCGAGCACTATTGCCAGGTGCTTCGCGAGAGTTGGGAAGAGCTGCCGCCGATGTTCTCCACCTCATCGGAGGATGGTCGCGGCCGCCTCGAGTTGCTCGCCTATATCGAGCAGCTCAACGCCTTGTAATCGAAGTCCAAAATTAATTCGTTGCTTCGTTTAGACCTTACGCGGGCGCGAGCGTTTGCATATTTGGCGGGAATTTGCTAACTTTGCCGTCAGATTCCGTTAACGTACAATTTCTCAAAGAGTATGGAACAGTTACAATTCACACCGCAGGAGCGCGAGCACGTGCGCAGCAGTTACCGCGAATTGGCACACATCTTTGGTGTGCGCGAGCACTGCGCCGACCTCGCACGTATGCGCCGCCTATTGGATGAGGCGGCCGCCGGCGGATTCTGCCACCGCGACAAGTTCGGATTCAATCCCATCTGTCGCAGCATAGACACAGCCCTGTCGCTGTGCCGCGAAATCAGTCCCGACATCTCTATGGCCGCAGCGATTATGCTGTTCAATCCCTGCCGCCACGGCTTCATCGCCCACGAGCAAATCGTCGCTGACTGGGGCGATGATGTAGCGCGCATGGTAGCCGGATTGATCAAGGTGTCGCAACTGTATGCCAAGTCGTCGTCGGTGGAATCGGAGAACTTCCGCAACCTGCTGCTGGTGTTTGCGCAGGACATCCGCGTAATCATCATCATGATCATCGACCGCCTCACGCTGATGCACGCCATCAACCATCACCCCGACCAAGCGCGAGTGATGCAAGTGGCCGCCGAGGCCAACTATCTATACGCCCCGTTGGCCCACCGCCTCGGCTTGTACGTGGTCAAGTCGCAATTGGAGGACATGTCGCTCAAATACACCCGTCGCGACACGTACTCCCAAATCGCCCATAAACTCAACCAAACCAAGTCGGCGCGCGACAAATACATCGCCGACTTCATAGCCCCCGTCAAGCAAAAGCTCCTCGAGGCCGGCCTGAAATTCGAAATCAAAGGCCGCACCAAGTCGATCTACTCCATCTGGAACAAGATGCTCAAGCAAAAGCTCGACGTGGACAAAATCTACGACCTGTTCGCCATCCGCGTGGTGCTCGACTCGGACCCCGACAAGGAGAAGCGCGACTGCTGGTTGGCCTACTCCATCGTCACCGACATGTACCGCCCCAATCCTTCGCGCATGAAGGATTGGATAAGCATACCAAAAAGCAACGGCTACGAATCGCTCCACATCACCGTTTACGGTCCCGAAGAGCGCTGGGTGGAAGTGCAAATCCGCACCAAGCGCATGGACCTGGTGGCCGAAAAAGGCCTCGCAGCCCACTGGCGCTACAAAGGCATCAAGGCCGAAAACAACCTCGACGCCTGGATGAACAACGTGCGCGACATCCTCGAAACCGCCGACAGCGGCCCCCTGGAGCTCATGCGCAATATGCGCATGGACATCTACAACAATGAGGTGTTCGTGTTCACACCCCGCGGCGACCTCTACCGCCTGCCCCTCGGCGCCACGCTGCTCGACTTCGCATTCAACATCCACACCAACCTCGGCGAACACTGCACCGGCGGCAAGGTCAACGGCAAAAACCAGCGTCTCAACTACAAACTGGTAAGCGGTGACACCGTGGAAATAGCCACCGCACCCAACCAACAACCCAAGCGCGACTGGCTCAACTTTGTAGTTACGTCGAAAGCACGCAACAAAATTCGCGTCTCTCTAAAAGAAATCGAAAGCCGCGCCGGCGAACTCGGCAAGGAACTCCTCCAACGCCGCTGCAAAAACCGCAAGGTGGAAATCTCCGAAGCCGACATCTCGCGCATCACCAAGCGACTCAACTACAAGTCGCTCACCGAATTCTACACCGCCATCAGCGACGGGCGCCTCGATGTCAACACCGTCATCGAAACCTACGAAGCCATGGTGGCCAAAGCTTCGGAAGAGACAGCACGCGTGTCGGCCGACACCTACGTGATGCACCAGCCCGCCGAAGAAGCCGAAGCTCAACAGCAAGGCGGCGACGTGGTGGTCATCGGCGAAGGCATCAAAGGCATCAACTACCGCCTCGCACGCTGCTGCAACCCCATCTTCGGAGATAAAGTCTTCGGATTCATCTCCGCCGAAGGGGTCATCAAAATCCACCGTTGCGACTGCCCCAACGCCGACCACATCCGCCAACGCTACCCCGCCCGCATGATTGACGTGCGCTGGAGCGGCAAAATCGGCCACGAAATGGCCGCCAAACTCCGCATCATCGGCCGCGACGACATCGGCATCGTCACCAACATTACCTCCATTATAAATAAGGAGAAAGCCACCTCCCTGCGCAACATCTCCATCGAATCCCACGACGGACTGTTCAACGGATTCGTCGTGGTAGGTGTGCTCAACGACGAAGCACTCTCCAAATTAGTCAACAAACTCAAAACCGTCAAAGGAGTAAAAGATGTGCAACGTATCTAAACTCGCGGCTGCAGCCATCATAGCCGCCGCCACCCTGTCAATAGCCTCATGCGGAAGCGACACCTCCCGCACCGATGCCGCCACAGCCCTGCTCACACAAGCCGACAGCCTGCGCCAAGCGGGTGACTGCGCCGGAGCAATCACCACTCTCGATTCGCTCGACTCCCTCTACCGCGACTGCCTTGACCAACGCCGCGCAGCACGTCGTCTCCGCGCACAAGTGCTGCTGCAAGTCACCGTCGACTCCATCGAAGCATACGAGCAGCGCCAACCCGCCATGCAAGCCGCACTCGACTCCCTCCAACCGCTCTTCACCAAAGTCAACCTCCAAGGCACCGAAGGTTACTACGTATACACTAAAGCCTTCAGCGGCCGAGAGATGGCACGTACCGGCATCCAAGCCCGCACTGACGACCAAGGCTACTTCTTCATCGCCGTTAGCAACACCGGCCGCCACCTCGGCCTGCGCGCCATCCGCTACGGCTCCGTCGAAACCCTCCCCGCCGAATCCATGACCGTAGCCGGAAGCGAAATCATGTCAATCTCACAAGAATCAGCCACCGACTTCGCCCACGCCATCATGGCCGCCCCCGCCGGCAAGCTCCGCATCGAGCTTGTTGGCAGCAAAGGCACCGCGCCGCTCACCCTCACAGCGGTCGAAGCCGAAGCTATCCGCCTCACCTGGCGCTACTCCCAACTCCTCCAACAAACCTACCTCTCCAACATCCGCCGCGAAAAATACGAGCGCCAACGCCTCACCATGACCGCCCTCTTGGACAGCATTGACAACCAATAGCGCCCGTCCCCCTGTTTTAACGAACTAACGAATAACGAAGTAACGAATTATTTCAAATCGGGTAGGAGCGTAGGGATTGTTTCCCTACGCGACCTCCCACACCACCGTAC
>CAMGBT010000010.1 GCA_946011725.1 uncultured Bacteroidales bacterium | reverse complement strand
GGCCCGTCCCCGCGCGTCGCCTCGTCTTCCCCCCACCCCCCGCGTCTCCCGCCTGGGGGGGGGGTTGGGGTGGGGCCTGCGGTAGGAGACGCTCCGCGCCACCAACCGCAGGTTAACGCCCGGAGAACGCGCTCCGCGGGTACCTCCATACCGCTCCGCGGCATGGATGCTGAAATGGCCGCGTGGGAGGGTAGCCCAGCGGCTGGTATGAGAATCAGCTTCAAAAGTCAATGTCACATGTATATAAGTAGGGCCGCGGTCTGCCGCTTCCGCATCAACGTGCAGATATTCAAGCTGTTAGGTAAAGCATGCGCGGACGCGGCAGGCCGCATCCCTACTGATTTCGGCTTTTTGACACGCCATACATCCGGCCGGCATCGAATAAAATCGTAGGTAATCGAAAGCCGGATGCCGTCTTTTTCATATAGAAAAAGGAGCGGGGCCTTGGGCTCTGCTCCTTTTTATTGTTGGGGGGAGGGATTTTTTACATCATGCCGCCCATGCCGCCGGCGGGCATTGCGGGGGCGGGGGTGTCTTCCTTCTTGTCGGCGATAACGCACTCGGTGGTGAGGAACATGCCGGCAATGGAAGCGGCGTTTTCGAGGGCTACGCGGGTAACCTTGGCGGGGTCGATGACGCCGGCGGAAAGGAGGTTTTCGTAGCGGTCGGTGCGGGCGTTGTAGCCGAAGTCGGCAGTGCCTTCGCTGACTTTTTGCACTACTACAGCGCCTTCAACGCCGGCGTTGTAGGAGATTTGGCGCAGGGGTTCTTCGATGGCGCGGCGCACGATGTCGATACCGGTGGTTTCGTCGTCGTTGTCACCTTTGAGGCCTTCGATGGCTTTGAGGCAGCGGATGTAGGCTACGCCGCCGCCGGGCACGATACCTTCGGCGATGGCAGCACGGGTGGCGCTGAGGGCGTCGTCCACGCGGTCTTTCTTTTCTTTCATTTCCACTTCGCTGGGTGCGCCGATGTGGAGCACTGCCACACCGCCGGCCAATTTGGCGAGGCGTTCTTGGAGTTTTTCGCGGTCGTAGCTGCTAGAAGTTTGTTCCATTTGGGCTTTGATTTGAGCCACGCGAGCTGCGATAGCGTCCTTGTTGCTGTCGCGGTTAACGATGGTGGTATTTTCCTTGGTGATGGTAACGAGGTTAGCGGAACCAAGGTCTTGCATGGTGGCGGTGGAGAGTTGCATACCCTTGTCGGCGGAGATTACGGTGCCGCCGGTGAGGATGGCGATGTCTTCGAGCATTTCTTTGCGACGGTCGCCGAATCCGGGGGCTTTCACGGCGCAGATGCGGAGGTTGCCACGCAGGCGGTTGAGCACCAAGGCAGCGAGGGCGTCTTGGTCGACGTCTTCAGCGATAATCAGCAGAGGACGGCCGCTTTGAGCGGATTGTTCGAGGATGGGGAGGAAGTCTTTGAGGTTGGAGATTTTCTTGTCGTGGAGGAGGATCAGGGGGTTATCCATGACGCATTCCATTTTGTCGCCATCGGTAACGAAGTAGGGCGAGATGTAGCCGCGGTCGAATTGCATACCTTCCACCACGTCGATGGTGGTTTCGGTTCCTTTGGCTTCGTCGACGGTGATAACACCTTCCTTGCCCACTTTTTGCATGGCTTCGGCGATGAGGCGGCCGATTGTGTCGTCGTTGTTAGCGGAAACGCGAGCCACGTCTTCGATTTTCTTAAAGTCGTCGCCAACTTCTTCAGCCATTGAGCGGATGTGAGCCACCACGGCAGCCACAGCTTTGTCGATACCGCGTTTGATGTCCATGGGGTTAGCGCCGGCGGTCACGTTCTTGAGGCCGACGTTGATGATGGATTGAGCGAGGACGGTGGCGGTGGTGGTGCCGTCGCCGGCGTCGTCGCCGGTTTTGGAAGCTACTTCTTTAACGAGCTGAGCGCCCATGTTTTGGAACGGGTCTTCGAGTTCGATTTCGCGAGCCACGCTCACACCGTCTTTGGTGATGTGGGGTGCACCGAATTTTTTATCGATGATAACGTTGCGACCTTTGGGGCCGAGGGTAACTTTGACAGCGTCGGCCAGAGCGTCAACGCCTTTTTTGAGTTCGGCGCGAGCGTCGGTGGTAAATTTTATTTCTTTAGCCATAGTTGTGTAGACAGTTTTTTGAGGGTTAATTTAGAGTGCGATAACGGCGAGTACTTCGCTTTGGCGCATGATGAGTACTTTTTGGCCATCGAGGTCGAGTTCGGTGCCGGCATACTTACCGTAGAGCACTTGGTCGCCTTCTTTGAGAATCATTTCTTCGTCTTTGGTGCCGTTGCCCACAGCGATGATGGTGCCACGCAGGGGTTTTTCTTTGGCAGAGTCAGGGATGATGATGCCCGAAGCGGTGACTTCTTCGGCAGCAGTGGGGTTAATGATAACCCGGTCGGCTAATGGTTTGAATTTCATAACGGTATATTATAAAATCAGGTTTTTTGATTATTTAATATGTTTTACTGCCCAAAAGAAAGCAAAATCAGTGCCAAGTGCCACGAGCGGGCAAAAGTGCCACAATGTCACGCCGCGGAGTGCCAAAAGTGACACCCCGCCGACTGTGAATATGCCATAATCCGGGAGATTATTTGGCGATGATGGTGGATGCGGCTGAGTGGGCGGTGACGGCCGGGGCGAGTTGGCTTTGGATGGTGGCGAGGCCGGAGGCGAAGGTGCCGGCGGTGGTCACGGTCATGGTGTACTGGAAGTGGTAGGAGCCGCGGGGCATGAAGTGGACGAACAGGCGTGTGCAGTCGTCGTTGTTCTCGCGGTAGAAGAGGGTGCCGGAAGCCCACACGGTGCGGGCCAGCTGCTCGGAGGGGAGCGGCTGGAGGTTGGCAGCGCGTTGGTCGTCGATGGTGACGTATTCCATGTCGCGGGCGGAGGTGACGGTGAGGTCCACGCGCACTTGTTCGCCGGCGATAAGGTCGGTGGTTTCGACCCACTGGCCATTACGCTGCGCAAGGATGCGCTTGGATATGTACAACTCGGGCAAAGCGTGGGCTTGGATGTCGGCGGTGGGGCGAGTGGAGATGGTGGTGACGCCGCCGTAGGACACAGAGCTGTCGGCCGGACGGTCGATGCGGAGTGTAGAGCCGGAAGCGGATGCGGGCAGGCGGTAAACGATGTTGCCGGTGAGCTGCTCGAAGCGGTCGGGGGTGATGGCTTGGCCGTCAATGGTGATGACGGAGACGTTGTCCGGCAGTGTGGTCCATTCCGAACCGCTACCGAGGATGGCGTAGATGAGGTAAGTGGGACACCACGTGCCGAGATCGTCGGTGACTTGAGCGCGGAGCACGAGCCATTGGCGCATGGCATCGAGTTCAGCCGGCTGCGGGTCAATCTTGGCGAAGGCCATCAGGATGTGAGCGTAAGAGTTGATATTGTCGACCGAGGGATATGAGATGCCGGCCAGCGGACTCTTGATTTGGAATTGGCGCAGGGAGCGGAGCAGTTTGACGGCGGAAGCGTGGCGACCGTTTGCCTCGAGCACCAGCGCGGCCACAGCGCGCGAGGCGGTGGTGAGGTCTTGCCGATGAGCGAGGATATACTCCACGGCGTTGCCGATGGCTTGTTTGCCGGCCAATGTGGAGGGCTCGCGCTCGGGGAAGAGCGAGTAAACCAGAGCATAGTCAATCTCGATTTCCTTGGTGTTGCGGTCGAGGTATGAGAACGCTTTGTCGACAACTTCGTTCAGGTTGTGGTCATCGGGCAGGAGGCCGCAGGAGTTGGCCATGCCGAGGTATTTGAGCACAGTGACAGTGCTCCAAAGCGAGGATTCGTCGTAGCATTCAATCCAGCGGAAACCGCCATCGGGATTTTGAAGCGCGGCAAGGCGTTTGATGGCATTATTGTAAACGGCAGCAGCGTTATCGGAATCGAGAGTGAGAGCAATGCGTTGCATCCGTTCGGTTTGCGAAGCAGCGGCGGCCATCCACGGAGTTTGGCTGAGGGTGGCCAGCTTGAGTTCCTCATTTTTATATAGGGCCGACCGGAGAGCATCCCCACCCTGCTCCATCCAGAGGTTGATGCCTTCCAACACTTCGGGATGCTGCGCGGCGATGCCTTGCGAGATGGCGGCACCGAAAAGGGCGGATGCGGCACCGGTGGCGGTGCGAATCTCGCCGGAGTAGAGTTGCGGGAGCGCTTTCACCACTTCCCAGATGGGATTTTGGCAGTACTGCAAGGTTGTGTTTTCGCCCAAGTTGTCGGGGAGATGCATTTCGAAGGTGGAACGCTCGGCGTTGAGGTAGAAAGTATTGCTTTCGACCACGGTGCTTGTAGCTTCGAGCACGGGCAGGAGGTTGACTTCGCCATCGGAGAAGTGGCCGGAAGCGGCTTTTACGCGGACGCCGATGGAGCGGAGGTCGGTGGTCATGACCACTGGAACAGAGGCGATGGCCGAACCGTTAGCGGCGATACTGAGCACCTGCTTGGAGGTGGCGATAATCGAATCGTTCTCAGGGTTGTAGACCTCGATAACGGCGGTGGCATCGAGTGCTTTGTCGGAGATGTTGTACACGGTGGCGCAGAGAGTTGCATGGTCGCCGTGGCGCAGGAAGCGTGGCAGCGAGGGCTGCACCATCAGCGGCTTGGAGGTGGTGACCACTTGGCGCAAGCCATTGGTGTGGAGGTCGGCGGTCCAAGCGGAGAGCACAAATGCCCACTGACCGTTGGCGTTCGGCAGGGTGAAATCGATGGTTACCGACCCGTCGGCATTGGTGGTAAGGTCGGGCAACCAAAGCGCCTGAAGCACGTCGCCCTGACGATACTCGGTGGAAACTTTTTGACTATCTTCGAAAGACGAATCGGCCTTGCCTAATTGTTGACCAGAGGTCGGCGCATCGCACTCTTCATCTTCACATACAGCTGCCTCTTGGGTCATATCCATTCCCCCATAGGGCGATGCAGCACTTGCCAAATTTCGTACAATGCGATAGCTCCTACCTAAAGATACGCCATACTTATAGCACAGATTATCTATTCGGTTGGTAATAAGCCATTTAGCTATTGGGGCATCGGCTCGTAACCACATTGATAAGCCATAGGAGCGTAAGATGTTGGGTGACTCAAGCAGATTGATTCGCTTTGCGAAGTGATCGGGCGAGAGGAATCCGGGTTGAGGACCTGCGAGCATGTCGAGGGCGCGATTGTAGAGCGAAGCGACCATAGCGGCATCCAACGGAGCGCCATCAGTGCGACGGAGATTGATGCTCCATTTACAAGGCGAACCGGCCAAGGCATTGTCGCGCCACGACTCAAAATCAATAGTAAACTGAGCTTTATCGGGGCGATTCACGGTGTATTCTAACACGTATGGCTTTACCCCATCTACGAATGTAAGAGCGAACTCAGCGTGGTTTGCTTTGCTCGGCAGTTGCACATCTATATTATTAAACCCGGCCTCGAGGTGCACCGTTTTAGCTATGAATATTTCATTGTTGTCATCATCTGCAGCAGCCAACAAAACCGCTTGGCGAGGAACCGGTACACCAATTACGATTGTGGCACGGCCATTGTTATCCGCTGTAAGGTTATTATTAGGAGAAATATATTTTGCAGCTACAGGCACAGCATTTTGGCGGAGGGAGTATAGGCAAATCTCGCCCGAAACCATTTCAGCCAAGGAGCGGTCGGCCGGCGCGATTTCCAATTTGTATTTGCCTGCCGGCACAGCGGAAAGGTCCAATGCAATAGCCCCTTGGAGGTTGGAAGTGAACGAGCCGGAAGCTACTTGGGAGCTGTCATTGCCGAGCAAGCACCAATTCAAATCAACCTCAATCGCACGGTGAGCGGGATTCACTACTTGGCCGAAAAACTTCACCAGTTCATCGAGGTTGAACTCCAATTCACCAAAATTAATGTTAATTTGGGCGTGGCGTCCGGTACGGATCGAGAGTGATGCTTCAGCAGCATCGTTAGAAGGAGCGTTGGCAATCACTTTAAGCATTACGAGACCTTCTTCAGCGAGCGAGTCGGCCGGGATTTCGAAGCGGAATGAGCCATCTTCGGCAGCCGAGGTGCGCGCCAGCACTTCATATTTGTTAATGCGGCGATACCATGATTGTCCGTCTTCCAACACCTTCATATCGGCGAAGCCCACAGCGGCACCGCTGAATGTGCGGCAACGGCCGGTGATTACGTAAGTATTCGCTTCGTTGAGATTCGCATCGAGGTCAACAATTTCAAAGGCGGGAATCTTGAAGTCGGACACTTCTAAAGAAAGGCTGCTATTGTACCACGAATGTTCTCTATTATACATTATTTGATAAGTGCCTGCGAGGCGATTTTCGGGCAAAAGTACTTCGCCAAAGGCACGTCCGTAGCGGTCAGTTGTAACCGATTGAGTTTCAAACACATCACCATTTGCATCCACAAATTTGATGTCGAGTGTTCGATTGGCCACAACACTTTGTTGCTCGCGATTGTAAGCCAAAAGCGACCATTGCACCGTGTCGCCGCGATGAAAAATTCTGCGTGGGGTGAAGAATTGCACATCAATGTAATCGTCCGCAGCGGAACATTGCCTATCCCAAGGCATATCCAAAAAAATTTCGTACTTACACGTGCCCAGGCTGTCGCGAGTGGCTAATGTGCAACCCGACACCCGGTCAATGTTCTCGAAGTTCACACTGAGAATACCATCGGAGTTGGTACGTCCTAAGCATTTAAAGGATGAGCGAGCTGAAATGAGACCGACTTCAAGGTTAGCGGCCGGAAGATCCGTTGTAGCATCGAATACTACGATGGACAATGATTTCTGAGAAGGAATAACCACCGGCACGTAAGGCACAATTTTAATATCCCTTTGGAATGAATCGTGGAATTTGCCATCAGCCATCAACCGTAAGCTATAATCACCGGGGTGATTAAGTTGTATCGATATAGTGTCAAGGCGAGAGATGCCGCTATAGGGCGTTTCCACTTCCTTTGTAAATAGAGGTGTTTGACGATCAATAAACTGGATGTTATTCGCGGCATCGTACACGGCGATTCCCACCTTAGAGCAGAAACGCGATTTCAACACAAGCTTGATCTGACTGCCCACAGCGAACAGAGCGGATTCGCTTTCCAATGTCACGGTGGAGCGCTTAAGCACAATCAAAGCGTTGCTCAAATCATTGGCAAAGTCGGGCGACACGGAAGAATCCGTTAATTGCTTATCAATCAAGTCAATAAGCCGAAGTGCTTGTTGCTCATCCTCCGGCTGCCACGAAGTTCTTTTCGCCGCATCCAAAAGCAGAGCAGCGCCAACATCTCCGCGTGGGAAAAGTTGATACAAGGCAAGCGGGTCGTAGTCGGAGCGCATGGAGTTCCATTCCACCCATTCAAGCGAGCCGACCTCAGCGCGGCGACACATTTCGGCCACATATTGCTCACGATTTCCTTCAACACATTGAATGGCGTGGTAGAATATGAAGTCGCGCAAATAAGGGGAATACTTGAGTTGGGAGTCGTCGTCGGATCGGTTATCCGGATACCACTTTACGATGGCTGCATACCGATTGAGCGGATTGCATTGCACGGATTCCAATTCCATAATAGCTTGATCCACACACGATTGGATTTGGTGTTGGAAGTGTTGCACGCTCCAAAGCGCGGGGTCTTCGGGCAGCGAATCCAGTGGAAGCACGTTATCGACAATCTTGTAACTAAAATATTGATACGCAGCCTTCAACATCGATGCTTTATACATAAGAAGGAGCGCACGGACATCAGGGGTCGAGAGCTGAGCCGTCACATCATCGATGCGTCGGAGCACAACCGCGAGCGAATCGGCATCGCGCATAGTCATTGCGCGAGCGTACTGCGTCACGGCATTCACGCGATCCAAGTCGGTGGCTTTGCGCGAGGTCAACACACTGTCGGCCGCGGCCATCACATCCTCGGGATAGGAAAAATCAGGATTCTCGAATGTGTTTTTCGCGGTCATGGGTAAAGCAATAATTATAAATAGGATTAAAGATATGATTTTCGGCATATTACTAAATTTTTTTCTTATTCGGACGCAAATATACTATAAAAGTTTAACATGGCCAATTTTATTTTGGCTATGTGGCCAAAAATTCGTAAATTTGCAGTGATTTTACAGATAATCTTATGACGCAATCAAATAAATGTAACATTGCAGTGGCCGGCACCGGCTACGTAGGGCTTTCTATTGCTACTCTTTTGGCACAGCACTGCCGCGTAACGGCAGTGGATGTGGTGCCCGGAAAGGTTGACCTTATCAATTCGCGGCGCTCGCCCATTCAGGACGAGTACATTGAGAAGTACTTGGCCGAGAAGGAGTTAGACTTGCGCGCCACCACCGATGGTGCGGAGGCTTACCGCCGGGCGGAGTACGTGGTGATAGCGGTGCCGACTAACTACGACCCCGTCAAGAACTATTTCGACACCCACCTTATCGAAGACGTCATCAACTTGGTGCTGTCGGTTAACCCCGATGCGGTGATGGTGATTAAGTCCACCATACCCGTGGGCTACTGCCGCTCGCTCTACCTGAAATATGCGCAGCGCGGCGTGAAGCGCTTCAACCTATTGTTCTCGCCGGAGTTCCTGCGCGAGAGCAAGGCGCTGTACGACAACCTCTACCCCTCGCGCATCATCGTGGGCGTGCCAAAAATCATCAACGACAATCAGTTTGCCGCCGAGAACTCAGCCATTGAAGCCGTGGCCGATGTGCCGTTCCTGCAAGAGAAAGCGCACAAGTTCGCCGCCCTGTTGCAGCAAGGCGCCATCAAGCAGGACATCCCCACCCTGTTCATGGGAATGAAGGAGGCTGAAGCCGTGAAGCTCTTCGCCAACACCTACTTAGCGCTGCGTGTGAGCTACTTCAACGAGCTCGACACCTATGCCGAAGTCAAGGGCTTGGATTCCGCTGCTATCATCGAAGGCATCGGCCTCGACCCGCGCATCGGCACTCACTATAACAACCCCTCGTTCGGCTACGGCGGCTACTGCCTGCCCAAGGACACCAAGCAGCTGCTGGCCAACTATGCCGACGTGCCGCAAAATATGATGACCGCCATCGTGGAAAGTAACCGCACCCGCAAGGACTTCATCGCCGACCAAGTGCTGAAAATGGCCGGCTACTATGGTTACAGCGAGGCTAATATCTACGGCCAAGCCGTTGAACGCGAGTGCGTTATCGGTGTGTATCGTCTGACCATGAAGTCAAACAGCGACAACTTCCGCCAGTCGTCGATTCAAGGTGTAATGAAGCGCATCAAGGCCAAAGGCGCCACCATCATCATTTACGAACCCACCCTGCCCAATGGGTCTACATTCTTCGGCAGCGAAGTGGTCAACGACCTCGACACCTTCAAGCAGCGCGCACAAGCCATCATCGCCAACCGCTTCAGCACGGAATTGCACGACGTGGCCGACAAGGTGTACACTCGCGACCTCTTCCATCGCGACTGATTTTCCTAAATTTTTGCTTCTATATCAAATATTTTTGCTAAATTTGCAGAAAATTTGCAAATACATATATAACAATGAGTACAAAAGTTTTGGTTACCGGCGGCGCCGGTTTTATCGGATCCAATCTTTGCGAGCATCTGCTCAACAATGGGTACACTGTTCGCTGTCTCGACAACTTCGCCACCGGACATCCGGAGAATATCTTCCCCCTGTTGGAAAAGTTTCCCGACACATTCTCCTTGCAAGTAGGCGACATTCGCAATATCGACGACTGCCGCAAAGCCGTGGAAGGTATGGACTACGTAATGCACGAAGCCGCACTCGGTTCCGTACCCCGCTCCATCAAAGACCCCGCCACGACCAATGCCGTGAACATCTCCGGTTTCCTCAACATGATTATCGCCTCGCGCGAAGCCGGCATCAAACGTTTCATCTTTGCCGCATCCTCATCGACCTACGGCGATTCAGCCTCGCTGCCCAAGGTGGAGGACGTGATCGGTAAGCCGCTATCACCTTACGCTATCACCAAATTCGTCGACGAGTTGTATGCCGACGTATTTGCCCGCACTTACGGCGACTTTGAATACATCGGCCTGCGCTACTTCAATGTCTTCGGCCGCCGCCAAGACCCCAACGGTGCTTATGCGGCCGTTATCCCCTTGTTCGTGAAGAAATTCATGAAGCACGAAGCGCCGAACATCAACGGCGACGGTGAGTACTCGCGCGACTTCACCTACATCGACAACGTCATCGAGATGAACATGCGCGCCATGACCACCACCAACCCCGAAGCCGTAAACCAAATCTACAACACCGCCTTCGGCGAGCGCACCACCCTCAACCAGCTTGTCGGCTACCTCAAAGAGTTCCTTAGTGCTTTCGACCCCGAAATCGCCACCATCGAACCCACCCACGGCCCCAACCGAGCCGGCGACATTCCCCACTCTCTCGCCTCAATCGACAAAGCCCGCCGTCTGCTGGGCTACGACCCGCAATTCTCCATGCGCCAAGGCCTGCAAGCAGCAGTGAAATGGTATTGGGAAAACCTCAAGTAAATAATTAACTTCAAAATAGATTTCATAATGCAAAACATCAAAATTTGCGTCATCGGTTTGGGCTATGTAGGCTTACCTCTGGCTCGCCTGTTCTCAACCAAATACCCCACAGTGGGTTTCGACATGAACCAAGCCCGCGTTGACGCCCTGATGCAAGGCCACGATGCCACACTGGAAGTGGCCGACGACCTCCTGCAAGATGCCATCAACAACCACGGCTTCCGCTGCACCACCAACCCAGACGACATCCGCGACTGCAACTTCTACGTAGTGGCCGTTCCCACCCCCGTCGACATCAACAATAACCCCGACCTCACCCCGCTCTACGGAGCCAGCACCACCGTGGGCAAGGTAATTTCCAAAGGCGACATCGTTGTGTACGAATCTACCGTTTACCCCGGCGTGACTGAGGACGAATGCATCCCCGTGGTGGAACGCGTTTCCGGCCTCAAATTTAATGAAGACTTCTTCGGCGGCTACTCCCCCGAACGCATCAACCCCGGCGACAAGCTCCACACCGTGGAGAAAATCAAGAAAGTAACCTCGGGCTCCACCCCCGAAATCGGTCGCTTGGTCAACGAAGTTTACGCTTCCGTAATCACCGCCGGCACTCACTTGGCGCCCTCCATCAAAGTGGCCGAAGCTGCCAAAGTTATCGAGAACTCGCAACGCGACATCAACATCGCCTTCGTCAACGAGCTGTCGAAAATCTTCACCCGCATGGGCATCGACACCAACGACGTGCTTGAAGCCGCTTCCACCAAGTGGAACTTTCTGCCCTTCAAACCCGGCTTGGTGGGTGGTCACTGCATTGGCGTTGACCCCTACTACCTGGCCCAATGCGCTCAACGCTACGGCTATAACCCCGAAATCATCCTCGCCGGCCGCCGCATGAACGACGGCATGGGCGCCTACGTGGCCGACCAAGTAATCAAGCACATGCTTCGCAAGGGCATCCAAGTGCTCGGCTCCAAAATCTTGGTGCTCGGTTTCACCTTCAAGGAAAACTGTCCCGACGTGCGCAATACCAAGGTGGTGGACATCGTGCGCGCTCTCAGCGAATACGACCTCCACATCACCATCTACGACCCCTGGGCTAACCCCGCTATCGCCAAGCACGAATACGGCGTGGACGTTACCAACCAACTGCCCGCCGATGGCGACTTCGACACCGCCATCCTCGCCGTGGCTCACCGCGAATTCACCGGCATTGACCTCAACCCGCTTCTTAAAGACAACCACGTAGTATTCGACGTGAAGGGCTTCCTGCCTCGCGCCGACGTTGACGCCCGCCTGTAATGAAGATTTGTCATATCGTTTGGGGCTTGGAAGTCGGCGGCATCGAAACGATGCTCGTCAACATTGCTAACGGCCAAGCACAACGCGGCCACAGTGTTAACATCCTTGTTATCAACGATATAGAATCATCGCAAATCATCTCCGGATTCGCTCCGGAAGTCAATATCATCCGCCTTCGCCGGCAGCCGGGCAGCAAAAGCCCGCTGCCGGTGGTTAGGCTTAACCTCGAGCTGATGAAGCTCCGTCCTGACGTGGTCCACTTCCACGGGCTGAACCAGCCACGGTTGGTGTTTGCCTGCCTACGCAAGCATGCAGTAACCACCTTGCACACCATCTGCCACGAGGAGGACATCAAATATATACCGCAGAATGCTCATATTGCGGTAATTTCACACAACGTTGCATTCAATCTTAAGCAACGCACCGGCGCCGAATCCACCGTGGTGCTAAACGGCATCGACTGCACCAAGATTTCGCAGCGCGACGCCCGCCCATTCCATCGCCCACTGCGTATGGTGCAAGTGGGTCGCCTCAACCATCCGGTCAAAGGGCAAGACATTATCATCCGCGCCCTCACTGCGGTAGACGACGCCACCATCGACTTCATCGGCGATGGCCCCTCGCGCCGCGAGTTGGAGCAGATGGCCAAGCAGTTGAACGTGGCTCACCGCGTCCGCTTCCTTGGCAACCTCACTCAGGCTGCAGTGTTCGGCCTTTTGCCGCAATACGACCTGCTGGTGCAACCCTCACGCATCGAAGGCTTCGGCCTGACGGTGGCGGAAGCCATGGCCGCCCACCTTCCGGTGGCAGTCTCCAATCTCGAGCCACTTGTGGAAGTGGTCGATGGCGGCAAATGCGGCTACATCTTCGCCGACGACGACCCTCGCGCCGCCGCCGATTGCATCCGCCGCATCGCCGCCGCTGGATACCAACAGCAAACGGTCAGCGATGCCGCGCACCGCGTAGCATCGCTCTACAGCATCGACTCCACCATCGATGCCTATCTTTCTCTTTATAATAAATATTGTGTATTATAAGTTGTCGTAGACCGAAGCAGTTAATTCTGCAATCCTATCCCAATTAAACTGAGATAAATCATAGGTATACTTAGTACCCTTTAACGCCTTTTTTATAAGTTTTTCAGCAAGCGCGTCAATATTACCTAATTGAAAGAAGCAATCTGTATCTATAAGATCTAATTTATTTGGTTCAATATCACTTACCACAACATCTAAATTATAGCTCAAGGCCTCAAGTAATGCAATAGGCAAACCTTCGTTATAGGACGGCAATACAAATAAATTAGCATGAGTAAGTAGCTGATGAAGTGCACTACCACTGACAAAACCCGGCATGATAACAGAAGCCTCTTTCGCAGCCTGTTTTAACTTGTTTGCATATTGATTGTCAGGTTCTGCACTACCGGCAATTACTAAATCAATTTTTTTAGATAATCCGGATTGGGCGAAAGCTTCAATTAAATCGTGGAATCCTTTTTCCGGAGTTAATCGTCCTAGCGCTAATATGTATGGTTTTGACCCAATACCATAAGAAGTTAGATAATTTGTATCGTAATTAAAGACCGCTTTGTTTACACCATTGTAAATTAATTGAACTGAGCAATTGTGCCGTTTTTCCAACGATTCTTTGATCGGTTTGGAAATACTTATTAATCTATTCGCGAATTTTACGCTGATTAATTCGCCTATGCGCAAAACAAATTTAGCAAATGGATTCCATTTATTGTGATCATAATTAAAAGAATGAACAGTGATTACCACTTTCTTACCCATCAATCTTGCTAAAGGTGCAAGTATTCCGGGTCCTATACCATGAATATGTACAATATCAGCCTTCAGCTTTCGGCTCCGAATTATTGACAAAAAAGTATGATATATCGCTTCAAAATATTTGTTCTTTGATGCAGGAATATCAATAAAATGTACTCCTTTATACTCTAAAATTGAATTAGTCTGATTTATATACTCTTTTCGGCGAGCAACTATAATATTGTATCCGAGTAATGATAATCTCGGATATAACTCTTGACAGTGTGTTTCAACTCCTCCAATAATACTTGGGAATCCGCGAGTGCCAACAACCAAGACTTTCATATCAACTTTTCAATTAAATTCATATAATGAGTTCCAAACATATCAGCCGAATAATTTTGGGAAAGAACGCGTTTCGAAACTATGCCCATTCTACAACGCATTGGATAATCAGAAGCCAAGGTACAGATACTTTTGGCAATGCTTTCCACATCACCTGAAGTATGCAAAAATCCATTATCACTAGGCTGAACCATACACTTGTTATCACCAACATTAGTTGCCACGATGGGCAAATCCGCATTCATCGCCTCCAAAATCGCGTTGCTCGTGCCCTCGCTGATGGAGGTTGACAGGTAAATATCGGCTTGGCGCAGTAGCTCCGCAATATTGTTCGGGTTAATCAATATGCGCACGTAATCTTCGATGCCGGCATCCTTCACTGCTTGTCTTACTTCATCTTCCAACGCTCCGTAACCCACTATGTCATAACGGATTGACTTGTTAGCAGCTACTGCCTCGGCGATGGCTTTGATGGCAGTGTTGTAGTCCTTCTCGGGTACGAAGCGCCCTACGGAAATCACCCGCACCACATCACTTTCGCGGCGTTCCACAGGCGGGTCAATCTTCTCAAAGCAGTTGGGGATGAATTCCATCTTCTCCGGTTTGAATCCGGCCGCGATGAACACCTCCTTGCCGGTGTTGGAATTGGCCACTGTCAGCGTAGCTAACCAGTTGGTAGTGAAGCGTTCAGCCACCATCTTATGCTTGGGGAACCATGTGCACCGCAGCGATGTCACCACCGGAATCTTGTACATCACCCCGAGAATCGAGGCGAAGAAATTTGCCGCCGTAAGCGACGAGAAAATGACTTGCGGTCGAATCTTGCTTACCAATTTTTTCACTGCAAACAAGCGCGCAAAGTAGCCGCCTTTCACACAGTGCACCTCAACCGGGCTGTCGGCCAACATTTCCAAGTAGCGATCGTGCACTGTTACACCGTTCCACACAATTAAATGAGTGGTATAGCGTGTTGCTAATGCCTTGGCTAACAATACAGCTTGCTTTTCCGCACCGCCACTAGCAAGATTTTTTACTATGATTGTAATCTTGATCACTTGAAAATAATGATTAGTAAACTAATAACGTAACTAAATTTAAAATATTGTATCAACATATCGGCTATTCAATTGTCTGTATTTCCAAACGACAAAAAATCTCCAATATATTTGAGTACCTAATAAAATATAGCTACGACCTATCCCCCTACAACTGGGACACCATAGCCACCCAAACCGCCACCCTCTACGCCCAAACCGCCACCTAAGCACCATCCACCCGCCGAGCCATCCCCGAATTTTATTGATAATCAGCCGCTTGTAGTGCCGCGGCTTGCTGCGGCATACCCGGATGGCAGTTAGAGGCTGGTTGTCGTGGTGAGGCTAAAGCCGAACGCCGCACGCACACGCGTTCCACGCGTGTGCCGCCGAATGCTTTGTTCGCTTTGTATTTGCTTCAGGCGCAGCACAAGTACGGCGAAGTTCCAAAGTATAAATGTGGAGAAAGGGGTCATATCGCGCGAACCACGCGCACGCTACAGCGAAGACTATTGGTGTTGCGGTAGACGGCGCTAACGCAGAGATAGAATTTCCACGACGTGGATGCGTCGTATTCTGTACTGGTCCAGTACCAATCAGCCGGATCTTTGTCACCGCCAAATGCCTTGATAGCGGCACATATAGCTTCACATTGGTCGGTCATGGCTCTGCCTTCGTCTTTATTAGGAAGCCGCCAACCACTTCCAAGATTGCTTTCCCAGCGCTTGGCCTCATCCCAAGTGAATTGTACAGCATTTTCAGACACAAATCCGCTACCGTGGCGCTCCATAGTCAGCTTAACTACAAAGCTTAAACCATTGTAATCAATTACTACGCCGCACTTGCTGAAGCGGCTTCGTTCGTTGCTGCTTAGGTCGGCCCACTCGCCTTGGCTGAAGTAGTATTTCTCGCCGTCAAGGGTTACTTGCAGGTCGAGGTTGCGCGGCTCGGTGCGGTAATTCGGTTGCTGCGCTACCGCTGGGTTGGGTTTGGAGGGGTGCTCTACGCGGACGGTGTCGCTTTCAGTCCCCGGGGTGTCGTCTCCGCCGCGGGTGGCGAAGAAGATGATGGCGGCGAGGGCCACGGCGACTGCGGCTACCACGGGCACGAGCCAGCGGCGGCGCGGGGCGGTCGCGGGTGTTACGGGTGGGGTGGCCGGGCGGTCTTTGACTTGGGTGGGGGTTCCTCCTCCCCCGCCGCCGGTGCGCGGCTTGCGGATGGTGGCCATCGACGCGCCGTTGAAAAGGGAGGCGGTCAGTACGCAGGCATCGGCGGGGCGGTCGGTGGCGCGCAGTTCCATGGCTTGGAGAAGGACGTTGGCGATGGCGGCGTCGACGCCCACGGTGAGGAGCTCGTCGCAGAGGGCATCGAGGTTGAGTTCATTGGCCTTGGCGGGAGCGTGACCGGTGAGGCAGAAGCAAATGGTGGCAGCCAAGGCGTAGACATCACATGTGGGAGAGAAGGTGGTGATGCCGCCCAACTGTTCCAAGGGCGCGTAGCCGGGGGTGTAGCCGCCGGCCGCGAGTGTGGAGGTGGCTTGGCCTTGGCCATCGTAGTGTTTGGCCAAACCAAAGTCAATCAGCACGGGTCGCAGGCCGTCCTCATCTTGCTGAATCATTATGTTCTGCGGCTTGATGTCGTAGTGTGCCACTTTGTTGTTGTGCAACATTGCCACGGCCTCGCAGATGGGGCGCATCAACTTGGCGGTCTCGTTCCACGACAGCCGTCCTCCGTGCGCCTTGACATAGTCGGCCACCGAACCGCCATCCAAATATTCCATCACATAATAAGCGGTGCCGTTGGCCTCGAACACTTCATCTACATTCACAATATTAGGGTGGTTGATGCCGAGCCGTTGCAGGCGCTGGGCCTCGCTGATGAAGGCACGTTTGGAGGCTTTCACTTCCTTGGTGGCAGATTGCATGAAGCGCACGCGGTTGGTAGAGGCATCGCGCTCGCACAACATTTGGATGAAATGTTCCTTAAGCGCAAAGGGTGCGGCATAACTCAACTTGCCCATTTGTAGATTGGTTTTGACCAAGTAAGTGATACCGAAGCCGCCCTGACCGAGTACGCGTTGGATGGTGTAAGTGCGATGACTGCTACGTATTTCCGTGCCTGCAGAAAGTGTGAAGTTGCTCATAATATGGATGGCGATTGATGAAGGAAAAAATTTGAAACAAAATTAGTAAAAATTTCGCATTCAGCAAAATATTTTCCAATAAAGATGCCAACAAGGGCCAAAATCTATCACCACCACCCCAAAAGACCACGATTTCATCGATTTTTTACGATTGGCCGGCCGGTTTAAACAAGTTATCCCGCTAATTATCAATTACTTGTAGAGGCGTGGCTTGCCACGGCATACCCGTATGGCCCGTCCAGCGCGGCTACCTCCCCACAGAGCTGTCAGCTCCATCGCTTCGCTCCTCCGCCGAGGGCACTGCGGGGTTAACGATGCGAGCAGGCCATCCACGCCGCGGCCATCCGGATGCGGTTAAACGAAGGGACGAAGAATGAAACAACGAATTTTGTTCGACGTAAAAACGTAAACGTAGAACGCTTTTTTATTGCGTTCTACGTTTACGTCTAAAGCAAGCCTAATCAGCTTTGCTTAAATCTGCGAAATCTGCGTGAGACCATATCAGCTCAGCAAAAATCTGCGTGAGGCGAGATTAGCGGGATTCGATCCAGCGGCGGGCGTTGATGAAGGCTTCGATCCACGGGGTGACGTCTTCATTGCGGCGGGCTGCGGGGTAGAAGCCGCATTGCCACGGGAAGATGGCGCGTTCCAAGTGGGGCATCATGGCGAGGTGGCGGCCATCGTTGGAGCAGATGGCGGCAACGGCGCCGGCCGAGCCGTTGGGGTTGCCGGGGTACTCTTTATAAGAGTAGCGCGCGGCCACGTTGAACTTGTTCACGCCGCCGGGCAGCATGAAGCGGCCTTCGCCGTGGGCCACCCAGATGCCGAGGCGCATGCCGGCCAGCGAGCCGAGCATCACCGACGGGTTCTTGGGAATAGTCAACCCGAGGAAGGTGGATTCAAACTTGTGGCTGATGTTGTGTTCCATGCGGGGCATGGCGCCGGTTTCGTCGATGGGCTTGATGAGACCGAGTTCCACCATGAGCTGGCAACCGTTGCAGATACCCAGGCTGAGGGTGTCGGGGCGAGCGTAGAAGTTATCCAGCGCTTTGCGAGCGTTTTCATTCCAACGGAAGCCGCCGGCCCAACCTTTGGCGGAGCCGAGCACGTCAGAGTTGGAGAAGCCGCCGCAGAACACGATCATGTTCACGTCTTCGAGGGTTTCGCGGCCGCTCATGAGGTCGGTCATGTGCACGTCCTTCACGTCGAATCCGGCGAGGAAGAGCGAGTAAGCCATTTCGCGGTCGCCGTTCACGCCCTTTTCGCGGATGATGGCGGCGCGCACGCCCGAGCGATACTTGCGCATATCGGTGAGGCCCAGCTCTTTGAGCGAGCCTTTGAATCGGGGCGCGATGGCCCAACGCAGCGGCTGGCGGTCGAAGTTGGCGTAGCGAGCTTCGGCGCATGCTTCGCCGCTTTGCAGGCGGTCGAGTACGTATGAAGGCTTGTACCAGATGCGGCGCAGAGCGTCGACGTCGAACGACAGTTGTTGACCTTGGTGAGATACGGTGATGGTGCGCTCATCGGTGGTGGTGCCGAGGAAGTGGAACTTCACGCCGGCGGCACGGAGCTGTTGCTCAACACTTTCGCGGGTGGAAGCGGACACTTCGATAACCACTGCCGGATTCTCGGCAAAAAGCACTTTGACGAGGTCGGTTTCGCTGGCGGCAGCGAAGGCGTCGGTGTTGATGGCCAAACCACCGCGGGTGTTGGCAAAGATCATTTCCAGCAGTGCGGTGATCAAGCCGCCGGCGCTCACGTCGTGCATGGCTTGCAGCTTGCGTTGGCGCACAAATTGCTGGATAGCCTCGAAGGCGTTGGCGAAGCCTTCGGCGGAAGTCACGGTGGGCACGTCGGAGCCTACGGCGCCGAGTGTTTGCCACAGAGCGGAGCCGCCCAAACGGAGGGCGTCGCCGGAGAAGTCCACGTAGTAGAACGCGGAGCCTTTGGCGCGAACGGCCACGGGCGACACGGTGCGGCGCACGTTGGCCACCTCGCCGGCTGCGGAGATGATTACGGTGCCGGGGGCGAGCACTTGCGTGCCGTCGCTATATTTTTGGGTCATCGACAGGGAGTCCTTGCCGGTGGGGATGTTGATGCCGAGTGCGCAGGCGAAGTTGGAGCAAGCCTCAACGGCGCGGTAGAGGTTGGCGTCCTCGCCTTCGTTGCGGCAAGGCCACATCCAGTTGGCGCTGAGCGATACTGACTTGAGGCCCTTGCGCAGGTTGGCGCCCACGATGTTGGTGAGTGCTTCGGCGATCGACAGTACGGAGCCTTTGGCGGAGTCGGCCAGTGCGGCTTGGGGCGCGTGGCCGATGGAGGTGGCGATACCGGACTTGCCGTGGTAGTCGAGCGACACCACGCCGCAGTCGCTCAACGGCAACTGCAGTTCGCCCTGACACTGCTGACGGGCGATGCGACCGGTCACGGAGCGGTCGACCTTGTTGGTGAGCCAGTCCTTACATGCCACAGCTTCGAGCTGCAGCACGTTCTCCAAGTACTGCTGAATCTGAGCGGCATCGGTGGCGGGCTGCTGGTATTCGCGCACGATGGTTTTGTCCACCATCACGGTCTTGGGCGAGCGGCCGAACATGTCGTCCATTTGCAGGTCGATGGGCTTGGTGCCGTCGGCCGATTCAAACACGAAGCGATGATCGCCGGTGGTTTCGCCCACGATATACATAGGTGCACGTTCGCGCTCGGCGATGCGCTGCACCAAAGGAATGTCTTCGGCATTGATTACGAAGCCCATGCGTTCCTGACTCTCGTTGCCGATGATTTCCTTGGCGGAGAGGGTGGGATCGCCCACGGGCAGCGCGTCCAAATCGATATGGCCGCCGGTTTCTTCCACCAGTTCCGACAGGGCATTAAGGTGGCCGCCGGCGCCGTGGTCGTGAATCGACACAATGGGATTCTCGGGCGATTCGGCCAGGGCGCGGATTACGTTCGACACGCGCTTCTGCATTTCGGGGTTGGCACGTTGCACGGCGTTAAGCTCGATAGCGTTGGCATAGGAACCGGTATCAACCGACGACACGGCGCCGCCGCCCATACCGATGCGGTAGTTATCACCACCGGACACCACTACCTTCTGGCCGGGTTTGGGGTGACCTTTCTGCGCGTCCTTGCGGTCGGCATACCCGATGCCACCGGCGAGCATGATTACTTTATCGTAACCGAAAGTGCGACCGTGTTCGGCGTGTTCGAAGGTGAGCACGGAGCCACAAATCAGCGGTTGGCCAAACTTGTTGCCGAAGTCGGAAGCGCCGTTCGAAGCCTTGATGAGGATTTCGGCGGGTGTCTGATACAACCACACGCGGGGATCGAGCATGAGTTCCCACTTCTTCTCAGGCGAGAGACGCGGATAGGAAGTCATGTATACGGCTGTGCCGGCCAAGGGCAAGGAGGCACGGCCACCACCAAGACGGTCGCGAATTTCGCCGCCGGTGCCGGTGGCGGCGCCGTTGAACGGCTCCACGGTGGTGGGGAAGTTGTGGGTCTCGGCTTTGAGCGAAATCACGGTGCTGATACGGCGCTCTTCAAAGAAGTCGGGGCGGTCGGGGTTGGTGGGATAGAACTGCTCGATGCGCGGACCGGCCACGAAGGCCACATTGTCGCGGTAAGCCGACACCAACCCGCCGGGATTCTCCTGCGAGGTCTTCTTGATCATCTTGAACAGCGACGATGGCTTCTCTTCGCCGTCGATGATGAATGTGCCGTTGAAAATTTTGTGGCGGCAGTGCTCGGAGTTCACTTGCGAGAAGCCGAACACTTCGCTATCGGTGAGCGGACGGCCCAAGCGCTTGGACAGTTCATCCAAGTATTGCTCTTCCTCGGCGGAGAGAGCCAAGCCTTCCGACTGGTTGTAGGCGTGGATGTCGTCGATGTACACAATGGGCGCGGGCTTGCCTTGCTTTTCGAAGTCGGCGGCGCTGATGTTTGTGTACAGACGCTGGAGCATGTGGTCGTACTGAGCGGATGCGGGGTCATCAACCTTGTGAAACTCTTCGATACGAAGAATGCCGTTCAGACCCATATTTTGTGAAATCTCAACGGCATTTGTGCTCCAAGGGGTTATCATTTCGCGACGGGGTCCGATAAACGAACCGCGAACGATGCGGGCAGCCATTGCTTTGGCGCCATTGAACAGCCAGCCTAAGCGGTCGCAATCTTCGCTGCTAAGCGCTGCTGCTGATTGTACCAAAAACACTGTGCGGCTATCCTTCTTGAAGAATGTAATCATATATATTCTGTGGGGAGGTTTTTTCGATGCGCAAAGTTACGAAAAATTTTGCAAACCACCGCCGATTTTGGGCAAAAAAGCGCCGCCAAAAGCCGTCTTATAGCATTTTTAGTGGCGGCGGAGCATGTTTACGGCCTCGAAATAGCGTTGAAGGCTGTTTGCTTTGCGGATGGCCTTGAGCCGACGGTGCTCCACTTGGCCATCAGCGTAGTCCCAGAACGTGTGCATAGATTGCACAACTTGGGCCTCGCCGCCCTGAAGGCGCTCGCGCCGTTGCTCGTACACCATATCGTGCAATTCGCACAATTTGCACAGGCGCTCGTCGGCACTCCACTCCCTACCCTCGCGCCATTCTGCCACAAGCGATGGTCGACGCAACAGTCCTCGGCCTATCATCACGCCGCACACGCCATCGATAGCCATTGCGCGGTCAATATCCTGTATATCAACGATTTCGCCATTAAAGACAATAGGGTGCGGCAAGATGTCGATAGCGGCAACCAATTCGTCCATCCACAGTTCGCCCTTATAACCTTGGCGCGCTATCCGCGGGTGAATGGTGACAAACTCCACCGGCATCGCGGCGAGCGCCTCGGTACTCGCGCGCCATTGATGCGCATCGTCCATGCCGAGACGCATCTTTACGGAGAACCGCACCTGTGGCAGTTCGCGCATCCGCCCGGCCACCGCCGCAAGCAAATCCGGTTTGACCAATGCACCGGCACCGCGGCCGTGCTTCACCTGGGGTGGAAAAGGACAACCGAAGTTTAGATCCACCCGCGTATATCCTTGATCTACAAGCGCTTGCACCAATATATCAAACTCCTCCATATCGCGGAAAATTACCTGCGGCACCAAGGTGTAGGCCGTAGTGGGCATAGTATCCGCCAAATCGCGGCGCCGCACCTGTCCATGCTCCACCCGCACAAAGGGCGAAAAGTAAGCATCAACGCCATCGCCGTAAACACAGCGATGCGCCGCCCGCCACGCCGAATCGGTGTAGCCCTGCAAAGGTGCCGAATAAATCTTCATCGGAGAAATTTTTCGCAAATTTAGCAAAAATTCGGCAAAACGCAAAGTATTTTTTTACGATGGCCATCCGGGGGTATGGCGCGTAAAAAGGTCGGAATCGGTAGGGACGGTTTTTGGGCTATGCGGATGATGCCGCAGCAAGCCGCGACACTACGGGTAATCGTTTGATTATTAGTTATTTATGTGGTGGCTTTCGCCAATGCCTATGAATCTATTAAAAAAGACGGTTTCGAACGTGTGTGGCGTTCGAAACCGTTGGGGTATGATTAAGTTGTAAGTTATTGCTGCGGCGTTGTGGTACGATGCCGGCGGTGGTGGTTGACTAACTGCTGGGTGAACTTGCGCTCGGCGGCCTTGAGGTGAAGAAGCTGGCGGGGATTCAGAATCTTGGCGAAGCGTTCAAAGTAAGTCATCTCTATCTGACCTTCGGCGCGCTTAAGTTCGAAGATGGTACGTGCAGCGTTAGTCACTTCCAAATCGCTTGCTTGGTCGTTGGCTTGGATTTGCTGCTCGAGTTCGCGAGTCTGCAGATTGAGTTGCTCGATTTCGTCTTCCATCTTGTCGTAGAGTTCGAAGAAAGGAGCTTGCTGATCGTCGGTGAGGCTGAGTTCTTTGATCAGGAACTCGTGATTATATTGTCGGATCTCGGAGAGCCAGCGCTGACGGTCGGCTTCGGTGATAGTGGTTTGTGCTACAGCCTCAACGGAGGAGCACAGGCACAGGAAGGCGAGAGTTAAAAAGGTAAAGAATTTGTTCATACGTTAGTTACTGTAAAGAATCGAACGCGGCGAGAGAGTCGCACAAGGCTTGTGCATCGATGCCTTCTTCCATCAGTTGGTCGTAAATATCCCATTGGTTTACGTCCGAAAAGATGTAGTCGTTCACGAATTTTTCATTCTCAAAGGCTTCAGCCATCACCGGATTAGATTCCAATGGCTGACGGTCGCCTCCGCCCATGATAGAGAACATTTTGAGCATGCACCACACGCCGGCAAACATGGCGGCCATATATACGTAGGGACGGATGCGCTGCCAGGTGGTGCGCGGTATATATGGGGAAGGGGTGCTCAACTCCGGACGTTCCGGCAGGGCGGCTTCCATTCGCTGAGCGAAGTCGTCGAAGAACCCTTCGGGCACCGTCATCCCATCCTTGTGGTTCAAGCGATTGAGTATGTCAGTATTCTTGTCCATTCGTTAATTATTCTAATTTTCTTATAAAGACTATCAAAGAGGCGAAAGGTTTAATTATCGGAGCTGATTATTTGTTCAATTTTTTTCACGGCTAAATGGTAGGAGGCTTTCAAAGCGCCTACGCTGGTGCCCAAAATCTGCGATATGTCTTCGTATTTCATATCATCGAAATACTTCATGTTGAACACAAGTCGCTGTTTTTCAGGCAGTGAGGCGATGGCTTTACGGAGGTTGACAGCCAGCCGGTCGCCGTCGATGTTGGTGTCGGCCTCGATGGTGGCCGCCAGTGCGGCTCCTTGGTCGTCGAGCGAAATATTTTGACGCCGACGTTCTTGGGCCAAGAAGGTAATGGATTCGTTGATGGCAATTTTGTAGAGCCAGGTTGAGAGCCGGGCATCGCCGCGGAAGTTCTCAATCGACTGCCATGCTTTGAGGAAGGTGTTCTGCAGCAAATCGTTAGCGTCATCGTGACTTTGCACCATACGACGAATCTGCCAATACAGCGGTTCGCTATATCGGCGGATAACCTCGGAGAATGCTTGGCGCACTGTGGCCGGGTCGCGGAGCTGCGCAACTAACTGCGGATCTTCACTTGGTATCGAAGCCATTATCATAAAGGAAGGCATACGACCTTTCCGACTACAAATTTAGCAAAAATTTCCATATTCACCAAATTTCCACCAAAAAAAATGAATTCGTCAGTTCATCATTATAAGTTCCGGCATCGAAATAAACGAAATAACGAAATACGAATGAACGAATATTTCCGAAAATATGCTCTACGTTTATGTTCGACGTAAAAATTCGCTGTTTCGTTATTCGTTGTTTCGTTTCATCTTTGACTCCACATATGTTGACAATTAGCTTTGGATTTTGGGGTTTGCGGAAATTTTCGTAACTTTGCAGAATGAAACGCTTTTCCACTCTGTTTGCACTCACCTTGGTGTGTGGCGCCGCTCAAGCCACCACCCTCAATGATACCGTTGCCGCCCATCTGCCTCACCAACTCAACGAGGTGGAGGTGCTCGGCGTAAAACAAATGCCCCAACCGGGTCAAGTGTCGGTCACTCGCATCGACCGCAGCCAAATCGCCCGCATGGGCATCTCGGCCATGAAGGATGTGGCGCTGATTGCGCCCAACCTCTATGTGCCCGACTACGGCTCGCGCATGACCTCGTCGATCTATATGCGCGGCCTGGGCTCGCGCATCGACCGCCCCGCCGTGGGTCTTACCATCGATGGCGTGGCGGTTTTGTGCAAGGATGCCTACGACCTCGATTTGCCCGACATGGCCTCGGTGGAGGTGTTGCGCGGGGTGCAAAGCGTGCTCAATGGTCAGAACTCGATGGCCGGCCAAATTAACATCTACACCATTTCGCCGCGCGACTTCCAAGGCTTCCGCGCAGCCGTACAATATGGCAACCACAGCCAAGCCAAGATCAACGCCGGCTACTATGCTCGCCTCTCGTCCCGGTGGTTCGCCTCACTCTCCGGACAGTACACTCACAGCGACGGATTTTGGCGCAATACATATAATAATAAACGCGTGGGCGCGGAGAATGCTTACAGCCTGCGGTCGAAGGTGGTGTTCGCCCCCTCCTCCGCGCTGTCAATCACCAACACGGCCGCGTTCTCGCTCAACCGCCAGAGCGGCTACCCTTATGCCGACGCAGCCTCCGGCATCATTGCCTATAACGACACCTGCTACTATCGCCGCACCATGTTCAGCGACGGCCTCACCGTAGCATGGGCCGGCAAGCGCGTGGTGGTCACCTCGCTCACCTCGGTGCAGTACATCAACGACGACATGACCCTCGACCAAGACTTTACCACCGCCGACTACTTCACCCTCAGCCAGCGCCGCCGCGAGTGGACCGTCAGCCAAGACCTTTTCACCAAGGGCACACGCGGCAGCTACTCGTGGCTGGGCGGCGTGTTCGGCTTCTACCGCTCGTCGAATATGAACGCACCCGTCACCTTCTACGACACCGGCATCCAACAACTCATCGAAGGCAAGCGCAACGAGATGAACCCCGACTACCCCATTGAATGGGACAATCGCAACTTCCTGCTAATGAGCAACTTCCCCAACTCCTCGGCCGGCGTGGCGCTCTACCACCAAAGCCGATTCGATGTGGGCCGATGGTCGTTCGAAGCCGGCTTCCGCTGGGATATCGAGACGGTGGCATGCGACTATCACAACCGTGCCGATGCCTCCTACACCACCTGGCACGTGCTCCCCGACGGCTCGCGCGAGGTGTTCAAAGTCACACCCGTAGCCATCCGCGAAGATGGCCATATTCGTATGAATTTCAACGAGTTACTACCCAGAATCTGCGCCACCTACAACTTCACCGACCACACTCTGATCTACGCTTCCGTGGCCAAAGGTTACAAGCCCGGCGGCGTTAACACCCAGATGTTCAGCGACGTGCTCCAGCAGCGCGTGATGAAGGAGATGGGCCTGAGCATGACCTACCGCGTGAACGACATCGTGACCTACGAACCCGAAACCTCGTGGAACTACGAGCTCGGCTACCGCGAATCGGTGCTCGACAACCGCCTCAAGGTGGACCTCATCACCTTCTTCATCGACTGCCGCAATCAGCAGCTCACCATCTTCCCCGACGGCCTCACCACCGGTCGCATGATGGACAACGCCGGCCGCGCTTACAGCTGCGGTGCCGAACTCACCATGCGTTATCAACCCTCTGACAACGTGGAACTTACAGGCACATACGGCTACACTCACGCCACCTTCCACCAATACAATGACGGCATCAACGACTATGCCGGCAAGCGCTTGCCCTACGTGCCCGAACACACCGCATTCCTCTCCGCCCTGTGGCGCATGCCATACGACCTCGGCGCCTTCCGCCCCACCCTCACCGCTCACCTGCGCGGCGTGGGCAACATCATGTGGAACGAAGCCAACACCCTCTCACAACCGTTCTACCTCCTCCCCGGCTTCTCCCTTACCCTCAACAGTGAACACATAGCCCTGCGCCTCTGGGGCGAAAACATCACCGGCACCCACTACAACACCTTCTACTTCAAAAGCATAGGCCACGAATTCGTGCAACAAGCCCCCGGCGCCCGCTTTGGTGCCACCCTCTCCATCATCCTCTAAACCCATAGATCCGTAGCGGAGCCTTTTTGCACTTACTTCGAGCTCTTGCTCGCAATTTTTCTCAAAAAAATTGGGGACGGGGTGTCACATTTGGCTGGTTGGTTCGTTATATTTGTGAATGAAGGATGAACTGACATGAACGCAACGGAGTTTCAGCAACGAATCGTGGTGATGCACCCGAGCATGTTTCGGGCGGCGGTGGCAATCCTCGGCAATGCCGACGATGCCGCCGACGCGGTGCAAGACACCATGGTGAAGCTCTGGCAGAATGCCGATGCGCTCGATGACCTCACCAACGTCCAAGCCTACGCGTTCGCCACCCTCCGTAACCAAGCGCTCGATGTGCAACGCCGCCGTTCGGCTCATCCCGCTGTGGACCTCACCGCCGTCTCCGATCCTCCTGCCGACGAACCGCGTTCCCCTTCCGACCTCGAAGTAATCGCTCAAATTGTGGAAGAATTGCCCGCTAAATATCGCCAAGTCACCCGAATGAGCATTTACCAAAATCTCTCTACCGCCGAGATAGCTTCCGCCACCGGCTTATCTAACGACAATGTGCGACAAATTCTCAGCCGCTCGCGTCAGAAAATCAAACAACTCTATCAAAATCTCAAGCAATGAACAAGCTCACCATTACATCATCGGCCCAACTTCGCGAGGCTTTGGAGCAATTCTATGCCGCCACGGCCGCACCCGAGGTTATTGAGGCTTTGACAGACTACTTCCGCACTCACCCGCAACTCGACCCCGAGTTTGAGGCCGACCGCGCCATCATCCTCGCCATGGCCGATGCCGCCGCCATCGAAGAGCCGGCCGACATGGAGCAACGCATCCTCGCAGCCACCTGCGGCTCGCCGCGCCGCGCCATATGGCACGGAATACGCCTTTGGCACGCGGCCGCTGCCGCCGTGGCTGTCATCGCCGTCGCCGCGATGTGGCTCCTCAATTCGAACGGCACCGCACAACCCGTCCAACAGCTCGTGGCCAAGGTTGACACCGTGGAGACAGTTCGGCAGCAACCGGCTGAACTACCGCAGGCGCAGCCGGCCAACACCGCAACCGCACCCACAGCCACGCCGCAGCCTGTTGACGCTGTTCAACGGCAACCGGCACAGCAAGTAGCGGCTGCTCAACCCTCGCACACTCGCGAGGTCACCGACCCCGAAGAGGCCGCCCAAATTCTTGCCTCCACCCTCATCCGCGCTCGCCAAACCATCGCTCAAGCCTCCCAAGCGCCCGCAGCTATCGACCCCGCCCTCAATTCCATTAACAACTCGCTTAACTCCTTACGACAATGAAACATTCAATTCTTCGTATAGTTTTAATCGCTTGTATAGCATTTACATCATTAACCTCCTGCGCGCAGACTCGCTACTTCAGTCAATTGGCCGAGCTGCCCGGAGTCGAGAGCGTCTATATTGGCCGCTCAGTGATGATGTTAGCCGGTGATAATATCCTATCGAACGTCTCTGATCAAGTGGACTTGGACATCCGCAACATTAAATCAATCGAAGTAATTACGAATGAAGACGGTTCAACCGCCACCGTAACCCGCTTGGTTTCAATGTCATCAGAAATCATCAACCGGCTGAATATGGAAGTGGTGGTGGATCAACGATGCGACAACGAACGCGCCACAATCTACGTGCAACCCACCGACTCCACCTACGTAACATTCACTAAGATGGTAGTGCTCAACTACGACCAATCTGATTTCAGTCTCGTGTTCATCGATGGCAAAATTTCCAACACCGCCCTCACCGGCGAGGCCATCACCGATGATGACGATGACAGCGACGAATAACCGGCCTACCACCCATTCCCCTCTCTCCCGTTAAGCGGCGCACCGACTCCACAAGCCGGTGCGCCTACGCTTTTCCTACCGTTTTTAACCAAAATTCCACCAATTGAGCACCCCTAAACGCTTTTTTTACCTTTTTTCGGCGCATTTTTCGTTTCTTTTTTGCTTTAATTATAAAAATTTACTAACTTTGCCCCCAAATAGGCACCCTGTGCTTTACCTTATATCATTTAGTGAATTATTTATCCCTAAATCATAGATAACTATTCAAAAGTTATGGCAGAAAAACCTGAAAAATTGTTCGAACAGTTTCCGGGCGTAAGCTATGAAGAATGGCGCGCCAAAGTCGAAGCCGATCTCAAAGGCGCCGACTTCGAAAAGAAACTCGTTTGGCGCACCAACGAAGGCTTCAACGTGCAGCCTATCTACCGCGCCGAAGACATCGCAGATTTAAAAACTACCGACTCGCTCCCCGGCGAATTCCCCTTCGTGCGCGGCACTCGCACCGACAACGACTGGCTCACCCGTCAGGAAATCCTTGACACCGACCCCGCCGCAGCCAACGCCACCGCCCGCGACGTCCTCACCAAAGGCGTGACTTCCCTCGGCTTCCATGTGGAAGAACCCTCGGTGGAAGTGCTCAACGTCCTGCTGAAAGACATCGACCTCACCAAGGTGGAAATCAACTTCCACACCTGCCGCTGCAAAGCCCTCAACCTGACCAAGGCCCTGGTGGAAGTGGTGAAAGCCGCCGGCGCTGCCGACACCTTCCGCGGCGCTATCGACTACGATCCCCTGCGCGGCGTATTCCGCAAAGGCAAAGACTGCGACCTCAAAGCCGTGGTTGAAACATCCAAAGCACTCGTTGAAGCTGCCGCCGACGTCAAAGGCCTTAAGCTCTTCGCCGTTGACTCCGTATTGTTAGCCGACAGCGGTGCTTACATCTACCAAGAACTGGGCTACGCTCTCGCTTGGGGTGCCGACTGGCTGTCACAACTCACCGACGCCGGCCTCACCGTGGACCAAGTGGCTCGCCGCATCAAATTCAACATGGGCATTTCCTCTAACTACTTCATGGAAATCGCCAAATTCCGCGCCGCTCGCATGCTCTGGGCTCAAATCGTGGCTCAATACAAACCCGAATGCCCCTGCAGCGCCAAGATGCACGTGCACGCTTCCACTTCGCGCTTCAACCAAACCCTGTTTGACGCTCACGTCAACCTGCTCCGTAGCCAAACCGAAACCATGTCGGCTGCCCTGGCCGGTGTTGACTCCATCACCACCACCCCCTTCGACGTAGCTTTCCAACGCCCCGACGCATTTTCCGAACGCATCGCCCGCAACCAACAATTCCTCCTCAAGGAAGAAAGCCACTTGGACAAAGTAGTTGACCCCGCCGGCGGTTCCTACTATGTAGAAACCCTCACCGTGGCCATCGCCAAAGAAGCGTGGAAACTCTTCCTCGACGTGGAAGCTAATGGTGGCTTCTTCGCCGCTGTAGACGCTCACAAAGTGCAAGACGCCGTGAACGAAAGCTGCAAAAAGCACCACACCGACGTGGCTCGCCGCAAAGAAATCCTCCTCGGCACCAACCAATACCCCAACATCAACGAACTCGCCGCACAAAAGGTTCAAGCACAACAATGCGCTTGCCACTGCGGTTGCACCGTCGACTCCGAACGCGCCCTCTGCGGCAAACGTGCTGCCAGCGACTTCGAAGAACTCCGCCTCGCCACCGAAGCTGCCGCCAAACGCCCCAAAGTGTTCATGCTCACCATCGGCAACTTGGCCATGCGTCTGGCTCGCGCTCAGTTCTCCACCAACTTCTTCGGCTGCGCCGGTTATGAAATCATCGACAACCTCGGCTTCGAAACCGTGGAACAAGGCATCGACGCCGCCCTCGAAAAGCAAGCCGACGTGATCGTGCTCTGCTCCTCCGACGACGAATACGCCACCCTCGCTCCCGAAGCATTCAAGTACCTCAACGGTCGCGCTCAATTCGTAGTGGCCGGCGCTCCCGCCTGCTCCGACGACCTCCGCGCCGTGGGTATCAACGACTTCGTTCACGTGCGCTGCAACGTGCTCGAAACCCTTCGCGACTTCAATGCCCGTCTTCTTAAATAATAACCCGGTAAACAAATAGTTATGAGACCCGATTTTTCACATATCGACATCACCAAAGATTCATTCGGCGCTCAGCACTGTGCCGTGGCTGCCAACCCCGAGCAAGACTGGCTCACCCCCGAACTGATTCCTGTAAAACCCATCTACACCAAACACGACCTCGAAGGCCTCGAACACCTCAACTACGTATCCGGTATTCCTCCCTTCCTGCGTGGTCCGTACAGCGCCATGTACCCCCTGCGCCCCTGGACCATCCGTCAATACGCCGGCTTCTCCACCGCCGCCGAATCCAACGCCTTCTACCGCCGCAACCTTGCCGCCGGTCAAAAAGGCCTCTCCGTGGCATTCGACCTTGCCACTCACCGCGGCTATGACGCCGACCACCCCCGCGTAGTGGGCGACGTAGGTAAAGCAGGTGTGTCAATCTGCTCCCTCGAAGACATGAAGGTCCTCTTCGACGGTATCCCCTTAAACAAAATGTCCGTGTCGATGACCATGAACGGCGCCGTGCTCCCCGTACTCGCCTTCTACATCAACGCCGGCTTGGAACAAGGTGCCAAACTCGAAGAAATGGCCGGTACCATCCAAAACGACATCCTCAAAGAATTCATGGTGCGCAACACCTACATCTACCCGCCTGAATTCTCCATGCGAATTATCGCCGACATATTCGAGTACACCTCGCAGAACATGCCCAAGTTCAACTCCATCTCCATCTCGGGCTATCACATGCAAGAAGCCGGCGCCACCTGCGACATCGAACTCGCTTACACCCTGGCCGACGGTCTCGAATACCTCCGCGCCGGTGTGAACGCCGGTATGGACATTGACGCATTCGCGCCCCGCTTGTCGTTCTTCTGGGCTATCGGCATGAACTTCTTCATGGAAGTGGCCAAAATGCGCGCCGCCCGTATGCTCTGGGCCAAGATTGTAAAACAATTCAACCCCAAGAACCCCAAATCGTTGGCTCTGCGTACCCACTCGCAAACCTCCGGTTGGTCGCTCACCGAGCAAGACCCGTTCAACAACGTTGGCCGTACCTGCATCGAAGCCATGGGAGCCGCTCTGGGCCACACCCAGTCGCTCCACACCAACGCTCTGGACGAAGCCATCGCCCTGCCCACCGACTTCTCCGCACGTATCGCCCGTAACACCCAAATCTACATCCAAGAAGAGACCATGGTCACCAAGCAAGTTGACCCCTGGGCCGGTTCTTACTATGTAGAAGCCCTCACCAACGAAATCGCTCACCGCGCTTGGGAACACATCCAAGAAATCGAAAAGCTCGGCGGCATGGCCAAAGCTATCGAAACCGGTCTGCCCAAAATGCGCATCGAAGAAGCCGCTGCCCGCACTCAAGCCCGCATCGACTCCGGTCGCCAAACCATCGTTGGTATCAACAAGTATCGTTTGGATCACGAAGATCCCATCGACATCCTCGAAATCGACAACACTCAAGTGCGCACCGAGCAAATCGAACGCCTCAACGATCTGCGCGCTCACCGCGACGAAGCCAAGGTGAAGGAAGCCCTCGCAGCCATCACCGAATGCGTTCGCACCAAACAAGGCAACCTGCTCGACCTCGCCGTCAAAGCAGCCGGCCTCCGCGCTTCCTTAGGCGAAATCTCCGACGCATGCGAAGAAGTTGTCGGCCGTTACAAAGCAGTAATCAGAACAATTTCAGGCGTGTACTCAGCAGAAACCAAATCCGATCCCGAATTCGTTCGCGCTCAACAAATGTGCGAAGAATTCGCCAAACGCGAAGGTCGTCAACCTCGCATCATGATTGCCAAAATGGGCCAAGACGGTCACGACCGCGGCGCCAAAGTCGTTGCCACCGGTTATGCCGACTGCGGCTTCGACGTCGACATGGGTCCCCTGTTCCAAACCCCCGAAGAAGCAGCCCGCCAAGCCGTTGAAAACGACGTGCACATCCTCGGCGTAAGCTCCTTGGCAGCAGGCCACAAGACCCTCGTGCCCCAAGTAATTGCCGAATTGGAGAAACTCGGCCGTCCCGACATCATGGTAGTTGCCGGCGGCGTAATCCCCGCACAAGACTACGACTTCCTGTACAAAGCAGGCGTGGCCGCCATCTTCGGCCCCGGCACCCGCATCCCCGTGTCCGCCATCAAGATGATCGAGCTTCTCAACGCAGCAGAATAACCCTACCCAACCCCATAAAAAAAGCGGCCCCCGGCCGCTTTTTTTATGCCTCTACCGCAGAGCCGCAGAAGATAAGAAGCATCACCACAGCGTGCAAGGAATCCAAATGGCCACGCTGCCAACAAAATCGGTATAACATAAACCTTGGTTAACCTGCTGCAAGGGTGCGGCATATTTGCCCGGAGGGCATCTAATGCGCCGGAGGCGCTATATTTTCGTAAGCCGTGGGTTGGTAGCGCGCAGCGCTTCCTACCCACGGTAGGCATGTCCCATCAACCGTTCCCCGGAGGGGATCTCGGCGGAAGGTGGGTGGTTCTGGGTCAAGGTGTGTGCATAGATTCCCTCCGGGGAACGGAATCCTAAACGCCCCCCGGGAGCAACCGCTCCGCGGTAGCACCCGGGGGCTAACGAAAATATAGCACCTCCGGCGCATCAAAGCCGCTCCGCGGCAATTTATAAATAGCTATGTATCAATAAATTGAATATTTGTTATAAGATAGCCGGTATGACGCCACGGCGTCAACAAAATCGGTATAACATAAACCCTCGTTGAACCGTTTGCTGGGTGTCAGCAGCCGGCTGACCGTGGGTTACGTTGTTTGTTTTAGCGCGGAGGGGGAGGGCGAGGTGATGGCTTTCGGCGCCGCACGGGTGCGGCGACAGAAAGCCATCAAGTGTCAAAGTCGAAAAGGGTTTATATCGCGCGCACGGCACGCACGCAGATGCTGCCCCTCTTGTAGCTGACGTTGACGCCGCCACTGGCGAGAACGAAACACCACGCCTCGGAGGCGTCAGATTCAGTACTTGTCCAATAATAAAAGATTTCGGGGTCATCATCTCCGCCGAAGGCTTTGATAGCAGCGCAAACAGCTTCATATTGATTAGCCATTGCTTTGCCTTCGTCTTTGGTCGGGAGACGCCAGCCACTGCCCATGCGGCTTACCCACTGTTTTGCCTCATCCAAAGTAAACCACTCGGGATAAGGCCACTCGTATCCGGTGCCGTGGCGCTCCTTATTCAGCTTTGTTAGGAAGCGCTGGCCGTTGAGGTCGATTACTAAGCCCTGCTTTTCGAAGCGGGTTTGCTCGGTGGCGGGGAGGGCTTGCCATTCGTCGACGGTGAAGTAGTATGGGTGGCCATTAAGGGTGGCTTGCAGGTCGAGGTTGCGCGGCTGGGTGCGATAGGGCTCAGACTTGGCGGCTTGCTCCATGTAGGCGTAGTATTCCTCCATGGCTTGAAGGGTTTCCTCTTCATCATCCAAGACGGTCACTTTCGGCTCGGGCGTGTTGAAGGAAGGTGATACCTCGGTAGTTACGGCAAAGATTACGTCGCGGAAGGCGGCGGCGTTGGGTGTGCGGTCGGTGGCGAGGAGGGCCATGGCTTTGAGCAGAGCGCCGGTGCGGATGACGTCGAGACCAAGGCTTTGCAACTCGTTGCGCAGGGCGTCGCGGTTGAGTTCGAGAGCCTTGGCGGGAGCGTGACCGGTGAGGCAGTAGACGAAGGTTCCGGCGAGGGCGTAGACGTCAGTGGCCGGGGAGAAGGACTGCAGGCCGGCCAACTGTTCGATGGGCGCGTAGCCGTGGGAGTAGCCGGCGATGCCGGTGGAGGTGGCATTGCCTTGGTCGTCGTAGTGCTTGGCGAGGCCGAAGTCGATAAGCACGGGCCGAATGCCGTCCTCATCTTGCTGGATGATAATGTTTTGCGGCTTGATGTCGTAGTGGGCCACGTTGTTGGCATGCAGCATGGCCACGGCGTCGCAGATGGGCCGCAACAGCTCGGATGCCTGCGCAAAAGTGAGCCGGCCGCCGTGTTTGGCTACGAATTTTTCTAAAGTATCGCCTTCGAGGTACTCCATCACATAGTAGGCAGTGCCGTTGGCTTCGAACACTTCGTCCACGTTGACGATATGCTTGTGGCTGAGGCCGAGGCGCTGCAGGCGCTCAGCTTCGCTCACGAATGACTTCTTGAATCGCGCCAGTTCCTGCGCCTTGGATTTGTCATAGCCCACCTCGCAAGAGTTGTCACCACGGTGGCAGTAGACGCTGACAAACAGTTCTTTAAGTGCGAACTTACCTTTGAAGGTGATGTTGCCCATCTTTAGTGGGGTGTCAACCAAATATGTGATGCCGAAACCACCCTGCCCAAGAACGCGACGGATGGTGTAAGCGCGCTTGGGGCTACGGACAATTGTGCAGGGCGAAAGTGTATAATCTGACATAATAATGTGTGGGTTAGAATTCTTCGCTAAAATTAGCAAAAAATTTGCAGACGACAAAATAATTTCCGGTAAAAAAATTGAATTAGCCCAATAAGTCTAATTTGGCTAATCAGGCTTATTGGGCTTATTCTTACAGGTCGCTTATTTTGCGAGTGAGGTGGATTATTTCTTCAGGGCGCAGCCTTGGCACTTGGCGAAGATTTGTGTGAAGAAGTCGTTGCCTTTGTCATCAACGAGGATGAAGGCGGGGAAGTCTTCCACTTCGATTTTCCAGATGGCTTCCATGCCGAGTTCGGGGTACTCGAGGAGTTCCACTTTCTTGATGGAGTTTTGGGCGAGGACAGCAGCGGGGCCGCCGATGGAGCCGAGGTAGAAGCCGCCGTGGCGTTTGCAGGCGTCGGTTACTTGCTGAGAGCGGTTGCCCTTGGCGATCATGATCATGGCGCCGCCGGCAGCTTGGAATTGGTCAACGTAGGAGTCCATGCGGCCTGCGGTGGTGGGGCCGAACGAGCCAGAGGGCATGCCTTCGGGAGTCTTGGCCGGACCGGCGTAGTAGATGGGGTGATCCTTGAGGTATTGGGGCATGGGTTCGCCTTTGTCGAGGCGTTCTTTGATTTTGGCGTGCGCGATGTCGCGACCTACGATGATGGTGCCACGGAGCGAGAGGCGGGTCGACACGGGGTACTTGGTCAGTTCGGCGAGCACTTCAGCCATGGGGCGGTTGAGGTCGATTTGCACGGCAGTGCTTTCGCCCGGTTTGCGGAGTTCTTCGGGGATGAGTTCGCCGGGGTTGGAATCGAGGCGTTCGATCCACAGACCTTCACGGTTGATTTTGGCCTTGATATTGCGGTCGGCGGAGCAGCTAACGCCAAGGCCGACGGGGCAGGAAGCGCCGTGGCGGGGTAGACGTACCACGCGGATGTCGTGGGCGAAAGCTTTGCCGCCGAATTGGGCGCCAAGGCCGAGGCGTTCAGCTTCTTTTTTGAGGATGGCTTCGAGTTCGAGGTCGCGGAAGGCGTGGCCGAGTTCGTTGCCTTGAGTGGGCAGGTTGTCGAGGTATTTAACGGAAGCTTTCTTCACCACTTCGAGGTTCTTTTCGGCGGAGGTGCCACCGATTACAAAAGCGATGTGGTAAGGGGGGCAAGCGGCGGTGCCCAAGGAGCGCATTTTTTCCACGAGGAAGGGGATGAGGCGTTCGGGGTTGAGCAGCGCTTTGGTTTCTTGATAGAGGTAGGTTTTGTTGGCTGAGCCGCCACCTTTGGCCACGAAGAGGAAGTGGTATTCGTCGTCTTCGCCGGCGTGGATGTCGATTTGGGCGGGGAGGTTGCAACCGGTGTTGACCTCATCGTACATGTTGAGGGGCGCGTTCTGGCTGTAGCGGAGGTTGTCCTCGGTGTAGGTGAGGTACACACCTTTGGAGAGGTACTCGGCGTCGTCGCAACCGGTGAACACGAACTGACCTTTTTCGCCGTGGATTACGGCAGTGCCGGTGTCTTGGCAGAAAGGCAGTTGGCCTTTGGCGGCTACTTCGGCGTTGCGCAACATGGTGAGCGCCACGAACTTATCGTTTTCGCTGGCATCGGGGTCGCTGAGGATGGAAGCCACCATGGCATTGTGTTCGCGACGGAGCATGAAAGCGTTGTCGTGGGTGCACTGACGGGCCAACACTGTGAGGGCTTCGGGGTCGATTACCAGGAATTCGTGGCCACCCCAGTTTTCCACTTTCACATAGTCGGAGGTAAGATGATAGTACTCGGTGGTGTCTTTACCGAGGGGAAACATCGGTTGATATTTAAACGGTTTTGTTGCCATTTGACGTATAGATAGTTTTGAGTTAGTCGATGTGCAAAGTTAGCCATTTTTCTTTGAATACCCAAACAAAAGTGCAGAAAAATTCACGTGTAGAGTCAACCTGCAAGTGCAAAGTAACAAACAAATTCGTCCGATTTTTCAAAATTCAGTCATCACGACCAAATATTACGCATTTATTCACCTTGTGTTAAGCGAATTCGGCGTCATGTTTTGGTTGACAATATTGTACTTCTGGGCTTGTAAGAAGCGATTTTTAGTAGGAAAATGGGCTAATTCCGGGATTAGATATTGAAGCCACGGTTGGAGAAGCATAACGATTATTAGCGATTTGCTAAAAAATAGTTAATCATACGTTAAATATCAAAAGTATTTCGTAACTTTGCAGCCGATTTTAAAAACTATACAATTTTTCACTCAAAATGTTTAAGATTAAATCTATTTTTGCGCTGATGGCTATAATGCTGTGTTCAATAGCCTTCACCGCATGCAATGACAACGATGAACCGTCGCAAGAGATCGTAACCGAACAAACATTCCTGCGTTGCTATGCCGTGGTAACCGACCTTCAAAGCGGCAACCAATCGGTGTGCACGCCCGTAACCATAAAGTTAGAACTCGACTGGACCAACGCCATTGGCACCGCCGTCATCAGCGGCCTGTCGCTCAACGGCTCGGCTTACCCCAACCTCACCCTCAGCGATATGAAGTGGACCATTGCTTCTGACAAGTGGTCGGAAATCCTTTTGGCCAAACCGCAAGCCGGGCTCTCCACTCAAACCGCCGTGTCAATCTCCGATTTGAAGATGCGCTGGCTCGACCGCATGGACTTCGCCGACTACGTAGGTGCTTACGATCCCGCGCTGGAATTCACATTCGTAATCGATGGCCGCTTCAAAGTGTGCGGCTCGCGTGCACCGATGTTCCTGAGCGGCACCACCTCCACCACCAACCCCCAAGGTGAAACATTCTTCAGCTCGAAAACCGGCTACGTGTTCTCCTTCGATGCAGCCACCCAGGTTGCTAACCTCAACATCACCAAGGCTGCATTCGCCGACAAGATGCCGGCGCTCGACATCGACTTCATCAAGATGCCCATGGCATTCGAACCGGACGGCTCATTAGTGGTACGCGATTACTCTCTCATCCCCGAAATCGCCGGCACCCCGCAACCGTCCTACGCCATCTCCGACGTCAACATCCACCTCACCCCCGGCAAAGGCGGCACAATCGCTTTCAAATGCGACTTCCGCGGCATGATCACCTACCAAGTGGAAGCCAAAGTGGATTTCGATAGCTACAACCTGCTCTTAGATCAGCAATAATCCCCCCACCCTGCATATAATCAGCGCAGCTCGGCTCAGGCGGTTGAGCTGCGCTGCGTGTTAAATGCTTTCGTTTAACCACCTATCACTACCAGAGTAGTTATACACAGTCGATTACGCGAGTTAAAGTATGTTAAATATTAGGATTTAGAACTATATTTTATTAACTTTGCAGTGAAAAAATTGTAAACTTATGAGCGTCATCAATCAGAAAGAATGGCTGCAAATGATCGAAGAGTATCTTAGCGGCATTGAGTATCCGGCTGCACCGGCCACATTGTATCGTCCTATCAGTTACACTCTTAGCGGTGGAGGAAAGCGATTGCGTCCGATGCTGACTTTAGCAGCCTGCGAAGCCTGCGGCGGACGCCCCGAGCAGGCTATCAATCAGGCAATTGCGATGGAGATGTTCCACAACTTCACCCTTATCCACGACGATGTGATGGACCGCTCGTCAAAGCGTCGCGGCCGTCCCACCGTGTTCCACCGCTGGGGCGATGTGCAAGCCATTCTTTCCGGCGACACGCTGCTAACCATGGCTTATCAGCGCTTGGTCACCGACTGTCCGGCAGAGCGCTTGCCACAGGTGTTGGAGCTGTTCAACCGCACCTCCATCGAGATTTACGAAGGTCAGCAATTCGACACATATTTCGAAAAGCGCGACAACATCACCATTAAGCAATACATGCGCACCATCCGCCTCAAAACCGGCGTTCTGCTGGCCGCATCGTGCGCCATGGGCGCCATCATGGCCGGCGCATCGAAGGAAGTGGTGGACTCACTGTATGAGTACGGCGTGAACTTAGGCTTGGCTTTCCAACTGCGCGATGACTGGTTGGATGTCTACGGCAAAGCCAACGAGCTGGGCAAGGACATCGGTAGTGACATCGTAAATCGAAAGAAGACATGGATGTTTATCACTGCCATGGAGGAGGACCCCACCGGCATCCGAGAGTCATTCGAATTGGCCAAGACCCGCGGCGCGTTGGTGAGCCGCGTGCGCCGCGTGTACGACCGTCTGCTCATACCCCTGCGTTGCAACGCGCTGATTGAGAAGTACCATAGCCGCGCCATCGCCTCAATCGCCCTGGCCGACATTCCCGACAACTACAAGATTTGGTTCACCGGCTTGGCCGCTACCATGGCTCTGCGCCACAGCTGATTATGATCGACACCCACACCCATCTATACCTCCCCGAGTTCGACCCCGACGGCGGAGGCGTAGCTGCTGTGCAACGCGCCTTGGCCAACGGCGTGCACCATATGATTTTCCCCAACGTGGACCACACCACCGTGCAACCGATGGAGGCTCTTGCCGCGCAGTTTCCCGAACAGATTTCCGTGGCCATGGGCTTTCACCCCACGGAGGTCAACGACCACAGTGACGAGGCGCTGGAATCCGTGTTGGAGCGCTTCAACCGCGCTGACCATGGCTACGTGGCCGTGGGCGAAATCGGCATCGACCTATATTGGGATGCCACATATCGCGACAAGCAGATGCAGGTATTCGACCGCCAAGTGGCTTTAGCCCAGCAACTTAACCTGCCTATCATCATCCACTGCCGCGAGGGGTTGGCTGAGACGCTCGAAGTGCTCAGCGGCCACCCCGGAGTGCCGGCAGTGTTCCATAGCTTCAGCGGCACGGCGACCGACGTGCAAGCCATCCGCCGCCTTGGCGACTACTACTTCGGCATCAACGGCATCGTAACATTCAAGAACTCCAAACTGCGCGAGGTTTTGCCCGTCATCGGCCTCGACCGCATCCTGCTCGAAACCGATTCGCCCTACCTGGCTCCGGTGCCCAAGCGCGGCCGACGCAACGAAAGCGCCTACTTATCCTACACCTGCGCCCACATAGCCCAAGCACTTGACCGCACCGCCACTGAGGTATCCGACGTCACCACCGCCAACGCCGCCGCCCTCTTCCGCCTCAGCCCCGCTTGACAACGGCTTTAACGAAAACGAAGGAACGAATTTTCGTCATTTCGTTCCTTCGTTATTTCGTATGCTCTACTATCAAGCCGGGGCCTCAGTAATAATTGGTCTAACTGAGGAAGCCGTGGAGGAATTGGAACTCGGCGGCGATGGGGAGCAGGCGTTGCACCATGCGTCGGAGGCTTTGTTCGCTCACGGCGTCGGTGCTAAGGCGGTTGTTTACAAACACTTGCATAAGCATGCCGTCGGCAAGCGGATTTTCACCTTCGGCAGCTTTGGCGGCTTCAATCAGCTCGGACGCCACGGCGGCGAAGTCGGGCACGGCGGCGAGCTCGCCATCTTCGAGCGAATCTTCGGTGACGAAGCGGTAGTACACTCGCTCGGGCACGAGCATAATGTCTGCGCGGGCCACATCGGCCACGCGCAGCATTATAGTCAGTCGTTTGATTTCCATATAGTTAGCGGGGCAACACATTGACTTTCAAAGCGTCGTAAGCGCGTTGAGCTTTGGCGCGAGCCTCGTCGAGCGTGTCGGCGGTGGCGAGGATAACACCCATGCGGCGGTGGCCCTTGATTTCGGGCTTGCCGAATATGCGCATCTGTACGCCGCCTTCTGCCAGCACCTCTTGGAGGTTGTCCATCTCGATCTTGTCGGTGTCGCCTTCCACCACCACGGCCATCGAAGCCGACGGGCCGTAGAAGCGGATCTCGGGCACGGGCAGGCCGAGGAGAGCGCGAGCGTGGAGGGCAAATTCGCTCACATCTTGCGAGATCATGGTCACCATACCGGTGTCGTGCGGGCGAGGCGATACTTCGCTGAAAATCACCTCGTTGCCTTTCACAAACAGCTCCACGCCGAAGATGCCATAGCCGCCCAGAGCGTCGGTGATGCGCTTGGCAATGTCTTGTGCTTGGGCCAAGGCGTCGGCGGTCATCGGTTGCGGTTGCCACGACTGGCGATAGTCGCCGTTGACCTGAATGTGGCCGATGGGTTGGCAATAGGTGGTGCCGGAGCATGAGCGCACGGTGAGCAGGGTGATTTCGTAGTCGAACTTCACGAAGCCTTCCACAATCACGCGGCCGGCGCCAGCGCGTCCGCCTTCCATGGCTTCGTGCCATGCGGCATCGATTTGGTCAGCGGTTTTGATGGTGCTTTGACCATGGCCCGAGGAGCTCATCACCGGCTTCACCACACACGGCAAACCGATTTCATCGATGGCGGCGCGGAATTCTTCGTAGGTGTCGGCGAAGCGGTAAGGCGACGTGGGCAAGCCCAACTCTTCGGCGGCCAAACGACGGATACCTTCGCGGTTCATGGTGAGGTAAGCGGCACGTGCAGTGGGAGTTACGTGGTAACCTTCTTGCTCCAACTTCACCAATTCCGGTGTGGCGATTGCTTCCACCTCGGGGATGATGTGGTCAGGCTTCTCCAGCTCGATTACATGGCGCAGAGCACCGCCGTCGAGCATGCTGAACACGTGGCTTCGGTGAGCCACCTGCATGGCCGGCGCGTTCTCATACTTGTCGCACGCCACCACTTCCACACCGTAGCGTTGAAGTTCGATGGCCACTTCCTTACCTAATTCTCCGCTGCCCAACAGCAGCGCTTTCCGACCCACCCGGGTCATTACAGATCCAATTTTTGTCATGATATTTACGTTTTGCTATATCAACGTTCGTGAGCATAGTTATTAAAGTTACCCAATATTTGTTCGATATGAATCACCTCGGGGCACGAGTCCCAAGTGACTCCGCCGCCAATGAGATACCATTGGTTGCGCTCCTTCACAGGCACTTTTCGCATAGAGGGGAAAGCGGAAATCGGCATAATGATAGACCGACCATCCTGCAAATCCACCTGAAATTTGCCTCGTTTTGGGAACGACAGCGACTTAATTTTGGGTTCAACATCCCAATATCCTTCCATGGTTTGTTTGAAATGATTATTCGTAATCTTTAGGCAGCTATTTGGGCATATTTTTTCTGCAAATTTAGCCATTTTTCGCTGAATGTGCAAATCTTCTTAATCCTTTTCCGCTTTTTTATCCTTATATTATTGCATATCCGCGCAATGTTTTGTAAATTTGCGAAAAAATTACTGAAAATTTATGCTGCAATACATACTTTCACACAGTGAGCGATACTCCGCCGCCGAGTTAGCGCAGATGGCTATTGAAGGCGGCTGCGAGTGGATTTGTGTGCATATGCCGGAACTTTCCGACCACGAGTTGAAGGCCGTGATGCAGGAAGGAGTGCTGGACGTGTGCCGCGAAGCGGGCCGCATTCTCACCATCGACGACCGCCCCGAGTTGGCGGCCGAGCTGGGCGTGCACGGTGTGCGCCTCTCGCTCCAATACCAAACCGCCAACCCGGCTACGGCTTTCGAGCTGCGCGAGAAAATCGGTCCGGAGGCCATCATCGGCCTCGAAGTGGTGGACCCGGCAGTGCTGACAACGCTCGCCAAGGCCGACATCGACTTCGCCTACCTGCCGGCGCGGTTCACCGCCGAAGAGCGTGCCACGTTCATCAAGACTGCGTCATCGACGCTGCCCGTGGTGGCGCAAGGCGAGTTCAACAATACGGAGGCGGCCGACACGATCATGAGCGGGTTCAAAGGCGTGGCCGTGAGCAAAGCTATCACCGATGCTCCCGACCCAGTGGCCGCTACTGCCTCGTTACGTAATGCGGTATTATTAATGTGATGGATGCCCAACTCAAACGCACGCTTCTGCGAGCGGTGGTGCCCGGCGCCATCGGCTTGGCCGTGGTGGTGTGGCTATTCGTTTCCGACTACGACCCGCGCGCGTGGAGCATGCTCACGCTCAATTCCAATACCGTATTTTGGCTGGTGGCCGCGCTGATATTCGTGGTCGGGCGCGACTTCGGCCTTGCGTGGCGATTCCGCACCATTACCGACCGAGCATTGTCGTGGCGACGCGCCTTCCGCGTCGATATTATGTGCGCGTTCACCTCGGCCATCACCCCGTCGGTGGTTGGTGGCAGCGCCTTGGCCATCTTCTACCTCAACCGCGAGGGCATCAAGGTGGGCCGAGCCACGGCCCTCACCCTCACCACGCTGTTCCTCGACGAGATGTTCTTCGTGGTGTTCTGTCCGCTGCTGGTGCTATTGCTGCCGATAGACCAATTGTTTGACTCTGACCAATCCAGACTGATGGCCGGCATCCCCACACTCTTCTGGCTGGTGTACGCCGGCATCGTGATTTGGACGGCCATACTGTTCACCGGCATCTTGGCGCGGCCGCAGTGGGTGGCCGCGGCCATCGGTCGCCTCTTCCGCCTGCGCTGGCTTCGCCGCTGGGAAGAGAGTGCCAACGGCACGGCGCAAAACCTGCTGGCCACCTCGCAGTGGGTCAAGGGCCGCTCATTCCGCTGGTGGTTGGAAGTGTTCGGCGCCACCACGCTGTCGTGGTTCAGCCGCTACTTCGTGGTCAACGCTTTGTTCGCAGCCTTCGTGCCCGCGGCCTCGCAACTGTTGGTATTCGCCCGCCAGTTTGTGGTGTGGGTGGTGCTGATGGTCAGCCCCACGCCCGGCGGCACCGGCGTGAGCGAGTGGCTGTTCACCAACTACTACGGCGCCATCATCGGCACCGCGGGCGTGGCCTTGCTTATGGCCACCCTCTGGCGCCTCCTCAGCTATTACATTTACTTATTCGCCGGAGTGATTATCGCTCCTTCATATTTTAACTCCAAGAAACAATGCACCGACACTTCCTCTTCGCAATCATAACCCTGTGCGCGGTATTGAGCGCCGCCGCTCAACGTGTGTACGTTCTTCCGATCGACAACGAGATCGACGCCACGGCTTGGCGCTACACCTCGCGCACCATCGCCGAAGTGAACGAATCCGAACAACCTTACGACCTGCTATTGGTGCGGCTCAACACCTACGGAGGTGCCGTGGATATGGCCGACTCCATCCGGTCGGCGCTGATGAATGCCACCGTGCCCACGGCTGTGTTCATCGACCACAACGCCGCATCGGCCGGCGCTCTCATCGCGCTGGCCTGCGACTCCGCCTTCATGAGTCCGGGCGCAAGCATCGGTGCCGCCACGGTGGTTGGAGCCGACGGACTGCCCATGCCGCCGAAGTATCAAAGCTACTGGAGTTCGGTGATGCGCGCTACAGCCATAAGCCACGGCCGCTACATTCCCGAGGGCGACTCGGTGGCTCGCTGGCGGCGCGACCCCGACTTGGCTGCGCTGATGGTCAACCCCGACACTGCTGTGGCCTTCACCGCTGAAGAGGCGCTCAATCTGCATCTGATCGACGGCATCGCCTCCAACACTTCACAAGTGCTCGAACAGCTCAACATGCCCAATGCGCAGATAACCGTCTTTGAATCAAGCACTTCCGACGACATTCTCGGCTTCCTCGCCTCAGCCGGCGTGCGTGCCGTTTTGATTATGCTCATCGTGGGCGGCATCTACATGGAGATGCACACCCCGGGCATGGGCTTCGCCGCCGCCGTGGCCACAGTGGCCGCCATTCTGTACTTTATGCCCATGGTCATCACCGGCACGCTGGCGCCGTGGGTAATCATCGTGTTCATCATCGGCATTGTGGCCCTCGCCCTTGAGATATTTGTCATACCGGGCTTCGGGGTGGCCGGCATCGGAGGCATCATCGCCATCGCAGTATCGCTGCTGGGCGCCATTGTATCGCCGCAGGCCATCGAAGGCGGCTTCGGCTCGTCGATCGTCACCGCGTCGATCGTGTTCTTAGTGGGCATCCTGCTGGCCGTGGGCGCCGTGCTGCTGCTCACCTCCAAGTATGGGCCGAAGTGCTTCCGCGCCGGCTCCGTGCTGACTTTGCAGAAGTCCATCGACCAAGAATACGTGGGCGTGGACACCTCGTTGGCCCAAATGGTGGGCCGCGAAGCCATAGCCGTGACCGACCTGCGCCCGGCCGGCAAGATTGAAATCGACGGCGAACGCCTCGATGCCACCTCCACCGGCGACTTCATCTCAGCCGGCGCCAAGGTGGTGGTAGTGCGCTTCGAAGCCGCCTCACTTTATGTAAAACTCGCTTAACATCCTCATTTACAATGAATTTCATCGGAATCATTCCTGCTCGATACGCATCCTCGCGCTTTCCCGGCAAACCGCTGGCCCGCATTGGCCGGAAGACTATGATTGAGCGCGTGTACACGCGCGTGGCCAACGTGTTGTCCGAAGTGGCCGTAGCCACCGACGACCAACGCATCTTCGACTGCGTGGAAGCTTTCGGCGGTCGCGCCATCATGACCTCCACCGCCCACCGCAGCGGCACCGACCGTTGCTACGAAGCCTTCACCCTCTCCGGCTCCAAGGCCGACGTGGTCATCAACATCCAAGGCGACGAGCCGTTCATCGCGCCCTCGCAAATCGAGAGCGTGATGAAGTGCTTCGACAGCACCGGCTGCCAAATCGCCACCCTGGTGCGCCCCGTGCCGCAGGATGCCTCGTTCGAACAACTCTACGACCCGAACACGCCCAAAGTGGTGCTCGGCGACGACGGCCGCGCGCTCTACTTCTCGCGCAGCGTGGTGCCTTACCTGCGCAATGTGCCTCAAGAGCAGTGGCCGGCTGCGGCACAATTCTACACCCACGTGGGCCTGTACGCCTACCGCGCCGACACCCTGCGCCAACTCGTCAGCCTGCCGCAGTCGCCCCTCGAATTGGCCGAAAGCCTCGAACAGTTGCGCTGGCTTCAAGCCGGATTCCTAATCCGCACCGCCGTAACCACCTGTCCCACAATCGGCATCGACACTCCCACCGACCTCGAAAACGCCATTAAACACCTCGACATTCTCGACCGATGAGCCATCCCGACCGTTCCACCGCGCCCGCCGTGGCCGACATCTGCGACCTCCACCTCGCCTCCAGCCGCTCCATCACCCTTCCAAACGGTATCGTCCTGACTATCATCAACAAAGGCGACCAACCGGTGTCGCGCCTTACCTTGCTTTGGGATGGCGGCCAACTCGACTTCTCGCAGCGCGAACTCCCCGCCATCATGATGGAATCGCTGCGCGAAGGCGCCGAAGGCCTCACCGGCGAGCAAATTGAGGATATCATCGACTTCAATGGCGCCATCCTCTCGCGCTATCCGGCCATCCACCACACCGGCCTCACCTTGGTGTGCCTCAACCACCGATTGCCCCAACTGCTGGAGATGTTGCACCAAATCATCTTCCATCCCACCTTCGACGAAGCTGCCATCAGCCGCCGGAAGGCCGAGACCGCGGCCAATATCCGCGTGACGCAATCCAAGGTCAGCTACGTTGCCAACCAAGCAGCCACTCGCCTCATCAGCGGCGCTTCCCATCCCGAAGCCGTGCAGCATTCAGCCGAAGCAGTCGAAGCAATCACGCGTCAACAAATAGTTGACAACCATCAGCAAATCATCGGCCGCGGACGCCTGTGCGCCTTCCTCGCCGGACAAATCGATGCGCAAACCGAGGCACGCATCGTCGACTTCCTTAGCAAATTTCCGGCAGCCGACCCGCAGCCGATTATCCGCGTGCAAAAGTATCAGGCCGAGGCGCCGCAGCGCGTCGACATCACCATGCCGCAAGCTATGCAGTCGGCCATCACCATGTGCATTCCGGCTATCGACCGACTGCATACCGACTACATCAATCTGCGCCTCGCCGTCATGGCTCTCGGCGGATACTTCGGCTCACGCCTTATGCAAAACATCCGCGAAGACCTCGGCCTCACCTACGGCATCGCCGCCGCATTGCACGGCTCGCCCGAAGGCGGCTACATCCACATCGCCGCACAGTGCGACCACTCCTACATCGACCAAGTCATCGAGCAAACCAAGCTCGAGATGCAGAAGCTCGCCGACCAACCCATCGACGCGGACGAACTCACCCGCCTGCGCCGCTACGCATGGTCGAACCTCGCCACCACCGCCGACTCACCCTTCACCACCGCCGACTACTACATCACCTCGCGCCTGGTGGGCACCCCACCCGGCTACTTCGCCGACCAACTGGCCGCCATCCGCCACCTCACCCCGGCCACCATCCAATCCATGGCCCGCACCTACTTCACCCCCACCCTCCGCATCGCCACCGCCGGCCCGGCTTAACGCTACCGCCGGCCCGGCGAGCGCGCCGCAGTTCGGCTTCCGCCTCACCACAGAACCCACAGCGGCCGACCATCTGGGCACTTCCTGAATCCCAAATGCAGAAGTTTCACATCATTTAACACGCTGCTAATTTTTTATCATTGAGTAAGCCGCTTATGCTACTCGGCGCGCGCCAGGTTGGTAAGACTTGGATTATGAACCATTTCGGTCGTCAAGAGTATCAGTCAGTAGCATATATCGACCAAGAATGGATGGAAAACCGTCCCCTATACACCATCGCTTCGGTATATTTGCAACAACGAATCAAACGTTCACAATTATAGCAATTTTCAGGCCATTTACGTAGAAATATGCTAACTAACATATTTATTTTTATATTCAAGTTAATTTTTTTTCGTAATTTTGCATCATAATTAATTATTTCTACACCGAATTTTAAAGATGGCAAGAGAAATTTTCACCCACATAAATCGTAAGGTCGGGGAATTATTGTCGGATGTTTCGACAGGTCGCATCGGCTTGCCGGACTTACAGCGCCCATTCGTTTGGCAAGACAACAAAGTTCGCAACTTGCTCGACTCTATGATTAAGGGCTTCCCCATAGGCTACATCATGCTTTGGGAATCTCCGTCCGATTTTGAGAACACCTTACATATCGGCAATAACGACAAATCCTATACGTCGCCGCGTGACTTGGTTATTGATGGTCAGCAGCGCCTCACTGCTCTTCTGGCTGCAATATATGGCATCAAAGTAAAAGATGAAGATTACAAGGAGCGCAACATTAAAATTTCATTTAATCCCCTTACTTGTGAATTTGCCGTATGGTCGCAAGCCTTCGAACGTTCCGCCGAATGGATTAGTGCAATCAGCAGTGCTTTCGAAGCAGCTGAACTGCACAAAGAAACTTATTTCCGACGTGCTTATATTAAAAATTTGAACGAAGCTCGAGTGCGGTCCGGACAACCGTCGCTCAGCGATGACGAGGAAATCAGAATTGAGGAAAACATCTCCGCACTACTCGATTTGCTTTACTATCAAATTCCTACCCTTGAAGTCAGAGCAAAAGCAAGCGAAGAAGATGTTGCTGAAATCTTTGTGCGCGTCAATTCAGGCGGCACCAAACTCAGTGAAAAAAACTTTATCGAAACACTGTTGTCTGTATATGACAACAAAATTCACAAAGGCATCAACGAGTTTTGTCTTGCTTCTCGCAAGCCGGCTGATGGCACAGCATTCAACCACATTATTGAAGTTGACCCCGTGCACCTCATTCGCGCATCTGTCGGCCTGGCATTCCGTCGAGCCAGACTTCGCTACGCCTATATGCTACTTCGTGGTAAAGACCTCGAAACACAGAAGTTTTCCACCGAAGTTCAAGAAAAAAACCTTTCTTTATTCCGTGAAGCTCTTTCGATTGTTACAAATCTCAACAACTGGCACACCTTCATGAATATAATGGCAAATGCCGGATATTTGCGCAAGAGCCTCGTGTCGTCGGAAAATGCCGTCATTTTTTCTTATATGCTATTTTTGATTGGCAAAACTCAGTTTGGCGTAAAACCTCTCGAACTTCGAAAGATTATGAGCCGGTTTATTTTTATGGCAACCATTTCAGGATATTTCACCGACTCACCCGAATCGACGGTTGAAAGTTTGCTCACCGATATGCGCAGCCTTTCAACACCGGAGGATTTTGTAAATCTTCTTGATCGCGAGATAACCACCACCTTTACTGATGACTATTTCAACTCAAATCTGCCAAGCAACTTAATAACTTCCTCGACTGTTTCACCCGCATGGAAAGGCTATCTGGCAGCGCTCAACGTCCTTCACCACAATGTGCTTTTCAGCAATGTTCCCACAGTGTCTTTCCTTACTCCGGGTGCAAGCGGTTTGAAAGCGGCTCTTGACGTGCATCATATCTTCCCCAAAAACTACCTTGCAAACATCGGGATATTAGAAGATCGTCGTCGCAACCAAGTCGCAAACTACACCTACCTCGACTATCAAACAAACATCGATATTTCCGATGACGCCCCACAGAAATATGCTACAAAATATCGCGCAAAACTCGGTGATGAAGCATACGTATTATCCCTTGCTCAAAACGCTATTCCGGAGGACTTCGAAAACATGGATTATGAAGAATTCCTTACTGCCCGTCGTTTACTGATGTCGAAACTCATTTGTAAAGCATATAAATACCTTTCACAAGATTGATGACAGACTCAATAGCCGATTGTAGTTGATTTGCAACCACGGCATCTAACAGAAATAATTTGGTAGAAGCGTAAGGATAAATTCCCTAACTCCTACCAAATTTTTAATAATTACCTGTGGGGGGATTATTTGCGGATGCCGGGGTCTTCCAGGCCGTAGTTGTTTTTCTTATTGAGGTATTTGAGGTAGACGCCGAAGAAGAGAGCGAGGACGCCAAAGGAGGCGAACACCAACATGGGCGAGGTGTAGTTGTACTGCATGGGGTCTTCGATGCCGGGGTTGGACCACTTGATCACCTTGCCGATGATGATGGGCACCAGGCAAAGGCCTACGTTTTGCACCCAGAAGATGAGCGAGTAGGCGCTACCTAAATAGCGTTTGTCCATCACGCGGGGCACGGAGGGCCACAGCGAGGCGGGCACTAAGGAGAACGAAATGCCGAGAATCACGATGGCGGCGTAGGCCAAGAGCTTGCTGGGGTAAAGGGGTAAGAGGAGGGCGAAGGTAAGGTGGCACAGAATCATTAGTATGGCACCGTACATCAGCATTGTTGCGCCTTTGCCGTATTTGTCGAGGTAGAAGCCCAAGAAGGGAGTGAGGGCGGCAGCGCCGATGGGGAACCAGCGGAAGATGTCGGCGGCACTGGTGGCGTCCATGCCGAGCACGCATTGCAGCATGTTGGTGGCATAGCGTTGGAAGGGGAAGATGGCTGAGTAGTAGAGCACGCAGAGCAGTGCGATCACCCAGAAGAGTTTGCTGCGGAGGATGATGCCCACGTCGCTGAATTTGAACTCTTCCTCGGAAGCGCCTTCTGAGGCGGCGGCACCGGTTTGCTTATCCAATTTAGCATCGAAGAATGTGAATACGATGTAGCAAATCAAGCCGATGAGCAGCAGGGCGGTGCAGAATGCCACGGGGATTACAACTGTTTGTTGATCAGCGCCGTTCCATGCAGCCAAGCGGGGCGAGATGGAGAAGATGGCGAACACGCCCACGCGTGCCAGAGCCATTTCCAAGCCCATGGCGAGGGCCATTTCGTGGCCGTCGAACCATTTTGCCAAGGTCTTCGACACGGTGATACCGGCCATTTCGCAGCCGCAACCGAAAATCATGAAGCCGAAGGCGGCGAGTTTGGCGCTACCGGGGAGTTCAACCCACCATGAGCTGAGCCAAGTATCCAAGCCGCTGCCCACGAACATATCGCTCACAGCATACAGCTTGATACATGCACCCACCAGCATCAGCGAGCCGGAGAGCACGCCGGTGAAGCGCACGCCCATCTTGTCCAAGATGATACCGGCCACTACCAAAAAGCCGAAGACATTGAGAATGTACTCAGCGCCGGCATAGTAGCCGAAGGCGTCGGGCGACCACCCGCGTTGATTCTGAATGAGTTCTTGCAACGGCGACATCAAGTCGACAAACATATAAGCAAAGAACATCATTAAAGCCACAAGCACAAGCACCGCCCAACGGGCCCACGCCTTGTCGCTCAGTAATTGTTTTACTTTTTCTGTCATAGTGATTAATTGTTATTGAAAATGAAACATTGTGCAAATTTAGTGATTTTTCTTGATTTTGCTAAAATATTTTGCCATAAATTCGTTTGCGTTGCAAAAAAATGTATATCTTTGCAGAAAAATGTAATAATATGGAATCAAAATCATCTTGGGACCGTCCATACACGTTCGACCGCGTGGTTCGCATCATCATCACACTCATCTTTGCAGGATTGGCAATTTGGTTCATACGCTCGCTAAGCACAGTGTTGCTGCCATTTTTGGTGGCATGGCTTGTGGCATACATTCTTGAGCCGTTCGTGCAATTCAACCGCCGATGGATGCGCCTCAAAGGGCGCGCGGTGGCTGTGTTCGCCACGTTGATTGAGGCGCTGATCATCGTGGTAGGCATAGTGTGGTTCGTGGTGCCGTCGCTCATCGAAGAGTCGCAGAAGCTCGCCGGGTTGCTCAGTCAGTATAGCCAAATGGGGTCATCGGTGCCGTTCGTGCCGCCGGTGATTCACGACTACCTGCGCGAAAATATCGACTTCGCCTCGATAGCCAAGTCAATCTCTCAGCAAGACATCAAACTCATTTTCACCGGCATCAAAGGACTTCTTTCCGGCAGTATTTCAATCATACTGAGCGTGCTCAACTGGGCGATGTCGCTGCTCTACGTGGTGTTCATCATGCTCGACTACGATCGGCTGGTGGTTGGGTTCAAGCGCTTGCTGCCCGTCAACCGTCGCCCACAGGTGCTTCGGCTGATTACCGATGTCAAGGACAGCATGAACATTTACTTCCGCGGCCAAGCCCTTGTGGCCTTCATCGTGGGTATTCTTTTCTCCATCGGCTTCATGATAGTGGGACTGCCGATGGCCATCGGCTTGGGCCTGTTCATCGGGCTTTTGAATATGGTACCTTACCTGCAGTTGGTGTCGATTATTCCCACAGCCGTGTTGTGTTTAATTTCCACGGTTGATGGGGGCGCATCCTTCTGGCCGATGTTCTGGGGCTGCATAGTGGTGTACGTGGTGGTGCAAGTCATTCAAGACTGCATCCTGGTGCCGCGCATCATGGGCAAGACCATGGGCCTCAACCCGGCCATCATCCTGCTGAGCCTGTCGATCTGGGGCTCGCTGCTGGGCTTCGTGGGCCTGATTATCGCCCTGCCGATGACCACCCTACTCCTCTCATACTACAACCGCTACCGTCGTTAGTCCCCTTACCCCTTACCTAATCGGGTAGGAGCGTAGGGATTGTTTCCCTACGCGACCTCCCACACCACCGTAC